>JABIPG010000267.1 GCA_018698795.1 Rhodospirillaceae bacterium
CCAATTGCCGGCACGCTGCTCTTTGGAGATTTTACCGAGCTCACTGTTGTTGAGCAAAACATGGGTAATGTTCATGCCATACTTCACGGCGGTGGTGAATTCCGCCAAATACTGGCCGAAGCCGCCATCGCCGGAGATCGAGATGATCTTGCGCTCCGGTGCCGCCGCCCAGGCACCCATGGCGGCCGGGAACGCGAACCCAATGGAGCCCAGATACCCCGACATCAACACCGATTGCTGTTCGACCTCGAAATAACGCCCGAAGGAGTAGGCGTTGTTGCCCACATCGACAGCGATCACGGCATCTTTGGGCGCAGCCTTGGTGAGGGCAGCGAATACCGCCGCCGAGGAGATGCCCTTGCCCCGGCTGTCACTGGCGCGGCTTTTCTTTTCCGCGCGCCAAGCCTTCCAGCGGGCAGCAAGTTCGGGGCGTTGATCGGCAAAGCGACTTCCCTTGGCCAAGTTCTTTTTCAACAGCCCGGCAGTAATAGCAACCTCGCCCCATACCGGCACGTCGACAGGATGGAACTTGCCGAGCGCCATTTGTTCGAAGTCCACCTGGATGATTTTCTTGGTGCGCTCAATGCCGGTGTGGTTGGAAAAGGATGCGCCGAACACCACCAACAGATCAGCCTCGTTCATAAACCAGCTGGCGATGGGTGTTCCGCTGCGGCCCAGTACGCCTGCGGCCAGCGGGTGTTTATCCGATATTTGTCCCTTGCCTTTGAAGGTGGTCAGAATGGGGGCGCGCAGGCGTTCGGCTAGACGGATGATCTCATCCATCCCGTCGCGCGCACCATACCCAACGACGATCACCGGGCGCTTGGCTTTGCCGATCAGGCGGCAGGCATCGCGGACAGCCTTTGCCGGCGGCGTGATATCCGACGAACTGATCCGGCCTTTCGGGCTTGATGGCTTGGCACCTTCGGCGGCGGGCAGTACCTGCACCTCGTCTGGGAAGATCAAGTGCGCCACGTCGCGCCGGAGCGTCGCGTGTTTCAGGGCGAGCGTCATCAGCTCGGCGTGTTTGGAATCGTGCAGCACGGTTTGGCTCCAGGCGGCGACGGCCTCAAACGCCGAGGCTTGATCGATTTCCTGAAATGCGCCGGGCCCGAGCACTTGCGTATCGACTTGGCCTGTTAGCGCCAGCACCGGCGCGCGGTCGACCTTGGCGTCCCACAAGCCAGTCATCAGATTGGTCGCGCCCGGCCCCGCAATGGTCAGACAGGCCGCCGGGCGGCCCGACAGCTTGGCGTAGCCGGAGCACGCGAATGCCGCAGCACCCTCATGGCGGATACCGATGAATTTCAAGTTTCCGGCTTCCTCTTGCAGGCGGATGGCATCGGCCAGGCCCAAGTTGGAATGGCCGACCATGCCGAACACCGTATCCACGCCCCAGTTGGTCATGGTCTCGGCCATCACATCGGTGACGGTGCGGACATGTGCAGCCTCTTGGGGCAGGCCGACGTAGATGCCATCGTCGCGGACTTCGACAGGGAACATCTCCTGGCCTGTATCTTCATGCCCGCCCGGCGGTTTGCCGGTCAGTGGGTCGAAATCCCAACCGTGCCAAGGGCAGCGCAACCAGCATTCGCCGTCGATGCCGCTCTCGATGGAGCCCTCGCCCAAGGGGCCGCCCTGGTGCGGGCAGGCATTGTCCATGGCCGTGTATTGGCCTGCGAAATGGACAAGCGCCAGGGTCTTGGTGCCGGCGGATACGGTGGTCACGCGACCGGCGGGCAGTTCGCCCAGTTCGGCGACCTTGTGCCAAACCTGTTGATTGTTCTTTGAAGACGTCATGGGGTTTGCTCCTTGTTATTCGGCCGCTTGCGGATGCGGGGCTTCGCCGGGATACAGCTCATTCAGTGGGATCGAACCACCTTTATCGGTGACCACTCTAGCATGGAACCGTTTTAAGCGGCGCGGTTCCGGTACGCCGCACGAGTGCGCGATAACGCCGACCTCGTGCTCCATGTTGAGTGCGTAATTCTTTACACGCTCGGCCTTGTCTGTCGGGTCTAGGCCGTGTTGGAGGCGTGGGTTATGGGTGGTGATGCCGGTGGGACAGGTGTTCTTATTGCACTGGAGCGCTTGGATGCAGCCCAAGGCGAACATGAAGCCGCGCGCAGATACGGTGAAATCCGCACCGCAACATAGCGCCCAGGCAACGTCGGATGGCGTGATCATCTTACCTGACACGATCACCTTCACTCGCTCTCGGAGCCCGTGCGCGCAGAGCTTGTCGACGACCATCGGCAGGCTTTCTGCGATCGGTAGTCCCATGTAATCGATCAGGCTCATGGGAGCGGCCCCTGTGCCGCCGTCGGCGCTGTCGACGGTGATGAAGTCGGGCGCGGACTCGGGCCCGCGTTCGTTGATTTCCTTGAACAGGCTATCGAGCCAACCGTATGCGCCGATCACCGCCTTGAAACCCACGGGTTTGCCGGTGACGCGCCGTATGCGAGCGACCATATCCAAGATGTGGCCAGCGCTGTTGATATCGGGATGGCGGTTCGGGCTGATAGAATCCTCACCCTCGGGGATGCCGCGAATGGCGGCAATTTCAGTCGTCACCTTGCCGCCTGGCAGAATGCCGCCCTTACCTGGCTTGGCACCTTGGCTGAGTTTGATCTCGAACATTCTTACTTGCTCGTGCGCCGCGACTTCCCGGAGCTTGATATCCGAAAGCTTGCCGTTTTCATCGCGTACGCCGTATTTGGCGGTGCCGATCTGGAACACGATATCGGCGCCGCCTTCTAGATGATAGGGCGACAAACCGCCTTCGCCGGTGTTCATCCAACATCCGGCCATGCGCGCGCCGTTGGAAAGCGCCAGTACGGCAGGCTTAGAGATGGCGCCGTAGCTCATGCCCGAGACATTAAAAATGGAACTGGTGGTGAACGGTTGTTCCGCATTGGGGCCGATGGTGATGGGCCGGGGCGGGACGGCGTCGTCCTCAAGCGTTGGGAACGGGCAATTGACAAACAGCACCGTGCCGCGCGGCTTCAAGTCGCGGGTGGAGCCGAACGCGACGGTGTTGTCCAATCCCTTGGCCGCGCGGTATGCCCAACTGCGTTGTTCACGGTTGAACGGCATTTCTTCGCGGTCCATGGCAAAGAAGTATTGGCGGAAAAACCCCCCCATATGTTCGAAGAAATACCGCAGCCGACCGATGACCGGATAGTTGCGGCGGATCGCGTGGGTGGTTTGGCTGATATCGACGATATACAGCACTGCGATGATGATGAGCACGAGAGCCACGAAAAAGATAATGGCGGCGGCACCGTAGGTGATGATGGCGGCGGCGAAGTCGTTAATGGTGTGGGTCATGGATCGGTCCCCCCTTGTATCCAAAGGCTGTGAAAGCACATCTGTCATCCTTAGATGCACGGACGGGCCATTTGGTTACGGACCATTTGGTTGCGGATTGATTTGGGGCGAGACCTACCTGGTATCCATTTCTCGGGCGGCGATGATGGCTTCGACCAAATCATCAGGCAGGTCGGTGGGCGCGGGGGCGGCTGCGGGACCCAAAATTTCGCCGCCGAGCGCCGAAGCTTTTTTATAGGCGGCCAGGTAGTCTTGGCATTCGCGGCACATCTTGATGTGCAGGTCAAACTTCCAACGGGCATAGGGCGCTAGCCGGCCTTCGACGTAATCGAACAGGGTTTCTTCAACCTCGCCGCAGGTCATCATCATTGGCATTCGGGACATGGCGGCCTTGATTGATTTCATGATGATACCTCGGTGTTGGCGCCGAACGCCGGTTCCAAAAGGCGCTTTAGCGCGGCGCGTGCGCGATGCAGACGAACCTTTGCCGCGCCGGTGGTGATACCCAAAGTTTCTGCGGTTTGATCGGTACTTAACCCTTCAACGTCCCGCAGAATAAAAATGTTCCGCGCGTCTTCGGGCAATTGGCTGAGTGCATCCAGAACCGCCTGGCGCACTTCTGCGCGTTCTGCCAAATCGGGTTCGTGCAAGGCACTGTAAGTGGGCTCAAGGCGGCAACCTGTGGCATCGAAAATCGGTGCCAATTCATCCAAGGATACTTCGGCCTGCCGTGTGCGCTTGCGCCGATGCATCAGAGCCGTATTGACGACAATACGATGAAGCCAGGTCGCCAGCTGTGAATTGCCCTGAAACGTATCGATCTTGCGAAAGGCCGCCAGAAAGGCTTCCTGCACGCAATCGTTGGCGTCACTTTCACCGACGATGGAGATGGCGGTGGCGCGCATGCGCCCACCATGCGTGCTGATCAGTCGCCGAAAGGCATTGGGATCATTGGCGCGGAGACCCGCGACCAACATCTCGTCTTCCGTTCTTTCCTGTGGCGCCATGGCTTGGTCCATGCGGGCACGATACGATGTTCAGTCGCTTTAAATCAAATCGGCGATGGCGCCAAGCAGGCGGTCGGTCTGGTTTGCCCAAGAAAGATCTTTCATGAAGGCGGCCCCGGTATCGCCTCGCCGATTTGCTGCATCACGATCTCCATAGGCAGATTCCAATTGCGCGACGATTTCATCGACCTGGCTTTCGCGCCACATCTCGGTCTCGCTGCCGTTAGGCGAAATGGGGCGTTGATCTTCAAGTTCGAAGCAATTGTCGCCGGCAATGATATCCAGATGCCCGGTGTTGGCGGACAGGATGCACGCCACCCCACAGGCCATCGCCTCCATGGCAACCAGATTGGTGCCGCCTTCGCAGCGGTTGGGAAACAAGGCGACGTCCATGTCGCGCAAGATCGCGGCCATCTGCGTGTTGGGCACCCAACCGAGATCGATAAAAGCGTCTTCGGCGACGCCGTTTTCAGCTGCCCATCTGCGCACATCGACTTCGCCGTCGGGGCGGGTTTCGGGATCATGGTCGATGTGGACCGACGCACTCATGCCTTTGGCGCTTTCCGGCCAGGCGTTGCGCCACGAGGTCACCAGTACGGCGTCAGGGTGGCGGGCATGGAAAATCTTGAATGCCGCCAGCACCAAATCCTGGCCTTTGCGGATTTCCAGTTTGCCACCGGAAAAAATGGCGAAGCGGTCACGGTAAGCGCCGCTCGATGGATCGGGATGGAACACGGCGGTATCGATTCCTTGCGACACAAACTCGATATTGTCGATGCCGTGCGCACGGGCGTAATCGCGGTTCCATGATGATCCCGCCAAGATACGGTCATAGGCCGCGGCACGGGCTTGCACATCGGCGTCGATGCCGCCGTGTTCGTAAAAGATAAAACCGATATCGGTACCGCCCCGAATGTTATCGCGGCTACGAAAACTATTGGCCAGTGCGTGCAGCACCACAACGCCGCCAACCTTGACCGTACTGCCGCCTGCCGGGTCCAAGACTTGCGCCTGCACTTGGCGCTGTTCGTCGATGAAGGGCTGCAACGCCGGTGGGGTCTCGCTCAACAGCGGTTCGGTAAACAACAGGGGTGTCGGCTCACCTCGGCGAACTAAATTGAGCGCCAAATTGAGCCCAAATACCCCCCAGCCATGCGAGTCCGAGAGCTGCCATGTGATGCCGAGACGTGATATTGTCATGCGCGATGATTGCCCATGGCGTCAGTCCCGGCAAGCGGCACATCACCGAATTCTTGCCGCATTCAGCGCCTAGCGTTAGATTCAATCCAAAGGGAAGGGCATTGCATTGAATCATATGACGTCAACTTACGTGCCGTCGGCCTGTCCGCACGATTGTCCCAGCACCTGCGCGCTGGAGGTCGAGCGCCTGGACGACCACACCATCGGCAAGGTGCGGGGCGCCAAAGACAACGATTACACCATGGGCGTGGTTTGCGCCAAAGTGGCCGCGTACGCTGAGCGCGTGCACCACCCGGAACGTCTGGGAAAACCCTTGAAGCGGGTTGGGTCGAAGGGCGAGGGCAAGTTCGCGGAAGTATCATGGGACGAGGCACTCGACGAGGTCGCGGACGCCTTCAAGGCCGCCGCTGACAAGCATGGACCGCAAACCGTCTGGCCCTACGATTTCGCTGGTACCATGGGGTTGCTACAGCGCGACGGCATCATGCGGTTGCGCCATGCGATGAACTATTCCGGCATGGACCCGACCATTTGCGTGCCGCTGGCATCGAACGGCTGGCAGGCCGGGTGCGGGCTGGTGCGCGGTGTTGACCCACGCGAAGTGGTGGAATCGGACCTGATCATCGTTTGGGGCGGTAACCCGGTATCGACCCAAGTCAATTTCATGACCCACGTGGCCAAAGCTCGGAAGGCGCGCGGCACCAAGCTGGTGGTGGTCGATGTCTACAAAACGCCCACCGCCGAAGCCGCCGATATCTTCATCCCCGTGCGGCCAGGCACCGACGGTGCGCTGGCGTGCGCCATCATGCATGTGCTGTTCAAGGAAGGTTTCGCCGACCGCGAATATCTGGAAAAGTTCACGGATTTCCCGGCCGATCTGGAAACCCACCTGGAAGCCCGCTCACCTGAATGGGCGTCACCTATTTGCGGTGTGCCGGTCGACGATATCGTTTCACTGGCCCGGCTTTATGGTGAAACCAAGCGCAGCTTTATCCGCGTCGGCTACGGGTTTTCGCGTAGCCGCAATGGCTCGGCCAACATTCATGCCGTCAGTTGTCTGCCTGCCGTCACCGGTGCCTGGCAACACAAGGGCGGCGGTGCGCTGCATACCAATCGCGCGCTCTATGCCCACATCGACCAAACCCTGATCAAGGGCCTCGATGTTTGCGACCCGGACATCCGGCAGCTGGATATGTGCCGCATCGGACCGATCTTGAACCGCGACGAACAGAGCCTATTGGGCGGGCCGCCGGTCACCGCCATGCTGATCCAGAACACCAACCCCGCCGACGTGGCACCCGACACCAATGCAGTGGTCAAGGGCCTGGCGCGCGACGATTTGTTCTTGTGCGTGCACGAACAGTTCATGACGACGACGGCGAAATATGCCGATATCGTATTGCCGGCGACGATGTTTTTGGAGCACGAGGACTATTACCGGGGCGGCGGGCATATGTACTTACAAGTGCACCGTGCGGTGATTGAGCCCTTCGACGAGTGCCGCTCCAACCACGATGTCATTTGTGCGCTGGGGCAACGGTTGGGCTCCAACCATCCGGCGTTTTATATGTCGGCGAAGGAATTGATCGACGACAGCTTGACGCGCACGGGCCTGCCGGGCTTTGAAGAAGCCGCCGACATGAAGTGGATCGACATGGGCGTTTCGTGGGAAGAGGCGCACTTTCAAAAAGGTTTCGGTTTTACCGACGGCAAGTTCCGCTTCGCCCCCAAATGGTCTGAAATCGGTCCCGACCATGCGGTGATGCCGAAGCTCCCGGACCATCTCAACAACATCGATGAGGTGACGGATGAAAAGCCGTTCCGGCTTGTGGTGCCGCCAGCCCGGCGTTTCCTCAACTCGACCTTCAATGAGATGCCTTCGAACCGCAGCAAAGAGCGTGCGCCGCGCGCCTTGATGCTGCGTGAGACCTGTGAGCAGTTGGGATTTGATGAAGGCGACCAGGTGCGGTTGGGCAATGAGCAAGGTAGCGTCGTCGTACCGGTTAGCCCAACTGACGACCAACGTGCCGACACCGTCATCGTTGAAGGTATTTGGCCAGGGGCCGATTTCGGCGAAGGGCTGGGTATTAATGTGTTGGTCAGCGCCGACCGTGGGCCACCGAACGGCGGTGGCGTGTTTCATGACACGGCGATTTGGGTGAGGGCCGCCTGATGAGCTTGTTCGGTCTCGGTGGGAAAAAGAACCCCAGCGACACGGGCCGGCGCGCGCACGTTATCGTTATTGGCAACGAAAAAGGCGGCAGCGGAAAATCGACCACGGCTATGCACGTCATCGTTGCGCTGCTGCAGCAGGGGCGTACGGTGGCCAGTATCGATGTGGACGCACGCCAAGGCACATTGAGCCGGTATATCGCGAACCGCGAAAAGTACATCAAAACCGCGGGCCGCGATATCGGCATGCCCGATCACTATACCGTCGATCCGTCCAAAGAGGCCGTCGGCCAAACCGAATTGGATGCCGAACTCCAGCGTCTTCGTTTGTTGATCGAAGGCGCGCTGATCAATCACGACGTGTTGATCATCGACACGCCGGGTAGCGCCAGTGCGTTGTCTCGTCTGGCGCATTCCTACGCCGATACGCTGATCACGCCGATCAACGACAGCTTTGTCGATTTTGATGTGCTGGCACACGTCGATGGTACGCGCTTTGCCATTATGGGGCCAAGCCATTACGCCGAGATGGTGTGGGAGCAAAAAAAGGTCCGCGCCGACCGGGATGGCGGGACCATCGATTGGATTGTCATTCGCAATCGGCTTTCCAGCCTTGATGCCCACAACAAGCGTGAGATTGAACGCCTGGTGCGGGAATTGGCGGAGCGTATACGGTTTCGCAGTGTGCCGGGACTGGGCGAACGGGTGATTTTCCGAGAGCTGTTTCTGGTCGGGCTGACGATCCTGGACTTGAAGGATGCCACCGGACCGCGCGCGCTTAGCCACTCACACCACGCTGCGCGCCAAGAGGTGTTCACGATCGTCAACGCCATCGGCCTGTCGCAGGTCGAAAATGCCGCTACCAATTGATAAGGATCTGCATGGCATGATGCTGCCCATGCTACTATCTGTTGATCATGAGTAAGTCTCCGAAAGTTCCAGACAAACAATCTCGCGATAGCGTGGCGAGCGTCGATGCATTCTTGCAAAAGGCCGCCGCCATCCCGCGTGGCAAAGCGCCAGGCAGTGGCGGGCGGCTGTTGTTCGCGCTCGATGCGACAGCCAGCCGGCAGCCCACATGGGACCACGCGGCGCATATTCAGGCGGAAATGTTCCAAGCTGCGTCGGCGCTCGGTGGGCTTGATATCCAGTTGGTGTTCTTTCGTGGGTTTGGTGAGTTTAAGGTCAGCCCCTGGACCGGCAATGGACCTGAGTTGTTGCGGTTGATGACGTCGGTCACGTGCCTGGCTGGCACAACTCAGGTTGGTAAGGTTTTGAAGCATGCCCGAAATGAGCAAAAGCGCCGCAAGATAGATGCGCTGGTTTATGTGGGTGATTGCTTTGAGGAAGACATCGACGCGGTCGGAACCGTCGCCGGTGAATTAGGACTGTTGGGCGTACCTTGTTTCATGTTCCACGAGGGTGCCGACCCCATTGCGACCTTCGCGTTCCAGCAAATATCCAAGCTTTCCGGTGGTGCTTATTTTCGGTTTGATGCGTCGTCAGCGGCAACATTGAAGGAATTGCTCCGTGCGGTGGCGGTTTATGCCAGCGGTGGGTTCATGGCGCTTAAGGATCACTCACAACACCAAGGCGGCGATGTGCGGCAACTGACCGATCAATTGGCCCGGCACCGGGGCGGGTAGGGGCGACGTGCTGCCTTATCTGATCCTCGGTGTTGCCCTATTGGCCGGCCTATTGCTGGCTGGGCGCTGGTATGCGGCGGCCGACCCGCGCACGCTAATCAAGGCGCTGAAGTGGGGGCTGATCGGGCTGGTGGCGGCGGTAGCGTTGTTCTTCGTGGCCACCGGACGGTTGGGCTGGGCGATTGCGACGTTGCCGGCGCTGGTGCCGTGGTTCTTGCGTGCGCGCAGTGTGGCACGCATGGCGAAAACATTTTCGCGCATGGCGCAGGCTGGAACCGCTTCGGCGCAAACGGGTGAAACGTCGCAAGTTGAAACTCGTTTCCTGCGCATGGAACTGGATCACGATTCAGGGCGTATGGGTGGAGAGGTCATCGCTGGAAATTACGCCGGTCGTGACGTCGGCTCACTGGCGTTCGATGATCTGATTTCCTTGCTGAATGAATGCTGGGGCGACGATGAAGAATCGGCGCGGCTGGTCGAAGCGTACCTGGACCGCGAACATCCAGATTGGCGTGAGCGGGCACAATCCGGACAGACGAACAACGGCGCCGGTGGCGGCGGTGGGGCGATGGACCGGGCCGAAGCGCTGCAAATTCTGGGACTTGCAGAAGGCGCCAGCGACACCGATATCAAGGAAGCGCACCGCCGTCTGATTGCCGGGATGCACCCTGACCACGGTGGCTCCGACTATCTTGCTGCGCAAATCAACCGCGCCAAGGACATCTTGTTAGGAGACTAAAAATGGCCGACACCGCTCAAATCCGTGGCTATCACGCCCATGTTTATTATCGGGATTCCGCCGAGCGCGATGTGGCGGCCAAACTGCGCGACGACATTGAGGCTTCTTTCGAGGTCAGGCTGGGGCGTTGGCGCGAAGAGCCCGTGGGGCCGCATCCGTTGGCTATGTATCAGATTGCCTTCGCGGCGGATCAGTTTTCGAAAATCGTTCCGTGGCTGATGCTCAACCGTAACGGCCTGACGATACTGGTGCATCCCGAGACCGGCGACGACGTTATCGATCATCGCGATTCGCCGTTGTGGCTGGGTGAACGCCTGGACTTGAACATCGCTTTCTTGGAAGCGGGAAATACTTCCGCCTGATCAGTGTTTTAGCGCGGGAAAACGGTTGCAATACCCGTATATTGCGGCCTCCGACGGGCTGTGGCACAAAGGCCCGAGATTCGGCGTTTCGCCGGCGCGAATTAATTCCAAAGGGTCGCCAAATGGTCCAACCCATTCGTAAAGCTGTTTTCCCGGTCGCCGGGCTGGGCACGCGTTTTCTGCCCGCCACCAAAGTGATGCCCAAGGAAATGTTGACCATTGTCGACAAGCCGCTGATTCAATATGCGGTCGAAGAGGCGATGGAGGCCGGTATTGAGGAGTTCGTGCTGGTTACGGGGCGCGGCAAACATCTGATGGAAGATCATTTCGACCATGCCTACGAGTTGGAAGCTATCCTGACCGAGCGCGGTAAGGAAGCTGAGCTCGAAGCGGTGGAGCGCGTGGCGCCTGACCCGGGCAAGCTTTCCTATACGCGTCAGCGCCGGCCCTTGGGGCTTGGGCATGCGGTTTGGTGTGCCCGGCAATTCATTGCCGGAGACCCTTTCGCGGTGGTGTTGCCCGATGATTTGATCCAGGCCGGGCCGGGATGTTTGAAGCAAATGGTCGCGGCGTATGAGGAAGTCGGTGGCAATATTGTCGCCGTTGAGGACGTGCCGCGTGAACAAACGGACCGCTACGGTATCTTGGACGTCGCCGATGATGATGGGCGGCTGGTCCGCGCAAAAGGGTTGGTGGAAAAGCCGAAGCCTGCGGACGCTCCATCAACGCTATCGATCATCGGTCGTTATATTTTGCAGCCCGAAGTGTTTGAGCACTTGGACAAGCACGAGACGGGCGCTGGTGGGGAAATTCAGCTCACTGACGCCATGGCCAAAACCGTAGGCGATATTCCGTTCCACGGTTTGCGGTTCGAAGGGCGGCGGTTCGATTGCGGTACTAAGCTGGGTTTCGTCGCCGCGAATGTGGCCTTCGCTGCTGCGCGCGATGATTTGCGCGGCGATATCCGTGAGGTTTTGAGAGAGATTATCTAAAGGCCCCGGCCTTATTTCAGGAGACATTGGATCCATGAGAATTGCCATGATTGGCACCGGTTACGTTGGACTCGTATCCGGGGCCTGTTTTTCCGAATTCGGCGTCGATGTCGTTTGCGTCGATAAGGACAGCTCGAAAATCGAAATGCTCGAAGCCGGTCGGATGCCCATTTATGAGCCCGGTCTTGAAAATCTCGTTAAAAAGAACGTCGATGCGGGGCGGCTGAGTTTTACCACCGATCTGGCGACGGCCGTAGCCAGTGCGGATGCGGTGTTTATCGCTGTCGGTACGCCGAGCCGACGCGGTGATGGGCATGCTGACCTTTCCTACGTCTATGGCGCTGCGAAGGAGATCGCCGCAGCCGTCCAGGGATATACTGTCGTCGTTACCAAATCGACGGTGCCTGTCGGGACCGGTCGCGAAGTTGAGCGGATTATTGCCGAGACCCGACCGGATGCCGATTGCGATGTTGTGTCGAACCCGGAGTTTTTACGCGAGGGCTCGGCCATTGAAGACTTCATGCGGCCCGACCGCGTGGTGATCGGCACCAAAAGTGAACGCGCCGAAGAGGTGATGCGGGAGCTCTATCGACCGCTGTATTTGTTCGAGACGCCCATTGTGTTTACGTCGCGCCAAACCTCCGAGCTGATCAAATATGCCGCCAATACCTTTCTGGCGGCGAAGATCACTTTCATCAACGAGATCGCGGATCTGTGCGAAGTTGTTGATGCGGATGTGCAGGATGTGGCGCGAGGCATCGGCTTGGACGGACGCATCGGTCGGAAATTCCTCCATGCGGGGCCGGGCTACGGCGGCTCATGCTTTCCTAAAGATACGCTGGCGTTGGTGCGGACTGCTGAGGAAGTGGGCCGCCCGTTGCGCATCATCGAGACAGTTGTCGACGTCAATGCCAAGCGCAAGCACCAGATGGCGGAGAAGATCATTGCCGGGTGCGGCGACGACGTGAGCGGGAAAACCATCGCCATATTGGGCGTCACCTTTAAACCCAACACGGACGACATGCGCGATTCCCCCAGTATTGAAATCGTTGCCGGTTTGCAGGCGGCGGGCGCCGATGTTCGCGCCTACGACCCGGAAGGCATGACCGAAGCCAAAGAGATGATGGACGGCGTGATTTGGTGTGAAGACGCTTATGATGCCATGACCGACGCCGATGCGGTGGCGATCGTTACAGAGTGGAACCAGTTCCGCGCTCTGGATTTGGATCGGATGAAGGATCTATTGAGTGAGCCGGTGATGATTGATCTTCGCAACATCTACAACCCTGACGAAATGGCGCAGGCCGGTTTCCACTACGTCAGCATCGGTCGCCCTGCGACTCTGAGTGCGCCTGCATGAGCGCCGGACGCGACCTGCATCCGACAATCCTGCGTGAGTACGATATCCGCGGCATCGTCGGTGAGACGTTAAACCCGGAAGATGTCGCGGCGATTGCGCGGGCCTATGGCTCAATGCTGGTTGAGGCTGGCGGCAACCGCATCGCACTTGGGTACGATGGACGTTTGCACTCGCCTGAATTGGAAGCCGCGGCCAGCGAGGGGTTGATGTCGTGCGGCTTAACGGTTTTGCGCGTCGGGCGCGGCCCGAGCCCCATGTCGTACTTCGGCATTCATCATTTCGAAGCCGATGCCGGCATGATGATCACCGGTTCGCACAACCCGCCCGAATACAACGGCATTAAAATGACGTTCCAGGGCCGGGCGTTCTTTGGCGACGATATTCAACAATTGGGTCGCCGCGCTGCCGCCGGTGATTTTGCAACCGGCGAAGGGCGAGCGGAAAGCCACGATATCCGCGAGTTATATGTTGCCCGCATGTTGAGAGACTATTCTGGTGATCGACCGCTCAAAGTGGCCTGGGACCCAGCCAACGGTGCTGCCGGTGAGGTCACGGAACGCTTGGTCGCGCAATTGCCGGGTGAGCATTTCGTTATCAATGGCGAAATCGACGGGACATTCCCAAGCCATCATCCGGACCCGACCGTCGAAGCGAACCTGGATCAATTGAAAGCTCTGGTCGCGGAAAAAGAGTGCGACTTAGGTATTGGTTTTGATGGCGACGGCGACCGGATCGGCGTTGTTGACGGTCAGGGCAGGGTGCTATGGGGAGACCAACTTTTGGTGATTTTGGCGCGTGACGTGTTGGCTGATCAGCCCGGCGCGACGATCATTGCCGACGTCAAAGCCAGCCAAGTCTTCCAAGATGAAATCACGCGCCTCGGCGGCAAGCCGCTATTGTGGAAGACCGGGCATTCGCATTTGAAAAGCAAACTCGCTGAAACGGGCGCGCCTTTGGCCGGCGAGATGAGTGCGCATATCTTCTTCAAGCATCGCTATTACGGTTACGACGATGCGGTATACAGCGCCATTCGGTTGTTATCCGTGTTGGCGGGGGGCGACGAAAGCCTGGCGGATATCCGCGACTCCCTGCCGCCCTATATCAACACGCCCGAGCTGCGCTTCGACTGTGCCGAAGAGCGCAAGTTTCAGGTTATTGAAGAGGTCCGCGAACGCCTGCAATCAGTGGCCGGCAGCCGGGTCAACGATATCGATGGTGTGCGTGTCGAGACCGACGACGGCTGGTGGCTGCTTCGGGCATCCAATACCCAGGCTGTATTGGTGGCGCGTTGTGAATCGACATCAGACGAGGGGCTAGGCCGTTTGAAAGCTGCGTTGGACTCGCAGCTGCGCGAAAGCGGCATCGAGCCACCGGTATTGTAGATTAAAAAAAGCGAGAGGCCTCAGCGCATGTTTGAGGCGAGCTGTACGCTTCCGACCCTGAGTTCCATACAATCGCGGGACTGTTTCTCCAACGCCTTACACGCTGCATAGGCGGTCCGCTTGCCGAGGCCGTGAATGCGGGCTCGGTAGAGCGTTTTGCCGCGCCGTGTGCGCAACGGCACGACTTTGACGGTGCCGGCGGCGAGATAGCGCTTTGCCATATCCTGGGCGTCGTTTGCTGATTTATAGGCTTGGCCGTACTTCGCATAAGCACCCACCTGAACGCCCCATGTGCCTTTAGAGCGCGGCGTTTTACGTGTGGTGCTGGTTTTCGGCGCAGCTTTCATCGGTGCTGCCTTGGCCATGGCCTTGGAGGGCGCGCGACGGCCATCAGTGATGGCGAAGCCCTTGTTCAATAGTTTGGTCATGATGCGGTTGCGCTGTTTCGAATCACGCCCGCCGAACACCACGCCGATCAACCTGGTTTTTCCGCGCCGTGCCGAAGCCACGAGATTGTAGCCGGCGGCGCGGATATAGCCGGTCTTGATGCCGTCAACACCTTCGTAGGTGGTCAACAGCTTGTTGTGGTTCTTGTAGTTGCGGCCAGCGTAGCGGAATTTTTTGGTGCTGAAGTAGTGATAAAATCGCTGGTGGCGCTCCTGCAAGGCGCGCGCCAGACGCGCCATATCGCGCGCGGTGCTCATTTGTCCGCGGTTCGGCAATCCCGACGCATTGCGGAACGTTGTGCGGGTCATGTTCAGGCGTCTCGCCATGGCTGTCATCATCATGGCAAAATCGCGTTCGCTCTTGCCCAGATTTTCGGCAATCGTGGTGGCGACATCGTTGGCGGATTTTGTGACCAGCGCGAGGATGGCGTTTTTGACCGTGATGGTTTGGCCGCGTTTGAGACCGAGGCGTGATGCGGGCTGGCGCGCCGCGCGTGATGAAACTTTAAGCTTGGTAGCGAGCGTCCATTTGCCAACATCGAGGGCCTCGAACACCATGTAGAGCGTCATCATTTTGGTCAGTGAAGCCGGATAATTCCGGGTATCGGCATTAGTGGCGTGCAGAATTCGACCGCTATCAGCGTCAACGACGATGCTGGAATAGCCGGCATGGACGGTTTTTATGGGATAGATGCATACGAAAAATGCCAGCAGGGCCGCTGGCGCTAGGCATGCCAATCGGCCCAAACTCACGTCTGCTGTGCGACTCCGGTATTGATCTGTCCTCAAGTCCACGTCCCCTCGTAGCACTCCGGCTTCATGGTGGCCGGAATTAAAACATGAATTGCGACTCGCGTCTGCACAAATTTTGCTGCCGAATCAATGTCTTGATAGCGCGACGACGATGAAAAAACCGTTAACCATCATTCTGGCTCGATAAAGACTGCCAAAGAACCGGAAGTGAAGAAGGAAATGACGCGGCGCACAAATAACGCCAGTAGATTAGATAAATAATTTTTAATTGGCCCATTAGGTATTGAAAAAACTCAATAAAAAAATGGTGCGCTGCACAAATAAAATCATTGACGGGAGGAAAAATCAGATTATATTTCGATTATCAATGCTGCGCCGCAGCATAGGAATTCAAACCCCCCGTCCCTGGGGTTTCGAGATGGAGATTTGAAATGACCGCCACTAAAAAAGCCGCGCCGAAAGCCGCTGTAAAAGCCACTGAAACCGTGGAAGCCGCTGTCGCCGCCGGTAAGGAAACCGTCGAAACTGTTGTTAAGGCCAGCACCGAAGCGGCCACCAATGGCGTTGAAAAGGCTGTTGCCGTCAGCCAAGAGCAGGTTGCAGCCGCTGTCAAAGCCGGTTCCGATGCTTTCAAGAACTACGAAGACGTGATCGCGTTCGGCAAAGAGAACGTCGACGCCATGGTCCAGGCCAACGCATTGTTCGTCAAAGGCGTGCAAGACCTGAACCAGCAGATCTTCGCCATCGCCCAGGCGACTTTGGAAGAGAATGCCGCTGTGACCAAGAAAGTCTTCGGCTGCACGAACGTCCAAGACGCCGTTGCGATCCAGAACGACATGGTGAAAGCCAATTACGAGAAGGCCGTTTCTGAAAGCCGTAAGATCACCGACCTGACGGTGAAATTGGCTGAAGACGCTTCCGCGCCGATTACCAAGCGCGTCAATCTGACGGTTGAGAAATTCACCAAAGAGCTTGCTGCCTAACCTTCTATCCCCCCCCAACGGATTGGGCAGCCAGATAGAACGCCCAGTGGGTCCTCCCCCCACTGGGCGTTTGTCTTTTTACGTCATTTCGGCCAATTTCAGGCATTGTGATACGCTTGAGTTTAACCTGCTGGAACTATGACCGCGTGCAACCATTGCTGGACGGGCGCGTCACTATTGCTGGCGTCGAGCTTGATTGCCACGTCCAGTATCCGACACAAACTTTCGCTCGTGCCTTTAGCGAGGCCCCCGCCGATATTTCCGAACTTTCCGCATCCAGCTACGTCATGCAAGTGGCGCGGGGGCAGTGTGCCTACGTGGCACTGCCGGCATTCGTGTCGCGCGCGTTTCGCCATGGCGGTTTCTATGTTCGTACTGACGCCGG
Organism: Rhodospirillaceae bacterium; assembly: GCA_018698795.1. Taxonomy (GTDB): domain Bacteria; phylum Pseudomonadota; class Alphaproteobacteria; order Rhodospirillales; family Casp-alpha2; genus TMED8. The sequence goes on from JABIPG010000267.1 coordinate 16,758, forward strand.
TATTGCGTCGCCCAAAGACCTGGAGGGTAAACGCGTCGGCGTACCCGAATACCAGATGACCATGGCATTGTGGGCGCGAGGCTTGTTGGCGGACGATTTCGGCGTTGATCCGGACACGCTTCGATACCGGACCGGCGGCACCAACGAGCCCGGCCGGAAGGAACGTCTGGCACTCAAATTGCCGGCCCATATGGACGTGGCGCCGATTGCCGAAGACAAAACTCTGAACGAGCTTTTGGTATCGGGCGAGTTGGACGCCGTTATCGCACCCAGCCCGCCGAGCGCTTTCACCGACGGGGATCACACGGTAGCGCGGTTATTTGATGATCCCAAAGCAGCAGAGCGGGATTACTATCGCCGCACTGGAATTTTTCCGATCATGCATATGATCGGTATCCGCCGCAGTTTGGCTGACGCCCATCCCGGGCTGGCGTTGGCGGTTTATGAGGCTTTTTGCGAGGCCCGCCGGATCGCTATGGACGAGTTGCAGGCGACGGCGACGGCATCGGCGAATCGTATCCATCTGCCTTGGTTGGCGACGGAGTGGGAGGAAACCCGCGCCCTTATGGGGGGCGATTTCTGGCCTTACGGCGTGTCGGCCAACAGCGCCGACTTGGACGCACTTTGCCGCTATTCTCTCGCCCAGCACTTGGCGCCCAAGGAGATACGGCCCGAACGGCTGTTTCATCCAGATACGCTCGATTAGAGGCATACAGGCATATTCAGGCGCATTTTTAGATTCTTATCGGGAAATCCACGCTTGGGGGTTTTGCGCAGGCCCAAACATCCCATATTATAGAGGATGCGAATTTGGCATGACAGTTTAGACTGGAGAACCATGAGCGGTCCCGATAATCCAAATGGGCAACCCCCAAAGCCCCCGGCGCGAATTGATGACGGTGACGGCGATGATAACGGCACCAACACCGGCGTTGCACTAAAAACGCGGCCCATAACCAAGCGCCCGTCCATGTACAAGGTGCTGATGCTGAACGACGACTACACGCCGATGGAGTTCGTCGTCTATGTGCTGCAACGGTTCTTCAGTATGTCGGGCGACCGTGCGACGCAGATCATGCTGCATGTCCACCAACGCGGTGTCGGCATCTGCGGCGTCTATACCTACGAAGTTGCTGAAACCAAGGTCACACAAGTGATGGACCTAGCCAAAGAGAACCAGCATCCCCTGCAATGCACCATCGAGAAAGATGGTAGCGATAACGAGGAGAACTGAACGTGCTATCTCGTAACCTGGAGCACACGCTGCATCGGGCCTTGTCTTTGGCCACCGAACGTCACCACGAATTCGCCACGCTGGAGCGTCTTCTTTTGGCATTGGTGGAAGACCAGGACGCGCAATCGGTGATGAAGGCCTGTGGTGTTGATATCGAACGCCTGACGGAAGACGTCACCGGTTTCCTTGATACCGAATTGGATGATTTGCGCTCGCCGCAAGAAATAGAGCCCAAACCGACGGCTGGTTTCCAGCGCGTGATCCAACGCGCCGTGATCCACGTGCAGTCTTCGGGGCGCGAGGAAGTGACCGGCGCTAATGTGCTGGTCGCTGTGTTTTCCGAACGCGAATCTCATGCCGTCTATTTTTTGCAGTTGCAGGAAATGTCGCGCCTGGACGCGGTCAACTATATTTCACACGGTATTGCCAAGGTGGCCGGCGAGGAACGCGCGCGCACGGTGCACGGCGCCGACGAGGAAATGGATGAAGAAAAGGTCGTCCGCAAGGGCGAGGACGCGCTTGAAGCCTATTGCGTCAATTTGAATGAGAAGGCCGCCGAGGGCCGGATCGATCCGCTGATTGGCCGCCAAGCTGAAATCGACCGCACCATCCAAGTGCTATGCCGGCGCAACAAAAACAATCCGCTCTACGTTGGCGACCCGGGTGTTGGCAAAACCGCCTTGGCCGAGGGCCTAGCGAAACGCATCGTCGAAGGCGATGTGCCGGAAGTGTTGGAAGACGCTGTTATATATGCGCTCGATATGGGTGCACTGCTGGCCGGTACGCGCTACCGGGGCGACTTCGAAGAACGGCTGAAGAACGTCATGACCGAGCTTGAGAACCTGCCGCATGCCGTTCTGTTCATTGATGAGATCCACACTGTGATCGGTGCTGGCGCGACGTCTGGCGGATCGATGGATGCGTCGAACATCCTCAAGCCGGCCCTGCAATCAGGCGCGCTCCGTTGCATGGGCTCGACCACCTACAAGGAATACAGAGGTTATTTCGAGAAAGACCGCGCTCTGGTGCGGCGTTTCCAGAAGATCGATGTCTACGAGCCTTCCATCGACGATACGATCAAAATTCTGAAAGGCCTCAAGCCCTATTACGAAGAGCATCACAAGGTGCGCTACACCAACGATTCGCTGAAAACGGCGGTGGAGTTGGCGGCGCGTTACATCACGGATCGCAAACTGCCCGATAAGGCGCTCGACGTCATCGACGAGGTCGGTGCGTCGCGTATGCTGCTGCCCGAGCACAAGCGCAAGAAGACCGTCTCGGTGCGCGACGTCGAAGATGTGGTTGCGATGATTGCGCGCATTCCGCCCAAAAGCGTGTCGCGCGACGACCGCGCAGCGCTTGCCAGCCTGGAGCGCGATTTGAAAACCGTCGTCTTCGGCCAGGACAAGGCGATCAGCTCGTTGGCCAGCGCGATCAAGCTGGCCCGTGCCGGTCTGCGTGAGCCCGAAAAGCCGGTGGGCAGCTATCTGTTCTCCGGCCCGACGGGCGTCGGCAAGACCGAGGTCGCCAAGCAACTGGCGCATATTATGGGCGTCGAGTTGGTGCGCTTCGATATGTCAGAATACATGGAGCGCCATTCCGTGTCGCGGCTGATCGGCGCACCTCCGGGCTACGTGGGCTTTGACCAGGGTGGGCTGCTGACCGATGCCATCGATCATCAGCCGCACTCTGTGCTGCTGCTCGATGAGATTGAGAAGGCGCACCCTGATCTGTTCAATATCCTGTTGCAGGTCATGGATCACGGTAAGCTCACCGATCACAACGGCAAGTCCATCGATTTCCGCAACGTTATCTTGATCATGACCACCAATGCCGGCGCATCGGACATGGCCAAGCCGCCCATGGGCTTCGAGCGCGAGATGCGTATCGGTGAGGATATGGAAGCCGTTGAAAAACTGTTCACGCCGGAATTCCGCAACCGCTTGGATTCGGTGATCCCGTTCAACTCGCTGCCGCCCGAGGTGGTAACCAAGGTGGTGGATAAGTTCATTATTGAGTTGGAAGCCCAGTTGGACGACCGCGGCGTGATGATCGAACTGACTGACGGCGCGCGTGAATGGCTGGCTAAGAAGGGCTACGATCAAAAATTCGGCGCCCGCCCGCTGGCCCGTGTAATCCAAGAAAAGATCAAGAAGGGACTGGCCGAGGAATTACTGTTCGGCAAGCTGACCAAGGGCGGTGTCGTGGTGGTTAAGGTTGAGGATGGCAAGATCGTCTTCGACTACCCCGAAGGCACCAACCTGCCGGTGAAGCGTAAACCCGGTAAGGCGCCGGCATTGATCGAGTAGGGGGCTCTAAGACGGGCAGGCGATGTCGGTAAGATAGCCGACGCTGGCTGCCCCTTTGGCCGAGACCGGTACATTACTGCGTGGCCCCAGTTTATAGAACTGACGGCCCAAGGCGTTGCCTGAGCTTGAATAGCGCGCAACCGCAGCTGCCCGACATTCGCCGCATTGGTTGACCAGCATGACCCCGCCTTTGCCGGTATTGACCAAAGACACGCAGGCTTTTTGGACCTCCGTGCGCCGGCCCTTGCCTGGGTTGAGGATATCGCGCCCGCCGCCGGCCTCGTCACGGCAAGGCACATCACTGGTCACGCGTGAGCGCCCGGGACCTTTGAACGGTAACGGAAACTTGGTGCCGGGCTGCAGGTCATAGGTGCGCATCACGGGCGCGCCTCGTCCGCCGATACGTCGTCGCTGCACTGCGACCCGACGACAGACAGTGCAGGTATTGATGACGATTTCGCTATGGCCTTGTGCGTACATGCGCGCGCACTGCGGTGCACCGGCGCGGGCCGGTGATCCGTCAATCATGAGACCCCCAATGGCGGCCACGGCGACGATGATGGCGGTGATACGCATACACCTAGGGTAGGGGGCTTTGGTTAAAGAAGAGTCAAGCCGCTAGGCGATACGGTCAGCTGCTCATAACCGGTCTCAGTCACGACAATGGAATCGCCGACCCGCGAGCCGTACGCGCCCGGCACCGTGATGCCGCCGTCGACCGCGAAGGTCATGCCGGCTTGCAAAGGTGTGCGGTCGCCGCGCTTGAGTTGTGGTTCTTCAAGGTACGAATAACCAATGCCGCGACCGGTCCGATAGGACGGGCCGAACCCGGCGCTCAGGTAGACCTCCTCGGCGGCGGCGTTGATATCTTCGGCGATGGCGCCGGGGCGGATTTCGGCCAATGCGGCGGCTTGAGCCGCAATGGTGGTCTCGTAGGTTCGGGCCATCTCGTCGCTCACGCTGCCGACGAAATACTGCCGATCAAAACCCAACTTGAACTGCCGGAAGTTGGCAATGCCGCAAAAACACAGATACACCGGATCACCGTGTTGGATTTCCCGGGTCGTCGGTCGGCCATGCACCATGCACGTATGATGGCCCGATTGCAGGATTTGCAGATTGAAGATGTTGGGTGACATCATGTGTGTTTCAGGGCTGCTGCCCAACAGTTCCGCGGCCTTGCGCGTACCGGCGGCATTGACGGCCAGTGCGACCTCGTATTCCGGTACGCCCGCGCCGATGGCGTTGCGGCCGGCATCGCCCATGGCGGTCGCCACTTGGCCCGCTTGGCGCATGATGGATATCTCATCGGCCGTTTTGACCATGCGCATGGCGGATGTCAGGCGGCTGGCATCAATCAACTTAAGGGTGGGTAGGGCGTCCGAAAGTGCGCGCAATACCAGCGGGTGGGTTTTGTCCCATTCCAGGGCCACGGTTTTGGCGCAGGCGGCCTCTATTTCGGCAACCAAGGGGTCGAGCCACTCGCGGCCATCACCGTCCGACCAGGGCTCAACACGCGCCACGCTAGTCAGGGTGCTGGCCATTTCGGTTTCCATGGCAGGCGCGATCAGTACGGGATCACCGTCGAGCGGAATGGTTGCCAGCGTGGCGCGACCGAATTCCATACCCAGATAGTTCCAGAAATTGGCGAAATAGTAGATGGAATCGGGGTCGTTGATGATGAAGAGATCGATGTTTTCGTCCGCCATACGGCGTCGGAGTTCGGCAATGCGATATTCGGCAATGCGATGTTCGGGCATGGTGTTCAATCCTCTGCGTTGCGGTAGGGCGAGTGGCCGGCAAGGGCCGCCATCTCATGGGCCAGGGCTTGTTTTTCTTCGCCCAGAAAACGCGCTACGGCATTCCTGAAGGCATCATCGGCAATCCAGTGCGCGCTGTAGGTTGGCGTTGGCAGATAGCCGCGCTGGATCTTGTGCGTGCCCTGCGCGCCGGCCTCGACCCACTTCAAGCCGTGCTGAATGGCGAATTCGATGGCTTGATAGTAGCAAGTCTCGAAATGCAAAAACTTGTAGTGGCCATCGCAGCCCCAGTTGCGTCCGTAAATGGTGTCGCCGCCGACAAGGTTCAGCGCACCGGCGACGACGCGGCCCCCGTCTTCGGCAACAATCAACACTACCGCATCGCCCAAGCGTTCGCTCAGCAACGGAAAAAACGTGCGCGTCAGATAGTTGGAGCCCCACTTTTTGTCGACGGTGTTGCGATAGAAACGATAGAAGGCCTGCCAATGCGCCTCGGTGATATCGGCACCACGAAGGGCTCGGAAGGTGAGGCCGGTATCGCTCACCTTTTGGCGCTCCTTGCGCAGTTGCTTGCGTTTGCGCGATGCCAGCGCACCTAGAAAGTCGTCGAAGGATTCATAGCCTTGGTTTTGCCAATGGAACTGCTGACCGACGCGCTGCAAGAATCCCATCTCACCCATCATTTCCCACTCGGGTTGTTCGGGGAAGGTGATATGCAGCGATGAGACCTCCAATTTATCAGCGAGTTGCACCATGGCGGCGCAAAGTGTTCGGCGCAGGTCATGGCCTTGCGTCTCCGCGGCGTCAGCGCGGACCAGAAGCCTAGGGCCCGTGGCCGGCGTAAACGGTACTGAGCATTGCAGTTTCGGATAGTAGTGCCCGCCGGCACGCTCGTAGGCGTCAGCCCAACCCCAGTCGAACACATACTCGCCGTAGGAGTGGGTTTTAAGGTAAAGCGGCGCTACGGCCAGGAGCCCACCGGCACCATCCTCAATGACCAGATGCTGCGCCATCCAGCCGGTTTCCGCTGTGGCTGAGCCACTATCTTCGAGCGCTGAAAGGAAAGCATGGCTGACGAATGGGTTGTCATTTCCGGCACACGAATCCCACGCCGCCGCCGTCACATCGGACAACGACGAGAGGGCTTTCACGGTGATGTGTTCGCGTCCGTCAGGCATATCCATTTACATGTGGTGGTGATTGTTCGAGATTCACGCTACAATTTCCGTAACTTAGCCGCAATCGACCGCAATCGACCGCAATCGGATGGGTCATGAACTATCGACTTCCTATCATTGTCTGCACAGCGCTGTTCACTGCCGGTACGCTTTCGAGCGCCACGGCAGGTACCAAAGTGCTGGAATATGACAAATCCGGCAAGGCCAAGGTGCGCTCGCAAGAGTTCAAAGGCAAGGCGCTGGGAAAGGGCAAGCAACAGCTCAACTTCACTAATGATCCGAGCGATCCCGTCAATCATTTCCAGCCTGGTGAGTTGGTGGTCCTTAACGCACCCGCCGGCTTCACTGATGTCATTTCAGGCATGGGTTACCGGGTTCTGGAAGGTTCCAACCTGCAAGGCCTGGGGTTGACCGTGTATCGTGTGCAAATTCCGCGAGGGCGCTCCGTACCTGAAGCACAGCGTGAGCTTTCGGGCCGCTTTCCCGGTGCGACGGTTGACGCCAATCATCGGTTTGAAGCCCAGGCGCGCAAGGTCATGCATGCGCGCGGCGCCATGGGCTGGCCGCTGGCGCCATCCTCATGCGGGAGCGGTATCAAACTGGGGCAGATCGATTCCGGGGTCGATACCACCCACTCGGCCTTGAAGGGGCAACGAGTCAAATTCCGTTCCTTTCATGCCAAGGGCGCCCGCCCGGGACCCAAAATCCACGGCACGGCGGTAGCCGCCATGCTGGTCGGCAAATCGAAATGGGGCGGATTGTTGCCCGGCGCCGAACTGTTGGCCGCCAGCATGTTTCAGACAGCCAAGGACGGTCGCAAGGTCGGGACGGCGATGGGGTTGCTCAAATCGCTTAACTGGTTGGCTAAATCACGCGTTCACGCCATCAACCTGAGCGTCGCCGGCACTGACAACAAAACGCTGCGCCTGGCGTTCGATAAGGCCAGAAAGATCGGCCTTGTGTTGATCGCTGCGGCCGGCAACTGGGGGCGCGCTGACCGGCCAGCCTATCCGGCGGCTTACAAGCACGTGATCGCGGTCACGGCGGTCAGTACATCGAAGAAAATCTACAGCTACGCCAATACCGGCGACTACATCGATTTCGCCGCACCGGGGGTAAAAATCTATGCTGCCGTGCCCGGTGGCGCCAAACTGATGACCGGCACTTCGTTCGCATCACCCTACATCACGGCGATGATTGCCGCCGATATTGCAGCGGGTGGAAGTCGTCGCGATTCCGCCATCCGGAAGTCGTTGGGCAAAGAGGCCGACGATTTGGGCAGCCGCGGCAAAGACGCTACCTTCGGGTACGGATTCGTGAAGAAACGGCCGGGGTGCTGAGAGCCGGTTCA
>JABIPG010000069.1 GCA_018698795.1 Rhodospirillaceae bacterium
CGCAGCGGTTCGATGCGAAGAACGCGATGGTTTCCGCCACTTCTTCGGGCTTGCCCAAGCGCTTGGGCAAGCCCGAAGAAGTGGCGGAAACCATCGCGTTCTTCGCATCGAACCGCTGCGGCTTCATCACCGGCCATGTGGTGCCGATAGCCGGTGGTTGGGCTTAACCCCTGATCTCATCCAAGACCGGCAAGATGTGGCTCCGGAACAGGCTTGGGTTCTCCGACATGGGAAAATGCCCGATACCTTCCATAACGTTGAGTTGGGAGCCCTTGATGCGTTCATGCGTGGCCTGGGACCGTTCCGGCGTGCAGGAGCTATCGTATTCGCCGGACAGCAGATAGACCGGGCATTTCGATGTGTCGATCAAGTGCGAGCGATCATCGAAGTGGCCGTCCTGCCAGTAGAAATACAAATCACCACCGAATATACCCGGCCCCGATTGCATATAAGCCCAAAGTGTTTCCCAGCGGTATTCACCGGGGCTTTGCGGGGCAACCTGGCCCGACACGAAACCCGCACAGACCTTGCCGCCGTGCACGTCGGGGCGATTGAGCCAGCTTGTGTCATAGTAGGGCTGCAGGCGGTCCGCGCCCTCGAGCGCGATAACAGCGCGGAACTCTTCAGCGTGATCGAGCGCCAGATGCAGCACCACGCGCCCCCCCATGGAGCAGCCCATGATCGCCGGGCGATCCAAGTTCATGGCGGCGCAGAAGGCACGGATGGTTTTCTTATAGCCTTCGGTGGTCAGCTGATAGGTCTCGCTCTCCCAGCCGACAGGCGGGTTGGATTTCCCATGCCAGGGCATGTCAAAAGCAATGACGCGGTAGTGGTCGGTGATGGCGGGGTCGCACATCAAATGGCGGAACTGCCGGCCGTCCGACCCTGCGGTATGCAGACACACCAACGGAATGCCCTCACCCGCTTCCTCCACATAGATGCGGTGCGCCTGGTCTTCTACGTCGAGTGAAAAGTATCGCCCGGTGATGGGCTCATAGTCGGTGCTCATCACCGTCGTTTCGACCGTCACCGGCGCGGATTTCCCCCGCAAAGATTCCAGCAACCCTTTGAAATACAGAAGATTTTGCATCAACGGACGCAAATCACCGTCAACCCGCGCCAGCCCCGCTGATATCATCGAAAACAGATCGTGATAATCGCGCTTCGGCATCGCTCGCCAATGCTCGGCCCAGACATCGGCGGCGGCCCTGATGGCAAACACACCGCTTTCCAGCGCCACGCGCCGCGGTCGCACGTCGGCAACCCGCCCGCCATCGATGGAGACGACATAATCCTCGTCCCCCACGCCAACCAGAATATCCATGGACACATGCGCGCCCAGCGCGGTCAGCGCCGCGTCGGTATTGGCCAGCTTGCCCAGATTTTCGATCATTACCCTACCCCTCGATTTGAAGCCCATGACGTTGGCATTCTAGACCCTGGCGCAAAACCGGCAACCTGCCACCCGCCTAGGCGGATTGGCGTCAAAACGGTGCGCGGAAGCCTTTATTTTTTCCATGTTTATCATTTTATTGACGGAATGAACCCAATTTCCCCGGCAGCGCGGACGGCAGCCATCACCCCCATCCCAGTCGTTCCCTCCCCCTTATGGAGAGGGTCAGGCTGGGGGAGAATTCTCGCAACCGGCCCCACCCCTTTGCCCGCATAGGCAGCATCGGTCCCGGCCCAAATCCTATTCAAATGCAAAATAGCGCGCCGCCATCGATTCAGTAGAGGTCGATGCGGCAGAATGACTATAGATAAAATGCCCGAAAAGATAAAATATTCCTATTTTCGGTATATCTTAACGCTACGCTGACATGTCCGCATCCGTATCAAGAACCGCCTTCAAAATGGGGTTAGGTTTTTGCGTGCTTTGGACCCTGAGCAGACACGATGGGCCGGCTTCACCGGCGACAAGGCAGATGCCAAGGCTATCTATCGACTGGCGGAGGCTTATCCGAACGAAACGACGAAAGACCGACCGTCCGGTTTCTACATCTTAAAGACTCGTTTTAGAAGCGACTGAACCTCTTCGCGGGCCTGTTTGGTAATCTCTTCATTGACCTTCATCACCATGGTCTCCCCGCCCCAATTGACGGTTCGCGAGTTGTCGTCGTCAAAGCCGTGGTGGCCGCCAGGATATACCACCGTTTTCACGTCCTTGCCGTCTTCCTGCCCTTCTGCCGCCCGCATTCTGCAATCGGCTGCTGGTATGAACGTGTCATGCTCGCCGATCAACATTAGCACGGCGGCGTCTTCGGGCAGACCGGCGACAAAACTAACATTCTGGCATCCACCATATACGGCGATGAATGCCTTGGGCCGGACACCGCCAGTGTCCTCCGTGTAATAATCCAGCGCCAGCAGTGTAAGGGTGCCGCCACGCGAAAAACCCATCACCCCAATGCGATCCTTATCGATATCGGGATTAGTCGCCAGATAGGCTAGGCCGCCAAATATATCGTATGGGGTCTTGGGGCCTCTCGGTCCGCCCTGGCTCAGGCCGCGTGGCCCGTAATAGTCGATGCGGAACGTGGCAATGCCCATTTCCCGCAGGAACTTCGCCCAACTTTCACCACGGTACCCCATACCGGCGCTGCCGTGCATAATGACCATGGCCGGTACTTTTCCAGTCACGTTGTCCGGAAACTCCAAAATGCCTTCAAGGTCGGTTTCCTGATTGCGCCAGAAATTATTGGGTGTGGGAAAGGTGAATGTCCCGTTTTCTGCAGCCATCGACGGCGACGAATGAAAACTGCCCAGAAATGGGATCGTCGACAAAATCATTAAGCAAAATCCACCGACAATAATTTGGCGCATAAGAAACCTACACATTGAATTTCATCCCCCCGAGAAGTTGACTGCGCGAACGGTAGCAGATCAGCCTAAGGTCGAACAATCTTATGGAGAATGAAATGTTCTTCAGAAATTCAAAACGAGATTGGCTGTGGCAGATATTCAAAATCCTAGAATGACCGCATATGGCTAACAGGAGCGGTTCTAACCAATCAGAAATCTCGTCCGAACTTGAAGGCGTAGCGGTCGCGATTTGAATACTGTCCGATTTTCCCGAATAGGCCGGGATAGGCCGGAATAGGGTAGCCGCTTGTCACCCAAACCCTGACTTGGTTTTCGTCTTCGGGTTCGTCTCACGATTACCCAAGGCAATCATAGCTCTCACTATTTTGTCATGCGCGGGAATGACAGTGGAGGATGGCAAGCGGCAAAATCCGCACGAGAACGGCGACAGTCACCCAATCCCGTTTTTGCCCATGGCCAGAAATTTCTCACGGCGTTTCGCCTTGAGGACTGCGCCGTCGTGTTGGGCCAAGCTTTCCAGGGCCTCGGCGACCGCATCGCCGGTTTCGGCAATGGTGCGTTCGCGTTCACGGTGTGCGCCGCCGACCGGTTCGGCGACGATGGAATCGATGATGCCCAACTTCAACAAATCCTGCGCCGTCAGCCGAAGTGCGGCGGCGGCTTCTTTGGCCAGGTCGCCGCTGCGCCACAAAATCGACGCGCAGCCCTCCGGCGAGATCACCGAATAGACCGAGTGCTCGAGCATCTGCACGCTGTTGCCGACAGCCAAGGCGATGGCGCCGCCGGACCCGCCTTCACCGATGATGACGCTGATCAGCGGCACCTTGAGGCCGAGGCAGGTTTCAATGGACCGTGCGATGGCTTCAGCCTGACCACGCGCCTCGGCATCGATGCCGGGATAGGCGCCGGGCGTATCCACCAACGTGATCACCGGCAGGCCAAACTGATCGGCCATGCCCATCAGGCGCTGCGCCTTGCGGTAACCCTCGGGCCGCGCCATACCGAAATTATGGCGCACGCGCGCATCCGTATCGGCGCCTTTTTCCGTGCCGATCACCACCACCGAACGGCCCCGGAACCTGCCCAGCCCACCAATAATCGCCTGATCGTCGGCAAACGCGCGATCACCGGCCAGCGGCGTGAAATCAGTGATCCAGCTACCGATATAGTCGACGGCATGCGGGCGGTCGTGATGACGTGCTACCTGGGTTTTCTGCCATGGCGATAGCTTGGCGTAAGTTTGCACCAGAAGCTTATCGACCTTGCTTTGCAGCTTGCCCACCTCATCGGCGATATTGACCTCGCCGGAGCTGCTCAAATGGCGCAATTCCTCGATCTTGCCTTCGAGTTCGGCAATGGGCTTTTCGAAATCTAAGTAGTTATGCATGGCTACTTTCTACCACGATGAAACCGCGCCGACACGCCTCTACTTCTTCTTTTTACCGGCTGTCGGCTTTTTCGCCGGGCCGGCAGCGATCTTCTCCGCACGCGCAACTTCGCGGGCTTTCGAGACCATCACCTCGGCCTGCCTGATCGACGCAATATCAATCAAACGGCCATCCAGCGTCACCGCGCCCAAGCCTTCTTTCTGCGCTTCTTTCATAGCCTTCAAGATGGCGCGCGCCTTGGCGACTTCTTGCTTGGACGGGCTGTACACTTCGTTGGCGATATCGATCTGCGACGGGTGGATCGCCCACTTGCCTTCACAGCCTAACACAGCGGCGCGTTTGGCTTGCGCAGCGTAACCATCGGGGTCGCGGATATCACCAAACGGCCCGTCGATGGGACGCAGCCCATTGGCGCGTGCGCACACCACCATCTTGTGGATCGGGTAATGCCAAACGTCGCCCCAGTGGATATCGCGGTTACCCTCGGCGTCCGCATCGGTCAAGACGTGGTAGTCGGGGTTGGGGCCGCCGATGCCGGTGGTCCGCGCCTTGGTCGAGGCGGCGTAATCGGCAACGCCGAAATGCAGCGATTCGTTGCGGCTCGAAGCGGCGGCGATTTCCGCCATATTCTGCAGCCCCAACGCGGTCTCAATGATCATCTCAAAACCGATTTTGTTCTTGAAACCCTTGGCTTCACAAATCTGCGTCACCATCATGTCGATGGCATAGACATCCGCTGCGGTGCCGACCTTCGGGATCATGATCAGGTCAAGGTTGTTGCCGGCCTGCTCGACCACATCAACCACATCGCGGTAGCAGTAATGCGTATCGAGGCCGTTGATGCGGACGGCGACGGTCTTGGTGCCCCAATCCACGTCGTTCAAAGCTTCGATTATGTTTTTGCGGGCCTGTGCCTTGTCATCGGGCGCTACGGCATCTTCCAGATCAAGGAAGATCACATCGGCGGAACTGACAGCCGCCTTTTCGATGAAACGCGGATTGGAGCCGGGCACGGCCAATTCAGAGCGGTTGAGGCGGGCTGGCGCCTGATCGATGACTTTGAAACTCATGAAATTCTCCTGACGCTATGATTCGCGGGGCGCCCGGAACATGCGTGAGAATGTCCGGATATTCAAGTGCGTTTCGGGGCGGCGTTTGGGCGAGTGTGTCGAGTTCCAATCAGTCGAAATCCGCCAACGGGTGGGCTGTCTCCACCAAGGCCCGCAGACGCTCCTCCAACACATGCGTATAGATTTGCGTGGTCGAAATATCGGCGTGGCCCAATAGCTGTTGCAACGACCTGAGATCGGCGCCGTGGGCGAGCAAATGACTGGCGAATGAATGTCTCAGCACATGCGGCGATACGCGTTTGGGATCAAGGCCAGCGGCCATGGCCAACTCCTTTAGCAACTGATGAAATCGCACCCGCGTCAGGTACCCATCCTTGCCCCGCGACGGAAACATGAACGGGCTTTCCGCCACATCGCCTTTGCGGCCTTTCTTGCCCAAAAACATTTCGCGCACGCCCAGGTATTCGGCAATCGCCGCCGCCGCATGATCGCCCAGCGGCACCATGCGCTCCTTACCGCCTTTGCCGCGTACCACCACGACGTTGCCATCTCTCGACAGCGCGCTTTTCGGCAGCGACACCAATTCGCTCACGCGAAGGCCGGTGGCATAGAGAATCTCCATCAAGGCCGTCATGCGTAAACCAACGGCTCCCGGAATTTCCGTTGCCGTTTGCAACAACAAATCGACATCGTCTTCGCTCAGGTATTTCGGCAGGCTGCGGCCAAGGCGTGGGCTGTCGATCGTGGTCGTCGGGTCGTCAGCCCGCACCCGTTCATCGTAAAGGAATTTGAAAAATTGCCGGAGCGTAGACAGTCGGCGAGCCGCCGTCGACGGCGCCAAGCCCAGTTCCGACATCGCTTTCAAATAGGCCCGCACGTGATCGGTCGACGCATCTTCAGCCGAGCGGCGGCGACCCGACAAAAACCCCGAGAAGTCCTCTAAATCGCGGCGGTAAGAATCAAGCGTGTTTTCAGCCGCGCCACGTTCCGCTGCCATCATATCAAGAAAATTTTCCACGTGGCGCGAGGTTCTGGCCGCACCGCTTCGTCCGGCGGCTGGGGCGGGTGCCCTCAAAGGCCGGCCTCCAGCGCCGCCTCAATGGCCAGCGCACGGGCTTCGGATTTGAAGCCCAATACAAAAAGCCCCCGCACCACTTCGCCCAGCACAACTGGATTGACCTGGCCGGGGCTAGCGCCCCCCATGACCCGTATCATCAGCAGAACGCGTTCGGCCTTATGATCGATATCACTACGAGTCCCAGCCGTTGGCGCGCCCAATTGCTGGGTCGTGACAGCCGTTGCCAGAGATCTCTGGGTTGTCTGGGACACCTGAGACTGAGCAACCACGATACTCTCGCCCGCCAGACTCTTGCCCGCCAGACTTTCACCCGCCAGGGGTTCGTCTTTGTTTCCGTCGGCGTTCATGGCTTTGAGCGCTAACCAAAGCGCCGGGGGCGGCATCGGCGCTTCGCTTTCCGACGCGGGTTCATCGGCCCATTGGAGCCAACGCTCAGGCGGCACCGATTGGCCCAACCCCGTCAACAATGCGTGCACCAAAACCTGACGCCCCGCGTCCAAACCGGAGAGAACCGGCAGCGAGTTTTGACCTACATCTTCCTTGCGCGCCAATACCGCCAGAGGCTCAATATCCTTGAGCGCAACGCCATCTTCTTCGGACATGGCTGCGGAACGGTGCAGCAATGCGAGCCAAGCATTGGCTTTCTCGAATTCGCTATTCGCCGCAGCGCTCCGGAATGCCAGCGCGGCAAACCATTTGAAACCCAAGCTCACCGGGATTTCTGCAAGCTCGGCTTTCAACAAGCGCGCCGTCGCCGCCACAATACCGTCATTGGCCGCAGACTGCAGCGCCTGCGACATGGCTTCCGCCTTCGCGACAGCGAGCTTGGCGTGGGTGGCGGCGGCAATCAGGCGTGCGCGTTCAGCCAGACGCTTATCTTGTTCGCTCCAGGCCTCCTCGAGCGCAGCGTCCGGCGCCGGCAATGCCTTCGCGGCTTTCATGTAAACCTTGACCAGGGCACCGTCGCGAAACAGCCCCAATTTCGCCGCTTGCTCTGTGGCCGCCAAGCGCATGAATACCGGGCGACGCTCATCAAGGGCGATCATCCGCACAGCGCCCGGCGCCATTGTCGCAAGTCCAGCGACATCGATATCGGCATTCAGGTGCGGCAAAGCTGCCAATTCCAGCGCCGACGTACGACGAAGCGGCCCGGCCGGAATCGTCTCTCCCGAGATCATGGCGTTGGCTAGCTTGAAAAAACTCTCGTCAGCTTCACCGACTTCGCGCAGCATAGTCAAACCCAGCTCTGCCTTTTCGGGCTGCCCCGATAGGAGTTGGCAAAACGCCAGCGCTTTTTGCCAAAACGCCGCTTGGTTGCGCCTCACCTCATTGCCGACAAGCGCGCACGCCGCGATATGGTCTCCACTTAAAAAACGAAGCTCAGCCTCCGCCCGCACCAAAGCGGCAACACGACCTTGCCGCGGCATGATGCTAAGTAAATCAAGTGCGCCCGCGTAGTCACCCATATCCGCCAAACGGCGCAGGCGCAGGACCGCTAAACTGTCGCTCGTCGCCGTGCCCTGTGGTGGCCGCGCGGCACTCAATAACAATCGACGAACCAGCCCCGAAAGGACCCGCGACCCGATCCGGGGCGGCATTCCCGACAACATGGCCTCGGCACGGCTCATCGTTGTGCCGCGCCACATATCGCCGCCGAATCCGCCGTTTTCAGCGGTCAAAATGCCGGCGGAGTCAGGCGTCACCACCTGCAGCCGGTCCACTTCAATGCCTCGCGCGCCCACCGATGGGATGGTCGTCAATGATTGGCCACGCGGGCCCGTTTTGTACGCCGGCTGGAGAACCCCGGGTTTAGCGGGATCGCTCGGCGTTTCGCTTTTTGGTGTTGGCAATAAACGTTTCGGCGGCGCTAACTGTACCGGCTTACCCTGCTGTGCCCAGGCCGCACCACAGAAGCTTACCGCAACAGCTACGGCGACGACGGCCTTCATCCAACTATTTCGGAAAACGGGCATCCAGAATCCTCTTCTCGACGGCTCGCGAAGGCGCTGGAATATCCCAAGTCGCCAAAAATACGCCGCCGCCAACCACGACCAATAGTACGAGCAACAAAATCATCCGCGACAAGCTTTTCATCGGCACCTCTTCCATTCCCACCGGCAACGTGGGCTTTTCTCCGCACCGGCTCGGAAAAGCCAATCTTGACGGAGCCTTCCGACGGGTATGTTATGCATAAATATTGTATACAGACTGTGTCATTTTTGCGGCTGCCATTCAACGCCACCAGGCGGTCTCACTCAACGTGAATTTCCAATAGCGGCCAATCCATGCCCAACTCAGACAATTCGACCCAGAAATCAATCGTCCTGATCGGTCTTATGGGTGCTGGCAAGACCACCATCGGTCGCAAACTCGCGGAAAAGATGAACCTGCCGTTCATCGATTCGGATGACGAGGTGGTCACGGCCGCCGGCTGCTCTATCGAGGACATCTTCGAATTGTACGGCGAGACCGCGTTTCGAGATGTGGAAACACGAGTGATTTCGCGCATCATGGAAGAAGGTCCGTCAGTAGTGGCCACCGGTGGCGGCGCATTCATGAATGACCGAACCCGTGACGCCGTAAAGGCTGGCGGAACATCTGTTTGGTTGAAGGCTGATCTCGATATCCTGGTCGCACGCACATCGGGCCGTACCGACAGACCACTGTTGAAAGACCTCGACCCGCGCCAAAAACTTCAGGAATTGATGGATCAGCGTTATCCTGTATATGCCGAGGCCGATATCGCCATTGAGACCGGAAATGAAAGCGCTGACGCCACGGTCGCTCGGGTATTTGATGCCTTGAAAGGCAAAACAGCATGACGACCGCTCACAAACACAAAGTCCTGCGCGTCGATCTGGCGGAACGCAGTTACGATATTCTCATCGGCAACGGCCTAGTGGCGTCAGCAGGAGAGCATATCAAGCCGTTGCTCGCTTCGCCCCGCGTCCTCACCATCACCGACGAGAACGTCGCCCAACACTGGCTTGAGCCCTACCGGCGCTCGATGACGGCTTGCGGCATTGAATGCCACGAGTTGATTTTGCCGCCGGGCGAACAAACCAAAAGCTTCGAATACCTCGGGCAGGTGACGGAGTGGCTGTTGGAAACGGGCGTCGACCGTAAAACCACACTGGTTGCGCTGGGGGGCGGGGTCATTGGCGATTTGGCCGGGTTCGCAGCCGCCGTTACGTTGCGCGGCATTCCCTTCATTCAAGTGCCGACCACATTGCTGTCGCAGGTCGATAGTTCGGTCGGTGGAAAAACCGCCATTGATATGCCGCAAGGCAAAAACCTGGTGGGCGCTTTTTACCAACCGCGATTGGTACTGGCTGATATGGACGTGCTGGACACCTTGCCGGACCGTGAATTTATGGCTGGTTACGCCGAAGTCGTGAAATACGGCCTGCTCGGCGACTCCAATTTTTTCGAGTGGTGTGAAAATCACGGCAAGGCCCTGGCAGCCGGTGATAGCGCCGAGCGCGCACATGCCGTGGAAACATCTTGCCGCGCCAAGGCGCGTGTCGTTGCCGCCGACGAGCGTGAAGAGGACCAGCGGGCACTTTTAAATCTGGGCCACACCTTCGCGCATGCCTTCGAAATCGAAGTTGGATTTGGAGACAAACTTCTGCACGGCGAAGCCGTGGGCATGGGGATGATTTCCGCCTTCGAACTGTCGCATTTGCTGGACCTTTGCCCGGGCCAAGACGTCGAACGGGTGCGGCGGCATTTCGAGGCCGTCGGCATGCCGACGGACATCCGCGCGCTTAGTGACGCCAGTTGGACCGCCGAACGCCTGATCTCCCACATGGGGCGCGATAAGAAGACCGAAGACGGCCGGCTGACATTTATTTTGGCACGCGGCATCGGTGAGGCGTTTATTTCGCGGGATGTGGATCAAACCGTACTACGCGACTATCTTGAAAAGTACCTAGCTTCATAACTGGAGGCTTCCCATGTTGGAAACCTTGGGCGCCATAGCCTTTCTTCTGGTATTGTCCGCCTTCTTCTCTGGCTCAGAGACCGCACTGACAGCGGCCTCCAAGCCCGCCATGCATCACCTGGAACAGAACGGCAGCCACCGTGCCAGTCTGGTCAACCGATTGCGCGACAACAACGAACGCTTGATCGGCGCAATTTTGCTCGGCAACAACCTGGTCAATATTCTTGCCTCTGCACTGGCGACAAGTGCATTGATCGAACTGTTCGGCGAGGCGGGTATCGC
>JABIPG010000068.1 GCA_018698795.1 Rhodospirillaceae bacterium
CAATCTGGTCGTCACCTACACCGATATTACCGTTCTCAAGTTGGCCGAACAAAAGGTCCGAGAAAGCGAGCAGGTCGTCCGCGGCGTACTTGAAACTGTGCCGCAATGTATAGCTATGTTTGATGTGGAGACTCGGCTTGTGGCCTGGAACCAAAATTATGAAAAACTTTTCCGCTATGAAAAAGGCGAGTTAGTGCAAGGCAAACTTTATCGAGAGCTTGTGGAAACGGTGGCGCCCAGAGGCTTTTATGGCGAAGGAGATTTCTCGGCGTTTGTTGATGCCCGAGTTGCGCGCGTTTGGAAAAATAGCGAACGACGAATGGACATAGCGTTCGACGATGACAAAACCTACGACGAAACAATTCAACGAACCAAGGATGGCGGCCTCCTCCTCGTCTATACGGATATTAGCGAACGAAAAGAGGCGGAAGCAAAAATTGAGGAACAACGCGACGCATTGGAAAAACTCAATCAGCAAAAAACCCGACTATTTTCAATCGTTGCGCATGATCTCCGCAGCCCATTCACCGCCTTGACCGGCTATACAGAAATTCTCTCAAATGAGGCCGGTTCGCTGCCTACAGCCGATATCGCCCAATTTAGTAAGACCATCAATGATGCAGCGTGGCAAACATTGAACTTGATGAACAATCTTCTCGAATGGGCACTGGCCCAACTGGACCAGACCACATGTGAGCCCGTGCCAATCAACGTTCACGACCTAGTCGAACAATCGCTCATTCGTCTCGAACTGGTGGCGAAAGCAAAAGGGGTAAGCACTGAGAACCGGGCTGACGCTATCTCGGTGATGGCTGACAGCAATATGACTGATACGGTGATCCGCAACCTAATCACCAATTCGATCAAATTCACGCCGGAAAACGGCAAAATTGTCATCGCCACGAAGCGTGACGATGACTGGACCGAGATTTCGGTAACCGATACAGGCATTGGCATGGGCGAAAATCAATTGAATGATCTGTTTGATCTTGAGACCAACCAATCAACCCCAGGGACCAAGGGAGAGGCTGGGAGTGGATTGGGGCTCGTCCTATGTAAGGAATTTGTTGAGAAACAAGGCGGCGTAATTTTTGTCGAAAGCACAATGGGCAAAGGTACTTCATTTCGTTTCACTTTACCATCTGTTACCATAGAGGATAGGAAAAGCCTTGAGCAGGAAAAGAACATGTGATGGAGAAAAAACACATCTCTGCGCTTTCCGTATTGGTGGTCGAAGATGACCTGGTCGTTCGCGATGCACAATCTGCAATGCTCAGGTCTATAGGAGTAGGGCACATTGTCTCGGCGAAGAATGGTAATGAAGCGATCAACAAGATCGAGGATGCAGATACAGCTTTCGATGCCATACTGTTGGATATATTTATGCCTGAATCCGACGGGGTAGAATTTTTTCGACGAATGGCGGACAAATCCCTGCAGATCCCGATCATTGTTGTGAGCGGGGCACCGGATTCCATCGTCAAGACGGCTGCCACACTCGGAGAACTATACGAACAACCCATCAAAGCCATTGTCCGTAAGCCTATTTCATCTCGTGTTTTGAAGGCATTGCTTGAAGATATCGATTGAATGTTCAGCCGCATTGGCAAAGCGGCAACCTTGATCACACATTTATTTTCCTCTGATACTGCCAGCTAGCGTTCTGGTTCTCATCTTTCTGTACGGCAAATCTTTCAGAGCATTGTGCAACCATGCTTTGGAAGCCAGAATTATCAGAGACTAGCCCGATCAAATTAAGAGGTGAAAGACGGCTTCTGTCTAGAAACAGTCATCTCATTTATTGACGATTAACGCCTGCTCTCCAATCCGAACCAGTCATCATGCGCGGGCTCAAATGTGCTTCCTTAAACGCTCCGGTGGAGCGATTAAGGGTGGTTGTCCCTCGGAGGGGTGCACCCACAGCTTTGGTGCCGTTCAAATAAAGACGCGGATGGTCGGGTCATGTTCGGCCACGGCGAAACTGTTGAAGCGGGTCGTACGTTACTCAGATCGGGGCCGAATTTATCTTCTGGATTCCCGACTAGGCGTTTCGCCAGCTTCGCAAACACGGGAATGACCGCTGAGGGGTTTTGCCGCTAGTACATCGTCGTCAAAACGTCCTTGAGCCGCTTCATCTCTTCGAGCGCCCGGCCGGTGCCGAGCACGACGCATGAAAGCGGGTCGTCGGCGATGGAGACGGGCAGGCCCGTGGCGTGGCGGAGTACGAAATCCATGTTGCCCAGCAACGCGCCGCCGCCGGTGAGCACGATGCCCTTGTCGACGATGTCGGCGGCCAGTTCAGGCGCTGTGTGTTCGAGCGCGACCTTGACCGCCTCGATGATGGCGCCGACGGGCTCGGCCAAGCTTTCGGCGATCTGGCGCTCAGAGATGACCAGTTCCTTCGGCACGCCGTTCATCAAATCGCGGCCCTTGATCTCCATGGTCTGGCCTTCGGTGTCTTCCGGCGGACATGCCGAGCCGATGTCTTCCTTGATGCGGGCGGCTGAGCCCTCACCCACAAGCAGGTTATGATTGCGGCGGATGTAGGCGATGATGGCCTCATCCATTTTATCACCACCCACACGAACCGAGCGCGAATAGACAATGCCGCCCAACGACAACACGGCAACCTCGGTGGTGCCACCGCCGATGTCGACGACCATGGAGCCGGTGGGCTCGGTGACGGGCAAGCCGGCGCCGATGGCGGCGGCCATGGGTTCTTCGATCAGGTAAACTTTGCGGGCACCGGCGTTTTCGGCTGAGTCCTGAATGGCGCGGCGTTCGACCGCCGTGGAGCCAGACGGCACACAGACAACAACCACGGGGGCGGCGAAGCTCCTGCGGTTATGCACCTTGCGGATGAAATACTTGATCATCTCCTCGGCCACTTCGAAGTCGGCGATAACGCCGTCACGCAGCGGACGAATGGCGCGAATGTTACCAGGGGTACGGCCAAGCATCTGCTTGGCTTCCTCACCGACGGCCAGGACGTGTTTCTTGCCCTTCACCTCGGCTATGGCCACCACGGAGGGCTCGTTAAGGACAATACCTCGGCCTTTTACGTAAACCAGGGTATTGGCCGTCCCAAGATCAATGGCCATATCGGCGGATAGAAATCCGAAAAGTCTCGAAAACATGGATTCTCGATAAAGAAAAATGGTCAACGAATGATTAATGCGGCGCCGCTTCGGAAAAAATAAATCAACTTTTCCCGTTGCGACTCCGCATTTATAAAAGTTTGCAGGCCCCGTTACTAGGCCGAAAGCGCCGCAGGAGCGGTTTTTTCCCGTTTCACCAGCAACTTATTCAATGCATGGACATATGCCTTCACCGAAGCGACCATTGTATCGGTGTCAGCGCCTGTCCCATTGACGGTTTTGCCGTTCTCATCGAGGCGTACCGTAACTTCGGCTTGCGCGTCGGTACCCTGCGTGACGGCATTCACCTGATACAGCTGCAGTCGGGCCTCATGCGGGAATAAGCTCTTGATTCCATTGAAGGCTGCATCGACGGGGCCGTCGCCGGTGGCCTCGCAAGCTTTGGTCTCACCGTCGATTCTCAGCTCCAGTTTCGCCTGCGGCGGTTGGTGCACGGTGCCGCATTTGATCTCCAGCGACGCCAGCTGAATACGGTCGGAGATATGCATCACTTCGTCATCGACGAGCGCCACGATATCTTCGTCAAACACGTCTTTTTTCAGGTCCGCCAAATCCTTGAACCGGCGGAAGGCATCTTGGCGCGCATTATCGCCCAGGTCGTAGCCCAGCTCCGACAGCTTTTCGTTGAAGGCATGGCGGCCCGAATGCTTGCCCAAGACCAATTTGTTGGCGGTCAGACCGACCGATTCGGGAGTCATGATTTCGTAGGTCGAGGCATCTTTCAACACGCCGTCCTGGTGAATACCGGCTTCGTGGGCGAAGGCATTGGCGCCGACGATGGCCTTATTGGGCTGCACATTGAAGCCGGTGACACCTGAGACCAGACGCGACGCCTTGGTGATGTCGGTGGTGACGATTTGGTTAGAGAACGGCATCACGTCGGCGCGGGTGCGCAGCGCCATGATGATTTCCTCCAACGACGCATTACCGGCGCGCTCGCCGATGCCGTTGATCGTGCATTCCACCTGCCTGGCCCCGGCGCCCACCGCGGCCAGCGAATTGGCCACGGCCAAACCCAGATCGTTGTGGCAGTGCACGGACAGCCGCGCCTTATCGACATTCGGCACGCGGTTCATGACCATGCGAATCAGCTCGGCGTATTCCTCCGGCACCGTATAACCCACGGTATCGGGAATGTTGATGGTGGTCGCGCCGGCTTTAATAGCGCTTTCGATGCACTGGCAGAGGAAATCGTGTTCCGTTCGGGTGCCGTCTTCCGCCGACCATTCCACGTCATCGCAAAAACCGCGCGCACGCGTCACGCTATCGATGACGGCTTGGTGGACCTCTTCCGGTTCCATCTGCAATTTCACACTCATGTGCAGCGGGCTGGTGGAGATGAAGGTGTGGATGCGTTTACGCTCAGCCGGCTTCAAGGCCTCGCCGGCGGCATCGACATCCATGTTGCCGGACCTGGCCAGGCCGCAAACGACGGCGTCCTTCACCACCTTGGCAACCTCGTGCACGGCTTCGAAATCACCGGGTGAGGCAATCGGGAACCCGGCTTCGATGACATCGACGCCCATGGCTTCGAGCATCTTCGCGACACGCAGCTTTTCTTCCAGGTTCATGGAGCAGCCGGGCGACTGCTCGCCGTCACGCAAGGTGGTATCGAAGATGATGACCCGGTTCGGGTCCGTATCCATAATATTCGTCATTTGAATGTTCCTTTAGATCAACTTAGGTCAACGACTCATTGAAGTTTGAGGTCGATCCCCTGAACGCGGCCACCGATGGGTGGCTCACAGTCTGCGCTCAGGGGCACCTAAGTCGAAGCGCCCCCGCCGGAATAAGCAGGACGGAGAGAGAAAGCGCAAGCAGCGCCGCACCCAATTGGGCCGACGCGTCAATCAACGAGATTTGAAATCCGTCAATCATTGAAGTTGCACATTCCCTAACGTGTTGCTCGGCCATTGCCGAAACTCCTGACAAAAAACACCTGAAACCCAGGCCTTGTCAACCTGAATATGCCCCGATTGAACCCCAACTAGGCCCCAACTATGCAATGCAACGCCTTGCGGAAGCGTTAACGGGCGGGCGCAACTCCGATATTTGACGATCAGCGCTTTAGAGTTAGCATTGGCAAACCATTACGACAGGGGAATCCGACTATGACCCGATCACGCACCGCTCTGACGATTATCCTTGCCGCCGCGATATTGGTCTGCGCCGGCGGTGACGCCGATGCCAAACGCAAGCGCGACCGGGTGGCGCGCGATTTCCGCCACACCGACGCCGATGGCAACGGCGAGCTCAGCCGCGAAGAATGGAACCGGCGCGGTAATTTCAAGCGATTGGATGCCGACGGCAATGGTGCGCTGAGCCTGGACGAAGTCCGCGCCATGTACGAGGGCGTCGATGAGCGCGAATACAGCTGGCCGCCGACGGGTATACAAAAACCGACCGTCGAGATCGACCCGAGCATTGAGGCCGACCGCATTGATGCGGTGGCGCTCGATGAAGAAACGCTGTGCGGTATCGGGCGCATGATACGTTGCGACACCGAACCACAGATCAAACGCGGTCTTGCCGAGACCGGCACCGGGCCACAATTCCCAGATGGCGCCGCCTGCCCCGGCATCGACGATTACTGGGCCATGGATTACGCCTACAAGCGCAACCGCCAAAGCTTCCACGGCGGCATCGATCTGCCCGTACCCTGGGGCACGCCCATGCGCGCCGTCGCCGCCGGTTCGGTCGTCGCAATCTACAAGGCCGAGCAATCCAAACGCGGCATCGAGCTGGTGCTACGCCACACGCCCGATCAGACCAGCCTGCCGTTCTGGACCTACAGCGCCTATGGGCATATGGACCGCGACCCGGAATTCGAGATCGGCGAGCGGGTGAAAATGGGACAGATCATCGGGCCGACCGGCAACACCGGCATCAGCGCACGCGGGCGCAAAGGCGGCGGACAATCATCGACCCGGCGCCCGGCCATCCATCTCGCCATGTTCAGGAGCGACAAGCCTATCTATGGCGAAGCCAATGACACCATCATCCCCGCAAACGGCCATTGGCTCGACCCCATCGCCTTCTATCGCCAATCCGGCCCCTACGATTCACCATCACTGATCGCCCTGCCCGACAGCGAAAAGGCGGTGCCGGTGCCGGTGATGCTGACCGACGGCACGACACTCCCCGCCGACACCAAGCGCATCTGGCCGTACGCCTGCAAGCGCTGATCAACGGTGCTTGGTCAGCTGCGAGTTAGCCGGGGATCCATCCCGTATTTTCCGGTAGCCAGCCTCTAGGCATCCGCAACTCATACATGTATACTCATCCTATGGGTGAAGACCATACCCCCGCCATCGATGGCAATATCGACGTTGTTCGGACCTACATGGACCCGGACCGCTCGCCGGTGGACTACCACCACGACGCGCTCGCCTATTGGAACGACGTCAGGGGCGAAGATTGGGCGCCGAGTTGGAAAGACGTGTCGTTGTTGGATTTCGCGCCCAACGTCATTCCATTGATCAGCGTCACTGACATTACGCCCGAGCCGTTATCTTCCATCTATCGCTTCTGGGGCACCAAACTGACCGAGATTCACGGTGGCGACTATTCCGGCAAACCGCCCAACCTGGTGCCGCCTAAGCAATTGGGACTGGCCAATACCGGTGGCTGCGGTCGGCTGGTGGGTGAGCGCAAGCCGCACCTGGAAATCAAGGAGTTCCGCAACCAGCGCGGATTGATGGGACGGGCCATGGTGCTCCGCCTACCGCTCTCGGACGATGGCGAAACCGTCAACCACGGCGTCAATGTCTATTATTTCGAACCGGCCAAAGACAATCAACCGATGGCGGATTTCTTCGCTGGCGTGTTCGCCACGCTGGATGCCAATGCCCAATAGAAAAACCCCGCGGCCTGATTGGGCACGCGGGGCTTTGCTGTCTCGCAGGTTTGCGAAAGACGTTTAGTTTTTGTCTTTGTCGACCAGCGCGTTTTCCGCGATCCACGGCATCATGGCACGCAGGCGTTCGCCCACTTGCTCGACACCGTGTTCGGCGGCGCGACGGCGCTCGGCCTTGAAGTTCGGCAGACCGGATTGATTTTCCAGCATCCAGTCGCGGACGAAACGGCCCGATTGGATGTCGTCGAGAACATCCTTCATACGGGCTTTCGTGTCGTCGGTGATGATACGTGGGCCCGATTTGTAGTCACCGTATTCGGCGGTGTTGGACACCGAATAACGCATGTTGGCGATACCGCCTTCATAGATCAGATCGACGATCAGCTTCACTTCGTGGCAGCACTCGAAATAAGCCATCTCCGGCGCGTAACCGGCTTCGACCAGGGTTTCGTAACCGGCCATGATCAGCGCCGACAAGCCGCCGCAAAGCACGGCCTGCTCGCCGAACAGATCGGTTTCGCATTCTTCCTGGAAGGTCGTCTCGACGATGCCGGCGCGGCCGCCGCCGATGCCGGACGCATACGACAGCGCCACGTCCATGGTGTTGCCGCTGGCATCCTGGGCGATAGCGACCAGTGTCGGCACGCCCGCGCCGCGCTGATATTCGGAGCGCACCGTATGACCCGGGCCCTTCGGCGCGATCATGAACACATCCAAGTCGGCGCGCGGCTCAATCAGGCCGAAGTGCACGTTAAGGCCGTGCGCAAAAGCTAGTGCGGCGCCTTCTTTCATGTTGTCGGCAAGGTGGTCGCGGTAGAGCGCTGCCTGGCCTTCATCCGGCGTCAGGACCATGAACACGTCGGCAACCTTGGCGGCCTCGGCGGCGGTCATGACGGTGAAGCCGTCGTTTTCAGCTTTCTTGATGGAACCCGAACCCGGGCGCAGCACGATAACGACATCCTTGGCGCCACTGTCGCGCAGGTTCAAGGCATGGGCATGGCCTTGGCTGCCATAGCCGGCGATGGCGACTTTTTTGTCTTTGATCAGATTAACATCGGCATCGCGATCGTAATAAACTCGCATTTGGTTTTACCCCTCGGTTGGTAATCTCTTTCTACAACGGCGGATCAACCCGCCTTATCCATGCCCGCGGCGCCACGTGAAATGGCGGCAACCCCGGTACGCGACACGTCAACAAGACCCAACGGCTGCATCAGCTTGATGAAGGCATCGACCTTGCTCGACTTGCCGACGATCTCAAAAACGAACGACTCGTTGGTGCTGTCCACCACGCGCGCTCGGAAGATATCTGCAATCCTCAGACTTTCAACCCGCATTTCACCTGTGCCAGCAACCTTGATCAACGCCAATTCGCGTTCAACGCTGTCGCCCCTGAGTGTCAGGTCGCTCACTTCATGCACCGGCACCAGGCGATGCAGCTGTGCCTTGATCTGTTCGATGACCATCGGCGTGCCCGTGGTAACCACCGTGATCCGCGACAACATGTTATCGGCATCGGTCTCGGCGACGGTCAGGCTTTCGATGTTGTAGCCGCGTCCCGAAAACAACCCGATGACACGTGCCAGAACGCCCGGCTCATTGGTCACCAGAACGGCAATGGTATGGGTGTTTTCTATTTGAATTTGGGCGTTCACTTTTTTCGCTCCCGATTATCTTTTTTCAGCCGGTACTTCCAATTGGCACTTAGACCAGCACCATGCCTTCCTCGGAGATTGGCTTTTCGGTCTCATCCTTGGGGCCAAGCAGCATCTCGTTGTGCGCGGCGCCCGACGGGATCATCGGGAAACAGTTTTCCGTCTGGTCCACGTGGATATCAACAATGACGCCGTTGTCGATCTTGATCATTTCCTTGATCACGTCATCAACCTCGCTGGGCTTGGTCGCTTGCAGGCCAACCATGCCGAACGATTCGGCCAGTTTCTGGAAGTCCGGCAGGCTCGTCATGTAGCTTTCCGAATAGCGGCTGCCGTGCAGCAGCTCCTGCCACTGGCGCACCATACCCATATAGAAGTTGTTGAGGATAAACGACTTCACCGGCAAGCCGTACTGCTTGATGGTCGATAGCTCTTGCACATTCATTAGAAACGACGCCTCGCCGGCGATGTCGATGCAGAGCGCATCGGGATGGGCGATCTGCACGCCCATGGCCGCCGGCAAGCCGTAGCCCATGGTGCCGAGGCCACCCGATGTCATCCAGTGGTTCGGTTTTTCGAAGCCGAAATACTGCGCCGCCCACATCTGGTGCTGGCCGACCTCAGTCGAGATATAGACGTCCTGCTTGTGTTTTTTGGTCAGCTCATAAAGCCGCTGAATAGCGTACTGCGGCTTGATCACGTCGCCTTCCTGTTTGTACTTCAGGCAATCCACGTGCCGCCAGGATTCGATCTGCTCCCACCAGGCTTTGGAGGCTTTGACGTCGGCTTTGGCTTGGCTGGAGCGCCAGACCTTGATCATATCTTCAAGCACATGCCCGACATCGCCAACGATGGGGATATCGACCGGCACGTTTTTGTTGATGGAAGATGGGTCGATATCGACGTGGATCTTCAGCGCATTGGGCGCAAAGGCATCCAAGCGGCCCGTCACGCGGTCGTCGAAGCGCGCGCCGATACAAACCATCACATCACTGGCGTGCATGGCCATGTTGGATTCGTAGGTCCCGTGCATACCGACCATGCCGAGATATTGTTTTTCCGACGCCGGAAACGCGCCTAGCCCCATCAGTGTCAGCGTACACGGCGCTCCGGTCATCTTGACGAATTGCGTCAACAGTTGCGACGCGGCGGGGCCGGAATTTATCACGCCGCCACCGGCATAGATGATCGGCCGCTTAGCCTTGGAAAGGGCAGCGACAGCGGCCTTGATTTGCCGCAGGTCACCCTTCGACGGCGGGTTGTAGCTCTTCATTTTGACCTTGGATTTCGGCGTGTATTCGCCCAAGGCCATCTGCACATCTTTCGGCAGGTCGATAACCACCGGGCCCGGGCGGCCGCTGCGCGCGACGTGGAACGCCTCGTGCATGACACGGCCCAAATCGGCGACGTCTTTCACCAGGTAGTTATGCTTGGTACAGGGCCGCGTGATGCCGGTGGTGTCGGCTTCTTGGAAGGCGTCATTGCCGATCAGGTGCGTCGGCACCTGGCCGGTCAGGCAAACGATAGGGATGGAATCCATCAAGGCGTCGGTCAGACCGGTGACCGCGTTGGTGGCGCCGGGGCCGGATGTCACCAGCACCACGCCAACCTTACCGGTCGAGCGCGCGTAGCCCTCGGCGGCATGCACCGCGCCGCCTTCCTGGCGCACCAGAACGTGGCGGATGCGGTTTTGTTGGAAGATGGCGTCGTAGATGGGCAATACGGCACCGCCCGGATACCCGAAGATATCGGTGACACCCTGCTCGTCCAACGCCTTCAAGACGATTTCCGAACCGCTCATTTGTTCCTTGGCCATCTCACTCAACTCCGTAATTCACCAAAAACCGGCCCTCACGGCTTCCCAGATTGCCGTTCGAACCGGTTTCATCACCTAAAATCCCGTGCCCAACCAAAATCGCCTAGCCACGAGCAGGCGGAACCTAGTCATTCATACCCGGATGGTCAACACCTAAAAGGGAATTTATGGAAAGTTTTTGAAGGTCAATCTTTTCGAATATTTCTTAAATGTGACATTTAGGGTTATTTTATTTTAGTTTTTGGTCATTCGGTCCAATTCAACAATGACCTTTGCAGCCGCCGCCATGGCCCGCCCTCGATCGGTCCCGGGCACGAGCCGCTTGTCATAAAGCGTGCGGATAAGGATTTGATCCGTGCGATTGAGGGCGATGGGCTGGGTTTTGTTATTGAATACAGACGGCTGCACCAAATCACTGTCGTTGGGCAGGCCCAGCACCTGGGTCATCTCTTCCAACAAGCAGGCGTTCATCTCCGGCTCGGAAAGTTGGTTGTTGACGACAATGATACCCCAGACGATGCGTCCTTGCGTTTGCGCGGTCAGAAAATAACACACGCCCGGCGCCGCCAATTTTTTCAACAATTTCGGCGGGGCGCTCGGCACCAAAAACTTCGCATGCATGGCCAGACGCGGGACAAATCGAATGAACAGGTTGGGTTTTTTTCCGGCCTTCTTCGCGTCTTCCGCCTTAAGACCGCTGAGCTTCAACAGCGCGCCTAAATGTTTACGGATCGGCGCAACTTCGTGCTGAGAAGGACGGCGATTGGCCAGCTTCAATTCCTTGCCGCCGCCCGCCTTGGAAACCATATCGCCCGACATGGCCGACACCTGGATGCGGATCGGTCCCGTCCATTTCTGGATAACGGTGGAGCCTTTGTTGCCGTATTCGGAACCGAACACGACATCTTCGAAAAAAGCCGTCAGCTGCCGTGCGTTGGGCTTTTCGCCAGCTTGGGCAACAGCCAGGGAAACAGATTGGGCAACAAGTTGAACTGAGCCCAAAACCAAACCGAGAATGAATATCAATCTGAACATTTCCCGACCCTAGCATGCTTTTGGGGAACGAAGGAAATCGCGAACCGCCGTGCTTGTTGGCGCAGCATCCGCGGCACCGAAATCTTGGATCGCCACATCGGCATCCAGTTGATGGCGAAACCATGTCATTTGCCGCTTGGCGAAATTGCGCGTCAGTTGCTTGGCCTTGTCGACGGCCTCTTCTAGTTCGCA
The DNA here is from genome assembly GCA_018698795.1 of Rhodospirillaceae bacterium. Lineage (GTDB taxonomy): Bacteria > Pseudomonadota > Alphaproteobacteria > Rhodospirillales > Casp-alpha2 > TMED8. The sequence goes on from JABIPG010000068.1 coordinate 11,713, forward strand.
TTCGCCATTGGCGTAGCGTTGAAAATCCGGCACGCCCAGCGCCTTCAAGGCGGGTAGATCCGGGTCCAGGTTCATGCCCGCCACCGCCAAGGCCTCCTCCAACGCACCCAGCCCGACCATGGTATCAAACCGCTTGTTGATCCGAGCGTACAAGGCGTCGCGATCAGGCGTCAGCACAATACGCAGGAAACGTGCATCCAGGGGCGGCGTGGTGGGTTGATCTTGTTGCCATTCGGCCAGCGTACGGCCCGTGGCCTTGGCGACAGCGTAGGCCCTGATCAGGCGTTGGCTGTCTGCCGGCGCCAACCGTTCGGCAGCGGCGTCGATCTCGAGAAGGCGGGCGCGAAATAACTCCCCACCCTCTTCGGCGTATAGTTGTTTGGCCTGCTCAACAATTTCAGGTGCCACCGCCGGGACCGGCGCAATGCCTTCCATTAACACTTTCAAATACAACCCCGTGCCGCCGCAGACGACGGGCAACCGGCCTCGGCGCCGAATGGCGTCGATACACGGCAAGGCCATCTCAAGCCACGCGCCCGCCGAACAGACCTCAGCCACCGACATGACACCATAGAGGTGATGCGGCACGCGGGCTTCATCTTCAGCGCTGGGGCGGGCGGTCAAAACGCGAAGTTCGCGGTAGACCTGCATACTGTCGGCGTTGACGATCTCACCACCGAATTGCTCGGCGAGTTGCAGTGCCAAAGCGGATTTACCGCTCGCCGTCGGGCCGGCAACAATGATGATCGGGCTGCTCATGCGGCTATTCGATCCGTCGCGGCAATGAAACTTTGCATCCGCCGACGCCTTCGTCTAATGCAGGCCCCGACGACCAATCCGATGAACAATCCGATGACCAACCCCAATACCATGAACCACGTCCTCACTCTTGTCGCAGCCCAACCGGAAGGCCTGACGCCGGCCATTGTCGCCGAGGCTGGGGCAGCTCTCAATGCCGAAAGTGGCGTGATCGGTGAACCGCATTGGCTGGCCAGTGGCAAAGCCTGCGACATCCCGTTCTCAGCCGACGATATCACCGGCATCCGCATGGCCGTGCGCGCTGCCATCAATGGCCCCGAAAAACGTATTGATCTGCATGCCGGGCCCACCTTTGGGCGGCGCAAAAAACTGCTGCTGGCCGACATGGACTCGACCATCGTCACGTCCGAGACGCTCGACGAACTTGCCGCCTTCGCCGGACTGAAGGATGAAGTGGCGGCGATCACCACACGCGCCATGAACGGTGAGCTGGATTTCGAAGCCTCGGTGCGCGAGCGGGTGCGGATGCTGACGGGCCTTGATGAAAGCTTGTTGGCACGCACCTTCGAAGACGTCGAGCTGACCTCCGGCGCGGAAACATTGGTGCGCACCATGGCAGCCAACGATGCCCGCTGCGTGCTGGTGTCCGGCGGGTTTAAGTATTTCACCAGCCGCGTCGCCAAACTGTGCGGTTTCCATTTCGATTTTGCCAACGATTTCGTCATCGAAGACGGCAAACTGACCGGCGACGTCGCCGCCCCAATCCTCACCCGCCACGCCAAGCTCGATAACCTGGAAGCGCAGGCGGAAGAGCTAGGCCTGAGCCTGAACGAGACCGTTGCTGTAGGCGACGGCGCCAATGACCTGCTGATGATCCAGGCGGCTGGCTTGGGTGCGGCGTTCCACGGCAAACCCCTGGTCGCCGAAATGGCGCCTGCGCGCATCGACCACGGCGACCTTATGGCGCTGCTTTACTATCAGGGGTACAGCAAAAGCGAGTTCGTCAATGTCAGCGTCGAATGACGCAACGTGCGTACCTGATGATCAAAACGCAGTCGGCTTATAGGGCTGCACTAGTTGGCCAACCATCGGCCTCCATAGTTCTGCTAATAGCCAATTTCAGACATTCCTTCCTTTAAATTTTCAGGTAGCTCTGTACGATACTCATCGGCAAAAAAACCTGGGCGTTTGCGGATGAACATTCGGATACCGAGGCCGGAAAAAAGACGGGAATTGACCTCAAAGTCTTCCAGGTGGAGATTTCTAGTTGCTCGTTTGTTATCGATAGTATGGCTTCTCTTGTGGCCATATAACGCTGCAAGCGGCTCGGATTTGACATTGATTACCGAAGATTACCGCCCTTTCAGTTACCTGGAAGATGGGAAGCTGGAGGGGTTTGGCGTTGAAATCGTGAAATTGATCCAGGATAGATTGAACGACGATGCCGCTATCAAAGTCTATCCGTGGGCACGCGGGTACAATCAAACACTTAAAAAAAGAACACGGCCTTGTTCCTAACAGCCCGGTCTCCGGAACGAGAAACTCTGTTCAAATGGGTCGGCCCCATTGCGGATGTAAGTATGGGACTGTACGCCAAGAGTGGCCGTTCCATTTCCGTTAACAAACTCGATGACGCTCGAAAATATTTGGTTGGTGTTCAACGTGACGGCTACACAATGCAGTTCCTAGCAGAGCAAGGCTTTAAAAAGCTCGACCCCTCGGCCCAACCAATCCCCAATCTACGGAAACTATTGGCCGGTCGGAACGATCTTTGGTTTTCCAACAATGCTGTAGTTGCGAGCAATTTGAACAAACTGGGAAAGGATGAAAGTGCTATTACACTCGTTTTCGAGGTTAGCGAGACATCAGTGTATATCGCGTTCAACAAAGATACCTCTGACGAGGTGATCAATCGCTGGCAAGCTGCACTAGACCAACTCGTCCAAGAAGGGGCGGTTTGGAAGACCCTCTCTGACCGAGCTCTGACGACCGTCTTCCCAAAGGCTTTTCAAAGGATGGCAAATCCCAATCCGAAGTGACCGCTACGGGCCAAAACCAGACATCGGCCTCCACCGTCATTCCTACGAGATCGCCCCCTCAAAGATGAAAGCAATCAATGGCGATCCACCATTCGCGCTCGTAGGGGTACAGCGCGCCCAGATAAATCTGCCCGTCCCCCTTTACGTCGGTGCCAGGCTGGAAGCCGGGCGCCATGCCGATGAGAATGGTGGAGACGCAAACGGCATTGTTTTTGTAAACGGCAAACACGTCGCGCCCGGCAACACTTCGTTCGGTGAATTTGCGTGTTTCCTGGGTTTCCGACCAGCCCGCCAATGTAAGCGCGGCGCGGATGTGTGCGTGCATATCGACCAGGGTGCGGATTTGCGGCCCTTCGAAATGCGCACCCGAGCCCACTGTCAACAACCGGCAGATGCGTCCCTTGATGCCGAATTCATTGGGCGGAAATTCGAACTCCATGCGCCGGAAGCCGGGCCCGACGGGCAGGCCGTCCTCAACGGCGCGGCGCACTTCGTTGCATTCGGCCGCTTGCAACGGCTTGACCAATTGCGCCTTGGCCGGCAACGAGCGTAGCGCGCCCACGGGTGGCGGCGCGGCAAAAAACACCGCGACAGCAACGCCAAACAGGATGATCCG
>JABIPG010000067.1 GCA_018698795.1 Rhodospirillaceae bacterium
ATTGATGCGGGTATCCCGCTTGCGAAAGAGAGTTTCGATAAAACTGAACTTATTCGGATCAATTTCGGTGCGCAATTCTAGGAGAGCATTTTGATTTCCCGCCAATATTTTTTATTCCTTCTGTTGTTTGGTTTTTTATACAGCGGGTCGGCTGCCGCTCAACAATCAAAGACGGCCCCGCCGGCGTCGGGCACGGAGGCGCCGCTTCGTGTGATCGTCATGAGTATCGAGAACATCCGACGAAATTCAGTCGCCGTAAAGAACATACGAGAGCAAATTGCCGGCTATCGGAAGGAATTCCAAGCCGGTATCCAAAAGGAAGAAAGTGCCCTCCGGTCTGCCAATCAGGAATTGGCGAAAAAGCGAACAATACTGTCTCCCGAGGCCTTCGCGAAAGAGCGGCGTCAGTTCGAACAACGTGTCATCGGCGTTCAAAAGTTGGTGCAGAAGCGAAAGCGGCAATTGGATCAGGCGCAAGTCGAAGCCATGGTTAAGGTCGAAGAACGCATGAACCAAATCGTCGCCAATATTGCGCAAAGCCGAAACGCTTCGCTGGTATTGCGTCGCGCCCAAACGGTACTGGTCGCACGCGGACTTGATGTAACGGCCGAGGTGCTCGCTCGCCTCAACAAAGAACTAGTGGACGTACCCGTCAAGAAACCTAGCGACTGACAAGCATGGCCGATCCACGTTTTTTCTCGGTTTCCTCGCCCATTCCGTTGAGCCAACTGGCAGAGGCGGCAAATGCCGAACTCATTGGTGCCTCCCCAGATCAACTGATGCATGACGTCGGCGCCTTATCACTCGCTGGCCCCGATCACATCAGTTTTCTCGACAACAAGAAATATGTAAGCCAGTTCGCCAAAAGTGCCGCTGGGGCCTGTGTCGTGGATCCGGAAATGGTCGATAAAGCACCTGGCGGCATGGCCCTGCTGGTGACGGATGCACCTTACTTGGGGTACGCCAGAATCGGGCAATTGTTTTATCCGGAAGCCCGCCAACACCCCGAGGCGTCAAGCGAGGCGCCAATCGCTGACTCGGCCCTTATCGGCGAGGATGTCATCATCGGCGCAGGAGCTGTTATTTTAGAACGGGCGGAAATCGGTGACCGTTGCCACATCGGAGCCAACGCCGTGATCGGTACAGGCTGTGTCGTCGGGGCGGATAGCAATATTGGTAGCAATGTCTCATTGAGCCACAGCATTATCGGTCAGCATGTTACTATTTTTCCGGGCGCCAGCATCGGCCAAGACGGTTTCGGATTTGCCATCTCTTCAACAGGCGCCGTGAAAGTGCCGCAGCTCGGGCGCGTTATGATCGAAGACAATGTCGAAATCGGCGCCAATACGACAATCGATCGCGGTGCTGGCCCTGATACGGTCATTGGCGCCGGTACAATGATCGACAACCTCGTACAGATCGGCCATAACGTGGAGATCGGCAAGAACTGTGTCGTCGTTTCCCAGGTCGGTATTTCAGGAAGTACCGTGGTTGGAAACGGTGTCATGATTGGCGGGCAGACAGGGTTTGCAGGCCATCTTCAAATCGGAGATGGCGCTCAGGTTGCAGCACGATCCGGCGTCACTAAAAACGTCCAGCCGGGTAACGTTGTTGCCGGCTTTCCCGCTAGACCCATGCGGCAATGGCTGCGTGAACTGGCATTCGTTGAAAGATTGGTGAAGAAGAGGTAATTGGCGAACATGGATAGTGAAATGGCCACCGACTCCCGATCGTTGGATATCAACGAAATCATGGATATGATCCCGCACCGATATCCGTTTCTCTTGATTGATAGCGTGCGGGATATCGTTGCCGGTGAAAGTGCCGTCGGCATTAAGAATGTTACGATCAACGAGCCGTTTTTTCAGGGCCATTTCCCGGGCCACCCGATTATGCCAGGCGTGTTGATCGTCGAGGCAATGGCGCAAACCTCAGCCGTGATGGTCGTCGATACAATGGGCAAGAAAGAAAACCGACTGGTCTACTTCATGACTGTCGATCAGGCACGTTTTCGAAAGCCGGTGGTGCCTGGTGACCGCGTCGAACTCCGGATCGTTAAACAACGCAGCCGTGGCAATGTCTGGAAGTTCAAAGGCGAGGCAATTGTTGATGGTGTCTTGAAGGCGGAAGCCACGTACTCCGCCATGATCGTTGATAATTGATGGGAAACTCAATGTCAGAAATTCACTCGACTGCCGTCGTCTCGCCAAACGCAACGCTTGGAAGCGGCCTTAAGATCGGCCCGTACTGCGTGATCGGCGAACATGTAACCCTCGACGATGGTGTCGAATTGATGTCGCATGTGGTTGTCGATGGACGGACCCATATCGGCGCCAATACCCGCATCTATCCGTTCGCGTCGATAGGGCATTGCCCGCAAGACCTGAAGTACGGCGGTGAGCCGTCAAAGTTGGAAATCGGTTGCAACAACGTAATTCGTGAACACGTCACCATGAACCCCGGCACCGAGGGCGGTGGTATGCTGACCAGTGTCGGAAACAATTGCTTGTTCATGGTGGGCGCGCACGTTGCACATGATTGTCAGATCGAAGACAACGCCATTCTGGTCAACAATGCGACGTTAGGCGGCCACGTCCATGTCGGCGAATGGGCAATCATCGGAGGCTTGTCTGCGGTCCACCAATTTGTCCGTATCGGCAGACATGCAATGATTGGGGGAATGTCCGGGATCGAACACGACGTCATTCCCTATGGCTCTGTTATCGGCAATAGGGCGCGGCTGTCGGGCTTGAATATCGTTGGACTGAAACGACGCAATTTCTCGCGTGAGGAAATCCACGATCTGCGTAAAGCTTACCGCTTGATCTTTGCCTTGGAGGGCACGCTTGGTGAGCGCCTTGAGGATGTTGCCGAGGATTTCAGCAACAACGAGCCAGTGATGGAAATCGTCGATTTTATCCAGGCCAACTCATCCCGCGCCATCTGCCAACCCGCCTTGGAAGATGCTGCCTAAGCTCGGCATCATCGCCGGCGGCGGTTGGTTGCCGCGCCAACTCGCCAAGCATTGCAAACAATCCGGTAGACCGGTTTTTGTTATCGTTTTGCGCGACCAAGCGGACCTCGATGATTTCACCTCTGTCCCCAACGCGGCCTATCGTATCGGTGCCGCCGGTGGGATGATCAAGCGTCTGCGCGCAGAAGGTGCGGAAGACTTAGTGTTCGCCGGCAGTGTCCGCAAACCACCACTATCGGCGCTGCGGCCCGACCTTTGGTCCGCTAACTTTCTCATGCGATCGACTGTCTTCTCCAAGGGTGATGATACGTTGCTGCGCGCAGTCATCTCGGCATTGGAATCAGAGGGGTTTCGGGTTGTCGGTGCGGATGATGTCCTACCCGACATCTTGGCTCCGTCGGGATGCATCTCCAGAACAGCACCCTCAGACAGTCATATGTGCGACATTCAGGTGGGAGAATTAGCGGCAAAAGCGCTGGGTGCCGAAGACAAAGGCCAAGCTGTCGTCGCCAAGGATGGCGTCGCCGTGGCTCAAGAGGACCGCCGTGGCACCGCTGCCATGCTAAACGATCTCGCAGTCTCTGGGCACCATTCCGAGGCCATCGGCGGCGTGCTTGTCAAAGTCACAAAACCGGCTCAAGACCGGCGTGTGGACTTGCCCGCCATTGGCTGTGAAACCATTGAACAAGCAAAAGCGGCAGGCCTTGCGGGCATTGCCGTGAGTGCCGGTGGTGCAATCTTGCTCGACCGCGAGGCTATTGTCGCCGCCGCGGATCAAGCCGGTCTGTTTGTTATTGGAATTGATGCATGACCGATGTGCCCCGACCGATGATCTACCTGATTGCCGGAGAAGAGTCCGGTGATCGCCTGGGCGGGCCATTGATGCGCGCACTCTGCGACGATCTGGACGGCGAGGTTTTGTTCGCCGGTATCGGTGGACCGATGATGACGGAGGCCGGGCTTAACAGCCTGTTTCCGATGCAGGAGTTGTCGGTCATGGGGGTGACCGAGGTGTTGCCGCGACTGCCGCGTTTAATACGGCGGATCAATCAAACCGTCACCGATGTCCGCACCCGAAAACCCGATGTCTTGATCACCATCGATGCACCGGATTTTTGCTTTCGGGTCGCAAAGAAATTAAAAGGGCAGGGCATCCCGTTGGTGCATTATGTCGCGCCTACGGTTTGGGCTTGGCGGCCGGGGCGGGCGGAGAAAGTCTCTCGATTTCTGGATCACTTGTTAGCGCTGCTGCCGTTCGAGCCACCGTTCTTTGAAAAGCATGGATTGGCCTGCACCTACGTCGGTCATCCTGTATTGCAAAGCGGCGCCGACAAAGGCGACGGATCAGCATTTCGCAATCAACATCATATCCCCTCAGATACGCCGCTTTTGGTTCTTTTGCTTGGCAGCAGGGCCGGTGAGGTCGGCAGGTTGCTACCGATATTCACCGAAGCGGTGGAGCAGCTGCACCGCGCGATTCCTAACCTGGAGGTCCTCATCCCAACCGTGCCGGCAACGCATGATCAGGTTTTAACCGGAACATCCTCTTTGACAACACCAGTGCATGTCTTGAAAACCGATCAGGAAAAATATGACGCGTTCGCAGCCGCGGATGTAGCGCTGGCGGCTTCGGGCACGGTCGCGCTGGAATTGGCGATGGCGGGCACGCCGAGCGTGATCGGTTACAAGTTGGCGACGTTGACGACGCTGCTGGCACGTAAAGTCGTCCAAACCCCTTATGTCAATTTGATCAACATCATCTTGAAGCGTGAGGCCATCCCCGAACTCATCTTGGAGAACTGCGTCGCTGATAAACTCGCCGGCGCACTGGAGACACTGTTCTCAACGCCCGACGCGCGTGCCGCCCAAAAGCATGATTACAAAGCGGCGCTTGCGATTCTGGGTCACGGCACCATTTCGCCAAATAAACGCGCAGCGGAGACGATCCGCCATATCCTTCAGACAAAAACAAACGGCGCCGCATAAAGCGGCGCCGTCGTTAACTGGGTAGACGTGTTGTTTAGCGCTTGTGCAAGGACACGTAATTGCGCTCGACATCACCGGTATAGAGCTGCCGCGGACGGCCGATTTTCTGCGACGGATCCTCAATCATCTCGTTCCATTGCGCGACCCAGCCGACCGTGCGCGCCACGGCGAACAACACCGTGAACAGGCTGGTGGGGATGCCCATGGCCTTGAAAATGATGCCCGAATAGAAATCGACGTTCGGATACAGCTTTTTCTCGACGAAATACTCGTCCTCAAGCGCGATGCGCTCCAGTTCCATGGCGATATCGAGCAACGGTTCGTCTTCGACGCCCAACTCGTCGAGAACCTCGTGACATGTCTGGCGCATGACCTGGGCGCGCGGATCGAAATTTTTATAAACCCGGTGCCCGAAGCCCATCAGCCGGAACGGATCATCTTTGTCTTTGGCTTTGTTGATGAATTCCGGAATTTTATCGACGCTGCCAATCTCAGTCAGCATGTTAAGCACGGCTTCGTTGGCGCCGCCGTGTGCCGGCCCCCAAAGAGATGCAATGCCGGCCGATATACAGGCAAACGGGTTGGCGCCACTGGAGCCGGCCAAACGCACGGTCGACGTCGAAGCATTTTGCTCGTGGTCGGCATGCAGGATCAAAATACGGTCCATGGCGCGCGCCAGGACCGGATTGACCTTATAATCCTCACACGGCGTGGCGTTCATCATGTAGAGGAAGTTGTCCGCATATTTGAGGTCGTTGCGTGGATACATGAACGGTTGCCCGACCGAGAACTTATAAGCCGTCGCCGCAATGGTTGGCATTTTGGCGATCAGCCTATAGGAGGCGATCATCCGGTGTTTTGGATCGTTGATATCGGTACTGTCGTGATAAAAAGCCGACAGCGCGCCGACGACACCGCACATCACCGCCATGGGGTGGGCGTCACGCCGGAACCCACGGAAGAAATTGTTGATCTGCTCATGCAGCATCGTGTGATAGGAAATATCGTGCTCGAATTTCTTCTTCTGCCCAGGCGACGGCAATTCACCATAGAGCAGTAGATAGCATACTTCCATGAAGTCGGACTTTTCGGCCAACACATCGATGGGGTAGCCGCGATAGCGCAGAATGCCTTTCTCACCGTCAATGAACGTGATTTTCGATTCGCAGCTACCGGTGGAGGTAAAACCGGGATCGTAAGTGAAGCAGTCGGTCTCCGCATAGAGGCGGCGGACATCAATGACGTCAGGGCCCGTCGTGCCTTGGATGACCGGAAGCTCATAGCTGTCTCCGGTACGATTATCCGTTAACGTAAAACCTTGGTTGTGAGATTTATCCTGCTCGCTCATGTAATACCCTTCCTCTCTTTACATACATCTTTTTCAAAATCGGGCTCAATTTGTCCGATTTTCACGTTTTTAACAAGTCGCGACAGCGGTAACGTCCGCGTGTCACACAGATGTCATGACACCGTGAGCGCGTCATCCAAGCGCCCTAGTGCCTCATCGCGGCCAAATACGGCAAGGACTTCAAACACGCCTGGCGATACCGTCGTGCCCGTCAAAGCGGCTCGCAACGGCTGTGCGACTTGACCCATTTTGATGCCTGCCTCTTCGGTGAACGCTCGCACGCACGCATCCAGGCTGTCTTCGTCCCAGGCGGCGATATCCTCTAGTTTCCGACGTAATCCATTGAGGTTTTTCAAGCCGTCCACGTCTAGTAACTTGCCTGCTTTCTCATCGTATGAAAGCGGACGCGCCAGTGCATATATCTCTGATTTTTCAATAAGTTCCGTTACAGTTTTGGCGCGCGGCTTTAATCCACCAATCCCGCCTCGGACCCAATTCTCGGCGTGCGGTGAAATCTTGTCGCCAAGCCGAGAGTGCAACTCAGGCATGATCAAGCGAACCAGGGCCTCATCATCGCCATTTTGGATATAGTGGGCGTTCGTTGCGGTCAGCTTGTCCATATCGAAACGCGCAGCACCTTTGTTGACGGCCCCAAGGCCAAACCATTCGACCGCCTGATCCCTGGAGATAATTTCCTCATCGCCGTGGCTCCAGCCCAGGCGCAGCAAATAGTTGCAGACTGCGTCAGGCAAAAAACCCATGTCGCGATAGGCATCAACACCCAGTGCGCCATGACGCTTCGAGAGTTTCGCGCCATCGGCGCCATGGATCAGCGGAATATGTGCAAATTCCGGTGCGGCCCATTGCATGGCGTTGAAAATCTGTGATTGGCGGAATGCGTTGGTAAAGTGATCGTCACCACGAATGACATGGGAGATCGCCATGTCATGGTCATCGACTACAACCGCTAGCATATAGGTCGGCGTACCATCTGCACGCAACAGCACCATGTCATCCATCGTTTCGTTCTCCACCGACACCTCGCCTTGTACGAGGTCGCGGATCACCGTTTGGCCATCACTGGGCGCTTTCAGGCGGATAACAGGGTCTACGCCCGCAGGCGCATCGGATGCATCGCGGTCGCGCCAGCGGCCGTCATACATCATCTTGCGGCCTTCAGCACGGGCTATCTCGCGCATTTCAGCAAGCTCTTCGGGGCTGCAATAGCATTTATACGCATGCCCGGCCGTCAGCATCTCTTCGACCACTTCCTGGTGGCGCTCAACGCGCGAGAACTGCGAAATGGCTTCACCATCCCAATCCAGTCCCAGCCATTTCATGCCGTCATAGATAGCGTCCACTGCTTCCTGCGTGGAGCGTTTGCGATCTGTATCTTCGATCCGCAGCAGAAACTTACCGCCATCGCCGTGACGTTGGTGATGCATGGCAAATAACCAGTTGAACAACGCGGTTCGGGCCCCGCCAATATGCAGAAATCCCGTGGGTGAGGGGGCGAATCGCGTGATGACGGTCATGATTGTGAGCTTTGCTCCATACTGTAACGAGTGTTTGCGGACTGACTTTTATCACATTCTTTTCGCACTTGCAGCACGGCGTGCAACTTTTTTTTCACCACTGTCAAACAAGCCTTAATACATTGAATTTACGATGCTTATTATCGAACCGACCGCCAACTCAATATGTTTGTGAGAAGAACCCTCGTCTCGGTCGCATCTGTATTACGGTTTGCTATGGGAGAACGGATAGGTAAACTACGATCTGAAGTCCGAGCTAAAGACTCGAAAGCGAATTCAATGACACGTATTTTATTAGCATTGCTGTTGGTCGGAACTGTTTCCGGATGCCTCAATCTCACCCGTGAGACCCGCGACAATGCGCTGCTCACCTCCGGTTTTGATACCATGCCGGAGAAGTATTGCACGACCGACAATTCGCCGGCCACTAAGGCTGACTGGAACAAAGCAACGGTCATTGAGGAAACCATCACGGATAGCCGCTACGAATCCGGTCTCATCACATTGTGGCACGAGAAGCCCTACATCATACGTGTTACCAACAATGACGCTGGCGACCGCTCTTTCCGCGCGCCGTTGTTTTTCCGTGACATTGCCATTTTGAAAGCCGTTTACAACAACAAGCCTGTCGATGCACCGTGCATCAATGCCGTGGCACTTGCTCCAGGCGCTGTCGCTGAGTTGCATGTCGTGCCCTTAAAAAAGGGCGATTACGACTACCATGAGACAGGATTGTGGGTTCCATTTGGCGGTGAGATTTTCTCGACTGCCGATGTTGGCCTTATTTACGTCCACTAATAAAAAAGTCGTCAATTCCAATCATCTATTGACCACTGACGTGCCGGCTACCTACGGTTGCCGGTTATGGGCAACATATTCGACCCCTGGAAGAGTGAACGTGAACGATTGGCATTGTGGATTCCGGTCCTGTTCGGGATGGGGATTGGTGGCTATTTCGCGCTTCCGTTTGAACCCCCGGTCTGGTCAACGGCACCGGTGCTGGTGCTTGCCGGCGGTATGCTCTGGTTCGCGCGTAGGCAGGCCCTCAAAGCGGTTTTCGTTGCGTCCGTCACGCTCGTGGTTGCGGTCGGGTTTATTGCCGCACAATGGCGGACGATGTCCGTCAGCACTGAGATGCTGCAAAGTCGTGGGGGGCCGACGATGGTCAGTGGGGAGGTCTCCTCGGTTGAAACGTTCTCAGACGGACAGCGAATTACCATTGGGCACCTCCATATCAACGCACTTGCTCGCCACGAGGCTCCTAAACACATTCGTCTGCGCCTGAAAGGCCGGCAGCCGCATATCTCGCCGGGCGACTGGGTCCGAGGCCGAGCCATCGTTTCTCCACCATCTCCGCCAGCCATGCCCGGTGCATTTGATTTTCAACGCCATTCCTATTTTCAGGCCGTCGGAGGTGTTGGCTTTAGCATCGGCCAAATGTCGATAACCGCCGAAGCCGAGCACGCCAAGAGCGTGTCACTTGCCTTCTGGATCGCACGTTTTCGACAGCATATGACCGAGCGAATCATCGATGCGCTGCCTGGAGAGCAGGGCGGCGTCGCCGCGGCGCTCATTACCGGAGAACGCCGCGCCATCGCACCTGAAATCGTCGATGCCATGCGCGATTCCGGGCTGGCGCACTTGCTGTCAATCTCGGGGCTGCACATCGGACTGGTGGCGGGATTGCTGTTCGCCGCAATCCGAGCTGCAACGGCACTGGTTCCGACCTTGGCGCTTCGCTTTCCGACAAAAAAATGGGCCGCAATCGGCGGCCTCGCTGGGGCGTTCAGCTATGCTGTGATTGCAGGCGCAACATTGCCGACGCAACGCGCGTTCTTGATGTTGAGTATCGCGTTGTTGGGCGTTCTTCTCGATCGGCGTGGGTTATCGATGCGTGCGGTGGCATGGGCGGCGTTGGTGGTATTGGCGGTGCAACCCGAAAGCTTATTGAGCGCCAGTTTTCAAATGTCGTTTGCCGCCGTCACGGCGTTGGTCGCTGTTTACGAGGGCTATTCCATGCGGCGCCCTCACGAACATCACCGAGATCGACCGCCATGGCGGCGTGTTACAAATCACCTGTTGTTGTACCTGAGTGGTGTGTTGTTGACGACCTTTGTTGCCGGTACCGCGACAGCGCCGTTTGCGATATTTCATTTCAATCGGTTCGCTGATTTCGGACTGGTCGCCAATTTGTTGGGGGTACCATTAACAGCACTGTGGGTTATGCCTTGGGCCATTGTCAGTATGCTGTTAATGCCGATTGGCGGCGAACAGTTGGGGCTGGTTCCCATGGGATGGGGCATTGCCGGTGTTGTCGAAGTCGCAAAAACCGTCTCCAGCTGGCCCGGTGCGGTAGCTTTGATGCCGGCAATGCCGGTTTGGAGCCTGGCTGTCGTCTCGCTGGGCGGGTTGTGGATGAGCATCTGGCAGGGGCGTGCCCGGTACGCCGGCATCGGCGCCATGGCTGCCGGTCTGATACCGCTGGTGATCACCTCACACCCCAATATCCTTATCGATGCAAGGGGCCGCATCACCGCTATTCATAGCGCCGACAATCAGCTTGTGGTGTCGCATGGTCGGCGAAATGCGTTCGAGCGCGACATCTGGGCCCGGCGTCTGGCCAGTAACGCCGAACCTTTGGTTTGGCCCGCATCCGGCCCGGCCTTGGCGGGCCGGTTACAATGCGACATCGCGGGCTGCCTCTATGTACATAACGGCAAGAAAGTCGCTTTGGTGCGACACGAAAGGGCGCTTGCGGAGGATTGCTGGCAGGCTGATGCGGTAATCTCACCGTTGCCGGTACGCGGGCGTTGCCCCGCCGCCGTGGTGGTCGACCGGTTCGATTTATGGCGAAGAGGCGCGCATGCTGTGTGGCTTGAAAAAGATAAAATTCGGGTGGAAAGCGTCAATGAACAACGCGGCAAACGCCCCTGGACCGTACAACCGGATGATTCACGTCCCAAGCGTCCCCTTGGGAGTCCCCTTGGGCGTCTCGGATCGCACTAAATCGCTCAGTAATTACGCATCAAACCGACGAGTCGTCCCTGTACCTGCACCTGATCGGGACCGAAAATACGGGTTTCGTAGTTCTTATTGGCCGGTTCCAGCGCGATCGATGCACCCTTACGGCGCAAGCGTTTGAGCGTGACTTCGCTGCCTTCCACCAATGCCACAACGATTGAGCCGTTTTCAGCGTTCTCAGTGCGTTGAATAATCACTGTGTCACCGTCATGAATACCGGCCTCGAGCATCGAATCGCCTTCGACCTCGAGCGCGTAGTGTTCTGCGCTGGATGCGAGCATGCCCGCTGGGACATCGACGCTGTTGGTGGAATCGCGCAATGCTTCAATCGGCGTTCCTGCCGCGATGCGACCATAAAGCGGCAACTGCAACGTTTCCGCCGCAACCGCATCGCCGACCGGTGCCCCCGGCAGTCCAATCTTGTCGCTGAAACCGCCGCTAATTACGTTTGGCGCAAAGTTGCTTTTGCGCTTCAGCGGCACAGCCGGTGCGCCGCCCTCCATGTTTTCCGGCAGTTTAAGCACTTCAAGCGCCCGCGCCCGGTGGGGCAGGCGGCGAATGAACCCGCGTTCTTCAAGTCCCGTGATCAACCGGTGAATGCCCGATTTCGATTTAAGATCAAGCGCCGCCTTCATTTCGTCATAGGATGGCGAAATCCCCGATTCACGGAGCGTTTTATCGATATAGGACAATAATTGGTGCTGCTTACGGGTCAACATGGTGTTCATTCCAGCTTCAATGAGCAATAAATGTTCACTTATGTTCTAATTTAGTTCCCGTTGTGTGTCAAGTGTGTTCGAGCGACCACAATCGCTTTAAAAGAGATCAAGTATCAATAATTACCGCTATTAGATTAAAAAGCGCCAGCGCCCAGATCGAGACGCAGAATCTCCACTGCATCTCCGGCCTTCGCTGCAGGGGCCTCCGGCGGACGCACCACCAGGCAGTTGGCCTCGGCAAACCGCGCCATCATGGCGCTGTCTTGACGCTCGAATGGTGATGCGATCATCTCGCCTGCCGGCCCTGCCTTCAATGTGGCGCGCATGTAATCTTGGCGCATACCGTTGGCCGGTAAATCGCGGCCCAGTTTTGCCGTCGCTGTATCGGGCATGGCTTGCGCATCGAGCCCCAACATCACCGCCATGGCAGCACGAAGAAAAATCACCGATGTCACGCCGGCGGACACGGGGTTACCCGGCAGTCCCAGCACGGAAACATCACCCAAACGCCCAAAAATCAGCGGTTTTCCGGGTCGCATGGCGATCTTGTAGAAATTGAGGTCAAGCCCGTCTTCACCCAGCACCTGGCGCACCAGGTCGAAATCGCCAACCGACGCGCCGCCGATGGTCACCAACACGTCGGCGCCGGCGGCCCCCGCCAAACATTGCCGGAACGAAACGGCTGTATCGCGGGCAATACCCAAATTAATCGGCTCGCCACCCAACACCCGTACATAGGCTGTCAGCGCCACCGAATTGGATGAAATAATCTGATCGTCACCTTTGGGCTCGCCCGGCATCACTAATTCATCGCCGGTGGCCAAGATAGCGATGCGCGGCCGGCGTCGGACGCTCAACCATGGTACGTTCATGGACGCCGCCAACCCCAAATCCCGCGCCGTCAGCCGTTTGCCAGCGCGAAGCAGCACATCGCCTTCACGGAAATCCAGCCCCGCGGGGCGGATGTCGGCACCCTCAGCGGCGCTTTCCTTGATCGTCACTTGATCGCCGGCAACATCGGTCACTTCCTGGATGATCACGGTGTCGGCGCCGTCGGGCAGCGGCGCGCCGGTGAAAATCCTGGTGCATTGGCCGGGACCGACGCTGCGGCCGAACCCAAGGCCTGCCTGCGACATGCCGATTTGTGTCAGGGTTGCGGGCACGTCGGCCACGTCTTCGGCACGCACGGCGTAGCCGTCCATCGACGAAACGGCGACGGGCGGTTGGGTGAGGCGTGCCGCTACGTCTTCGGCCAAAACCCGGCCCAGCCCGTCAGGCAGCGCGACTTGCTCCGCCGACAACACACAGAACGCGCTGGTGACGCGTTCCAGCGCCTCATCGACAGCCAGCATTTGCGCGGGTTTGTTCATCATTGCGCCTCGAACGTGCCGGATTTGCCGCCCGACTTGTGCACCAACCTAACTTCGGTGATGCGCATGCCCCGGTCTACGGCCTTGCACATGTCGTAAACCGTCAGCGCTGCAACGCTGGCCGCCGTGAGGGCTTCCATCTCGACACCTGTTTTTCCGGATAGCTTGCAGGATGCAGTGATATCGACCGCGTTGCGGTCCGCATCACAACTCAGGTCCACCGTCACCGACGATAGGTTCAGCGGATGGCAGAGCGGGATCAAATCGGGGGTCTTCTTGGCACCCATGATGCCGGCCAACTGCGCCACCGATAAAACGTCGCCTTTTTTAACATCGCCCTGCATGATCAGCGCCAGGGTCTCGGGCCGCATCATCACACTCGCTTTTGCCGTGGCCGTGCGCTCGGTGATATCTTTGTCGGAGACATCGACCATCACTGCGTTGCCGTCGTCATCCAGGTGGGTAAATCCGCTCATGCTGATGCCGCCAAGTCATTGGGTGAGAGTAGGGTGTGTGTCGCCGCCTCAACGTCATCTTGGCGCATCAAGGATTCGCCGACCAGGAAACATTTTGCCCCGGCGTCTGCCATGCGCGCCAGATCCGCCGGCGTATAAATGCCGCTTTCACTGACCAACGTGCGGTCCGCAGGAACATTCGGCGCCAGTTGCTCAGTCATGGCGATATCGACCTCCAGCGTTTTTAGGTTGCGGTTGTTGACGCCAATCAGGTCGCTATCCAACACCAGTGCGCGGTCGAGTTCAGCTGCGTCATGCACCTCGACCAAAATATCCATCCCCCAATGCCGTGCCGCCGATGCCAATTCGCCGGCCTGCGCATCTTCGAGCGCCGCCATGATCAGTAAAATACAATCCGCGCCCAACCCACGGGCTTCGGTAACTTGATAGGTATCGAGCATGAAATCCTTGCGCAGCACCGGAAGCTCGACGGCATCGCGCGCCGCAACCAAAAACTCATCAGCGCCTTGGAAATAAGGCGTGTCCGTTAAAACCGACAAACAACTGGCTCCACCGGCTGCATAAGCGCGCGCCAGGGCAGGCGGGTCGAAATCAGCGCGGATCAAACCTTTGGACGGCGACGCTTTCTTGATCTCAGCAATGAGGCCATAACCGCCGCCGTCAACGGTTCGGCGCAGGTTTGCGGCAAATCCACGTGGGCTTGAGGCCGTCTTTGCGCGCGCCTCGACATCGACCAGCGGCGACGCCGCCTTACACGCCGCAATATGCTCGCGTTTGTCGGTACAGATGCGGGCGAGAACGTCGCTCATGAGCCAGAGTTCGAGATTTCGATCAGCTTGTCTAACGCCGCCCGCGCTTTGCCATCATCGATGGCCGCAGCCGCCAACGCCACACCGGCCTTCAGGTCATCGGCCTTGTCGGCGATGATCAGGCTGGCGGCGGCATTCATCAACACGATATCGCGGTAGGGGCCGGCTTCACCATCAACCAATGCATTGATCGCAGCTGCGTTGTACGCCCCATCGCCACCTTTCAAATCATCCAGGCTGGCGCGCGGCAGGCCGGCATCTTCGGGCGTCACTTCGAATGTACGGACCGTGCCGTTTTCCAAAGCCGCCACATAGGTGACGCCTGTGGTGCTCATCTCATCCATGCCTTCAGCGGCATTCACCACCCAGGCAACGTCACTGCCGAGAATACCCAACACTTCGGCCATGGGCTCAATCCAAGCGCGATCGAACGCACCCGTGAACTGGCGCTTTACGCCGGCGGGGTTGGAGAGCGGACCTAAGTTGTTGAAGATCGTGCGGATACCCAGCGATTGCCGCACCGGCATCACGTACTTCATGGCGCTGTGATGGCGTGGAGCCGGCATGAACCCGATACCCGCCTCGGCAATGGACTTCTCGATCAGCGCCACGCTGCATTCGAGATTGACGCCCAGCGACGTCAGCACGTCGGCGGCGCCGGATTTAGACGTCACAGCGCGGTTGCCGTGCTTGGCGACCGGCACGCCCGCACCAGCGACCACAAACGCCGCGCCGGTTGAAATATTGAAAGTCCCCAGCCCATCACCGCCGGTGCCGACGATATCCATAGCGTCGGCGGGCGCGGAAACCGTAAGCATTTTAGCGCGCATGGCCCGGACGGCGCCGGTGATCTCTTCGACCGATTCACCGCGCAGCCGAAGCGCCATCAGAAATGCACCCATCTGCGAGTCTGTCGTTTCGCCAGCCATTATTATGTTGAACGCCATCTCGGAGTCTTCCGCCGTTAGCGAATGGCCGTCGGCGACGCGGGCCAGAATGGGTTTGATTTCGTCGCTCATGGGGCGTTTCTCCCGCGTGATATTTCGATGAAGTTCCTGAGAACCTGATGGCCGTGCTCAGACGCGATGCTTTCCGGGTGGAACTGCACACCGTGGATCGGTAACGTCTTGTGAGAGACGCCCTGAATAACGCCGTCTTCGCTCTCAGCCGTGATATCGAGGCAATCGGGTACGCTGCCCGGTGCAATCGTCAGGGAGTGGTAACGGGTCGCCTGGAACGGTGAAGGGACGCCTGTAAATACGGCCGTGCCACGGTGCGTGATGGCGCTCATTTTTCCATGCATGGGCGCCGGGGCGCGGACGATTTCAGCGCCGAAACTCTGCGCGATACACTGGTGCCCCAGGCACACGCCGAATATCGGGAACTGCCCCTGCAATTGGCCAACGACATCAAGGCATATTCCCGCCTTGTCGGGGTCGCAGGGACCGGGGGAAATGACGATTCCTTCGGGTGCCATGGTCTTGATCTCATCAATGGAGATCGCATCATTTCGGCGCACCACCACATCAGCGCCGCCCACATCAGTGCTCGCTTCGCCCATATAATGGAGAAGGTTGTAGGTAAAGCTGTCGTAGTTATCGATAAGCAAAAACATACCGGCAGGTTATCGTACGTCGATCAGGAACGGTCAAGCGCCGGGCAAGCGCCGGGCAAGCGCTGGTAAAGCATCGTGCTGACACAATTATAAAGCATGCGCTTGACCTTCCCCCCGCTGGAAATCCTATATATTAAACATTATAGTGAAGTGGAAGGTTTGAAACCGAATGGACAAGACTGCCTTGGCCGAAAATCAGCTGACCATCAGCATTGAGGGCATGTCCTGCGCCGGTTGCGTGTCGCGGGTTGAGACAGCACTCGCGGCTGTTGATGGCGTTTCGAATGCAGAGGTCAATCTTGCCACCAAGCGCGCAAACATTACCTACGATACATCGGCCACCCAACCGGCGGCTTTGGTAAATGCCATCAGTTCAACCGGGTTCGAGGTGCCAGCTGAAACCGCCGATTTCAATATCGAAGGCATGTCATGCGCAGGGTGTGTGTCGCGGGCTGAGAAAGCAGCGTTGGCGCTGGACGGCGTGATCACGTCAGAGATCAACTTGGCCCTGCATCGCGGCCATATCACCTATACGCCTGGGCTGGTGACGCCGGTCGAGATCGCGCGTGCCGTCACCGATGCCGGATACACGGCGAGCGAGATTAAACTCGACGATGCCATCGGACATGACCGCGAGCAGCGCGCTCGCGAAAAAGAGACCGACACCTTGCGTCGCGCCTTGATGCTGGCCCTGGTCTTCACCGCACCGCTAGTCGCCATCGCCATGGGCCGCATGATTAACGGGCTCGATGCTGCAATGCTTGGCCTGCTGCCCGAACGCAGCTGGATGGCTGCGGAATGGCTGTTGGCCACTCCGGTGCTTTTCTATGCCGGGCGGCATTTCCACAAAGCCGGCTGGTCCGAGATCAAGCACTTCAGCCCGGGCATGAACGCCTTGGTCATGATCGGCGCAGGTGCGGCCTATGGGTATTCGGTACTGGCCTTGGCGGCGCCGGGGCTGTTTCCAGCCGGAACCGCGGTCGCTTATTTCGAAGCGGCGGGCGTGATTGTGACGCTTATTTTGTTTGGGCGATATCTGGAAGCCTTGGCCAAGGGCCGGACATCGGCGGCCATTCGCAAGCTGATGGGACTGCAAGTGCCGATGGCGCGGGTTGAGCGGGACGGCGTGATTAGCGAGGTGCCCGCTGGCGAGTTGGCCATTGGCGAGCGAGTGCTTGTCAGGCCGGGTGAGCGTTTACCGGTCGATGGCATCATCCTTGAGGGAACCAGCTTTATCGACGAATCGATGATCAGCGGTGAACCGCTGCCGGTGGAAAAAACAACTGACAGTGAAGTCATCGGCGGCACCGTCAACGGAAATGGCGCTCTGACCATATCCATCAGCCGCATCG
>JABIPG010000205.1 GCA_018698795.1 Rhodospirillaceae bacterium
AAAACTACTAAAAGAAATGGAAGAAGGTTCGAGACCCGAACCTGAGCCCGAACCTGAGCCCGAACCTGAGCCAGAACCTGAGCCAGAACCAGAGCCCGAGCCCGAGCCCGCGCCCGAGCCCGAGCCCGAGCCCGAGCCAAAACCGGAGCCGGAACCAGAGCCGAAACCCAAGGTTGAGCCAAAGCCCGAACCGAGGCCCAAGTTCGCCAAGCGCAAGCCGCCCCGCAAACCAAAACCGCCAGATCGGTTCGAATCGGTGTTGAAAACCATTGAGGAATTGAAAAAATCTCCGGTGCCGCGGCCGCAAGAAAAGGATGAGAAAAAGCCAGAGAAGGCTGCTCCTTCGTTCGCCCAATCCATTGCTCAAGCGCTGAAACAGCAACCATCAAAACGACACAATCCGGCGCAACCTTTGTCGATTAGCGAAATTGACCTGGTGCGCAGACAGATCAGTCGGTGTTGGAATTTGCCGGCCGGCGCCAAGGGAGCGAAAGACCTCAACATCGCCATTCATGTGGTGATGAACAAGGATGGGACTGTGCGAGAGGCGAAGGTGAAGGACTCAGCGAGGATGATATCCGACCGGTTTTTCCGGATTTCTGCGGAGGCCGCGCGAAGAGCGGTCTTGAATCCCAAGTGCAATCCGCTCAAGCTGCCGCCCGAGAAATACGAGCAATGGCAGACCATGACACTCAACTTCAATCCACGGGATATGTTTTGACGATGACACGGGCCAAAACGACGGCAAGATTAGGTGCGCTGCTGGCGCTATTGATGATCATCTGCGTGGCGGCCATAGGGACAGCCAGAGCAGAGCTCAAGATCGACATCACCAAGGCCGTGGTGGAACCCATCCCTGTGGCGGTGACCGATTTCGTCGGGGCCAATTCGCTGCCGTCTCAGTACGGCGCCGACATGGCGCGGGTAATTGCCGCAGATTTGGAACGTTCGGGTTTGTTCAAGACCATCGACAAGAAGGCCTTTGTTCAGAAAGCTGAGGATATCAAATCTCTGCCGCGCTTCGGCGACTGGCGGGTGATCAACGCGCAGGCCTTGGTGCATGGCCGCGCGCACATTGTCACTGATGGCCGGTTACGTGTCGAATTCCGGCTCTGGGATGTGTTGGCGGAACAACAAATGGTGGGGCTCGCGTATTTTACCATCCCCGACAACTGGCGCCGTGTGGCACATATCATTGCCGACGCCATATACAAGCGTCTTACCGGTGAAGACGGCTATTTTGATACTCGCGTCGTCTATATCGCCGAGCAAGGCCCACCGAACCGCCGGATCAAGCGCCTCGCCATCATGGACCAAGATGGCGCCAATCACCGCTTCCTCACCGACGGCGGCTCGTTGGTGCTGACGCCCAGGTTTTCGCCCACATTGCAGGAAATCACGTATCTCTCGTACTACGGCAACCTGCCGCGCGTTTACATTTTCAATATCGATACGGGCCGCCAGGAAATCTTGGGTGATTTCCCCGGCATGACCTTCGCGCCCCGGTTTTCACCGGACGGCAATAGCGTCATCATGAGCATGGCCAAGGATGGCAATACTGAGATTTACGTCATGAATCTCAGTACCCGGGGCGTCAAACGCCTGACCAATCACTCGGCCATCGACACATCACCCAGTTATTCGCCCAATCAAAAGCAGGTCGTTTTCAACTCTGATCGCGGCGGCTCACAACAGCTTTACGTCATGAACGGCGATGGTTCGGGCGTGCATCGCATCAGCCACGGCAAAGGGCGTTACGCGACGCCGGTATGGTCGCCGCGCGGTGATCTCATTGCGTTCACCAAGATATCCAAAGGTACGTTCTATATCGGCGTTATGTATCCAGACGGCACTGGCGAGCGTTTGTTGGCCAAGGATTTTCTGGTCGAAGCGCCGACATGGTCGCCCAACGGGCGTGTATTGATGTTTTTCCGCCAAGGCCGAACCAATCGTGATGGCACCGGCGGTAAGTCGCGGTTGTGGTCCGTTGATCTGACGGGACACAACGAACGCGAAGTGGTTACACCGATGGATGCATCGGACCCGGCTTGGTCACCTTTGATTCCCTGATTTCGATTTTGGGCATTGGGTGGGTGAGGGTTGTCATGTTGTCGTAATGTCTTTGTGTTTCAACGGGTTTAGTTAAAAAAACACTTGGATTCGACCTCCAAGCTCGTTAAGACTTCAGGAAGACACGCCCATTGGCGGGAATCTGTATCGTTGCCTGTGCCAAAGCGTGATCATGGATTTAATAAATTCCCGATAAGGGGGAGATTTACATGCGTATCAAGATTCTGAGTGTCCTTGCCGCCGTTGCTTTGCTCGGTGCTTGCGAAACCGCCACTGAAGAAAGTGCCAAGACGTCCGGTGGCGGCGCGTCTACAACGCCTGCAAAAACAATGGCGAAGCCGATGATGAAAAAGACCGGCATTATGGCCGGTTCCCAGCAAGATCTGGTGGTCAACGTCGGTGATCGTGTGTTCTTCGATTATGACAAATTCAACGTCCGCCCCGATCAGCGCTCCGTGCTGGATAAGCAAGTTGCGTGGATGAAAGCAAACCCGTCCGTGACCGTGGTTGTTGAAGGTCATTGTGACGAACGCGGCACGCGTGAGTACAACTTGGCTTTGGGCGAGCGTCGCGCCAGTGCGATGAAAGATTACCTGACGGCTTCCGGTGTCAACCCGGAGCGCGTCAAGGCCATCTCCTACGGTAAAGAGCGCCCGGTGGCGCTCGGTTCCAACGAGGAAGCCTGGTCGCAGAACCGCCGTGGCGTGACCAAAGTGTCCGGCGCTGGCAGCTGACACTCAGCCGCAGGATCTGACGATTTTATATGGCGCTTGCCCTACGGTTTCGACCGAGCCGGGCAAGCGCCATAATTTTGCCCAGAACTCATCTCATGCTGGCCATGTCGCCATCCACGGCGCCACGTTTGGCGACGCTCGAATGTCCGGTAGGGGATAAGGAATGACCATGACGACGATGAAGCGCACAATTGCACCCGTATTCCTCGGTTTTCTTTTACTTGCCGGGCCAGCATGGGCTCAGGACGTGTCGGCATTGCTTGACCGGTTGGACCGGCTGGAGCGCGACATTCAGACTCTGAATTATCAATTGTCGCGTGGCGAGGCTCCGGCGAGCGGTGGTGTTTCATCACCCGGCGTACCGGCACCGGCAATGCCGAAATTCGCCGCTGCACGCCTCACCCAACGTATGGATGCGCTAGAGCAGGATTTACGCGCCGCAACCGGCGGCCAAGAGCAGCTGGACCACCGCGTGCGTCAGATTACGGAACGCCTCGACAAGCTTGTCGGCGATATAGATTACCGTCTGGGCGTGATTGAAAGCCGTCTTGGCATCAATGGTGCGGCGCCGGTGAGCCAGACGCCTGGGGCAGCCCCACAAGGGTTTGCCGTCACACCGCAAACCGGGCAGGCGAGAACCATTGCGCCCGCGCCAAGTGTTGTGTCAGTCGCACCGGCGCGCACACAGGGCACGGCATCGGCCACACAACCGGGAAGCCTCGGGACCGTGTCTGCGAAGGCGGTCGAGGCCGTGCAGGCTACACGTGCGGGCACGGGAACGTCGGTGCAAGCTGCTCAGGTACAAGCACAGGCCGCTACGCCAACCTCTGTTCAAGCGCAACCGACACCCGCTGCCGCGCAGCAAACGGCTGGCGCCACATTGCCGGCCGGCACACCGAAGGAGCAGTACACCTACGCCTTCAACCTGTTGCGCCAGACCAATTATGATCAGGCCGAAATCGCCTTGAAGCAGTTTATTGAGAATCATGGCAAGAGCCCACTGGCAGGCAATGCTCGCTATTGGTTGGGTGAAACCTTCTATGTGCGAGCTGACTATCAGCAAGCCGCGCAGGTGTTTTTCGACGGCTTTCAGACCGACCCCAAGGGTGCCAAAGCGCCCGACATGCTGTTGAAGCTGGGGATGTCGTTGGCGCAATTAGGCAAGAAGGACGAGGCCTGCGCCACTTTCGATAAAGTTGCCGCCGACTTCGCGCAATCGTCCAGCCGTATCAAGACCGGGCTTGCGCGCGAACGCAAACGGGCAGGCTGCCCGTAAACCTTGGTGAGTTCAGCATTATCTCTCGAATTTGCGCGCCGCATGGCGGCGCTTGGGCCGTTTGAAGCCACACCACATTTGGTGCTGGCCGTTTCCGGCGGTAGTGACAGCATGGCGCTGGTATTGCTGGCCGAGGATTGGGTTCGCGCGACTGGCGGCCGATTGACCACCCTGACTGTTGATCATGGTTTGCGAGCGGACTCTGCATCCGAGGTGCGATGCGTCGGGGAGTGGATGCGCGCGCGCGGCATTAAGCATGAAATTTTGCAATGGAAGGGCGACAAGCCGACGAGCGACATCCAGCGAGTGGCGCGTGAAGCGCGCTACGGCCTACTGGACAATTGGTGCCGCGATCACGGTGCGCTCCATCTGCTGCTCGGCCACACCCGCGACGATCAAGCGGAAACTTTTTTGATGCGTCTGCAACGGGGCAGCGGCCCTGATGGTCTCGCGGGCATGAGCGCCCAACGCGAATTGCGTCATTGTCGCCTGTTACGCCCAATGCTTGGCATGTCGCGCGAACGCCTGCGTGATGCCTTGCACCGAGAAAGCCACTCATGGCTTGATGATCCGTCCAACCTGAATTTGCGTTTCGACCGTGTGCGGGTGCGCCAGGAAATGCGGGAAGGCTGGGATTCTAAGGCTCTTGCCGAAAATTCCAGGCGTTACGGCTTGGCGCGCACCGTGTTGGAACGCGATACTGATCGATTGCTGGCCGAAATCTGCCGATTTCACGCAGGCGGGTTTTGCCGAATTGATCGGCGCGGTTTATCCGATGCGCACGAAGATCTGGCGTTGCGGGCGTTGGCCCGGGTGTTGGCGGCGGTGGGCGGGTTGACCCATAGGCCGGCGCGCGGTGGTGTTGAGCGTCTGCGTGCCCACATCCTCAATAAAACTCGACCGGCGGTGACGCTTGGGAATTGTCTGGTTGAAGCACGGTCCGGCGATATCGGCGTATTTCGAGAACGTCGCAACTTGCCCGCACCCGTGCGCCCTAAACCCGGTTTGACTTTGCATTGGGACCAGCGCTTTTCCGTCACATTTGGAAACGCGCGCGCAGCAACAGATAGAGGCCTGCACCTGCGGGCTTTTTCTCCGGACGATTGGCGCTGTGTCATTGCCGAAAGCCCGGAATTGCGCGTCTCTCCGCCGGTTGCCGGGGCTATGCCACGGTCGGCGTTCTGGGGGCTGCCGGCGCTTGCTGACGACAGTGGCGTTCTCGCCGTGCCGCATTTAAATTATACGCGAACTCCGGGCGGCCCCGGCGATACTTTGGCCGAAGTGCATTTTTGTCCGCTTCATGTCGCCTCAAATGCTGGTTTTTTTGTTGCGTAAGCGGGTTTCCGTACTATTTCTATGGGGTACGGTCGCGGATGCGACAACCACGGAAAGGAAGAAAGCGTGAACTTCAATAGAAACCTGGCACTTTGGGTGGTGATTGGCCTTTTGGTCTTCGCGCTGTTCAACCTTTTCCAGGGCTCATCTAACCGTGCGCCGCACAATGCATTGGCATTTTCGGATTTTCTGGTCGCAGTGAAATCCGGCGAGGTCAACAACGTCAAAATCCAAGGTAGCGCCATTAGCGGTAACTTCCGTGACGGTCGCCCCTTCCAGACTTATGCGCCAGATGATCCAAACCTTGTGACAACGCTTTCCGAGCAAGGCGTCAAGATCACGGCAGCTCCGTCCGACGAAGGCTCGCCAACGCTGTTTTCCATTCTGATTTCGTGGTTCCCGATGCTGCTTTTGATTGGGGTGTGGATATTCTTCATGCGCCAGATGCAAGGCGGCGGCGGCAAGGCCATGGGCTTCGGCAAATCAAAAGCGCGGATGTTGACCGAGAAATCCGGTCGCGTCACTTTTGACGATGTTGCCGGCATCGATGAAGCCAAGCAAGAGCTTGAAGAAATCGTCGATTTCTTGAAAGACCCGCAGAAATTCCAACGCCTGGGCGGTAAAATCCCGAAAGGCTGTTTGCTGGTGGGCCCTCCGGGTACCGGTAAAACGCTGTTGGCCCGTGCCATTGCCGGCGAGGCCAATGTGCCGTTCTTCACCATTTCCGGCTCCGACTTCGTTGAGATGTTCGTCGGTGTCGGCGCCTCGCGCGTTCGCGACATGTTCGAACAGGGCAAAAAGAACGCGCCTTGCATCATCTTCATCGATGAAATCGATGCCGTTGGCCGCCATCGCGGTGCCGGCTTGGGTGGTGGCAATGACGAGCGTGAACAGACCCTCAACCAATTGCTGGTCGAGATGGACGGGTTTGAAGGTAACGACGGCGTCATTCTGATTGCCGCGACCAACCGTCCCGACGTGCTCGATCCCGCTTTGCTGCGCCCCGGTCGCTTCGACCGTCAGGTCGTGGTGCCCAACCCCGATATCCTGGGCCGCGAGAAGATCCTCAAAGTGCATATGAAAAAGGTGCCGCTGGCGCCCGACGTCGATCCGCGCACCATCGCGCGCGGCACACCCGGGTTTTCCGGCGCCGACCTCGCCAACTTGGTGAACGAGGCCGCGTTGCTGGCGGCGCGCGCCACCAAGCGCGTCGTTACTATGTCCGATTTCGAGGCCGCCAAGGACAAGGTGATGATGGGCGCCGAGCGCCGCTCCATGGTGATGACCGAGGACGAGAAAAAACTCACGGCCTATCACGAGGCGGGTCATGCGCTGGTCACCATCGAGATGCCGCAAACCGACCCGTTGCACAAAGTCACGATTATCCCGCGCGGGCGCGCCTTGGGCCTGACCATGAGCCTGCCAGAGCGTGACAAGCTGAGCCAATCCGAAATCCAGCTTAAATCGTTGCTGGCAATCATGTACGGAGGACGCATTGCTGAGGAACTGGTGTTCGGCAAGGACAACATCACCACCGGTGCAGGTAATGACATCCAACAGGCCACCAGCATCGCTCGGCGCATGGTTACGGAATTCGGTTTCTCCGAAAAACTCGGACCGTTGCGCTATGCCGACAATGAGGAAGAGGTGTTTTTAGGTCACTCTGTGGCGCGCCAGAAGAATATGTCCGAGACCACGGCTGGGTTGATTGACGAAGAGGTACGCCGCCTTATCGATGAAGCCGAAAAGCAGGCGCGGCGGATCATCGTCGAGAAACGCGATCAGCTTGAGATCATCGCCCAGGGATTGCTGGAGTTCGAAAACCTCAGCGGCGAGGACGTTGATATGCTTTTGCGCGGTGAGGAAATCGTCCGCAAAAACGACGACGTGACCCCGCCGGAAGGCGGCCTTAAGGCCTCCGTTCCGACATCTGGCGCTGTGAAGAAAGACGGCAAAAAGGATGAAGGCGGCCCCGGCATCGGCGCCAAGCCGCAGCCCGAAGGGTGACGGAGACCGTTCACCCGGTATCCGTTTTCGCCGGTCTCAAACTCGACAAGCCCCGTATCATGGGGATCGTCAACGTAACGCCTGACAGCTTCTCCGACGGCGGTGAGGCGCTGCGCGTCGAAGACGCCATCGCGCGTGGCCATACCATGCTGGATGACGGTGCGGATATCCTCGACATCGGCGGTGAATCGACCCGGCCCGGCGCCGACCCTGTTTCCATCGATGAAGAACTGTCGCGCGTCATTCCCGTTATCGAGGGGCTGGTGGCTGGTGACGCATTGATCTCCATCGATACCCGGCGCGCCGCCGTGATGCGCGAAGCGGTTGGGGCAGGCGCGGGCATCATCAACGACGTCACGGCGCTTACCGGTGAGGGGGCGTTGGATGCGGCGGCTGATGCCGGCGTGCCGGTGATGGTGATGCACATGCAGGGCGAGCCGCAAACCATGCAGGCCAATCCCACTTACGACGATGCGCCGCGTGATATTTGTGACTATCTGGCGGCGCGCATCGAAGCCTGTGAACAAGCTGGCATTTCACGTGAACGCATTGCCGTTGATCCGGGCATTGGATTTGGCAAAACGTTGGATCACAACCTACAAATCATTGCGCGCATGGATGAGTTTCATGCGCTTGGTTGTGCGGTGGTGCTGGGCGCGTCACGCAAAAGCTTTATCGGGCGGCTGTCGGGTGAGGCGAGCGCACATCGCCGCACACCGGGCTCCATCGCCGCGGCGTTGACGGCACGGGCATTGGGTGTGCAGATTTTCCGCGTCCACGACGTTGCCGAGACACGTCAGGCGTTGGATGTGTGGGAAGCCATCAACGCGGCCAAGGCCTGAAAACGCTTTCTTAAGAAGCATATTGTAATAAAAAGTGACGCGATCCGCTTGTGCGGAAGCGCTATAACAGGTTGAGCGCGCAGCGCGACGACAAGATTTTTTGGAAAGTTTCATGACCCGCAAATATTTCGGTACCGACGGCATTCGCGGCACCGCCAACACCGCGCCCATGACCGCCGAGATCGCGCTTCGCGTGGGCATGGCGGCTGGTGCTGAGTTTATCACCGGCGATCATCGTCATCGTGTGGTTATCGGTAAGGATACGCGGCTGTCGGGTTATATGCTGGAGCCGGCGCTGACGTCGGGTTTCGTTTCGGTGGGCATGGATGTGATCATTGTCGGGCCGATGCCGACGCCCGCCATCGCCATGCTGACGCGCTCGCTTCGTGCGGATTTAGGCGTCATGCTGTCGGCGTCGCACAATCCGTATCACGACAACGGTATCAAGTTCTTCGGGCCTGATGGTTATAAGCTTTCCGACGAAATGGAAGCCGCCATCGAGGCACGCATGGAAAGCGGCATTGAAGCAACCCTAGCCACACCAGATCATCTCGGTCGCGCGCGGCGTTTGGATGACGTGGTCGGACGCTATACGGAATTTGTTAAACGTACTTTCCCACGCGGCATCAGCCTGGATGGCCTGAAGGTCGTGGTCGATTGCGCTAATGGGGCCGCTTACAAGGTGGCGCCGGAAGTATTGTGGGAACTGGGCGCCGATGTGGTGCCCGTGGGTGTCGAGCCCGACGGCTTCAATATCAACCGGGGGTGCGGCTCTACCGATACGGCTTTCATGTGCGAGCAGGTTGTGGCGCATGGCGCGGACATCGGGTTGGCGCTTGATGGCGATGCCGACCGATTGATCGTCGCCGACGAGAAGGGCGAATTGGTGGATGGCGACCAGATCATGGCGGTGATTGCTGAGCGTTTGAACAGGGCTGGGCAACTGACAGGTGGCGGCGTGGTCGCCACCGTGATGTCCAACTTAGGTCTAGAGAAGCACTTGGGCGCCAAGGGGCTGGAGTTGATCCGTACGCAAGTGGGCGACCGCTACGTGGTCGAACACATGCGCGCCCATGGCTACAATCTGGGTGGTGAGCAATCGGGACATATCGTGCTGGGGGACCATGCCACGACCGGTGACGGCCTTGTCGCCGGTTTGCAAGTGTTGGCGGCAGTCGTCGAAGGGCAGGGAGCGGCCAGCGAAATCTGCCGCAGCTTCGAGCCGATGCCGCAGCTATTAAGAAACGTCCGGGTCACCGGTGGTAACGCCATGGAAGACGCGCAGGTGAAAAGCGCCATTGCCGAAGGCGAAGAGCGTCTGGGTTCGGGCGGGCGATTGCTGATCCGTAAATCGGGCACCGAGCCTGTGGTGCGGGTCATGGCCGAGGGTGAGAACGCAGGGCTTATTGACGCGGTGGTTGGCGACATTGCCGATGCCATCGCTCAAGCCGCCAACCTGTCAGCCGGAAACTAAGCCAGATGAAAGGCCGCGTGCTGATTATCGCCGGATCCGACTCAGGCGGCGGTGCGGGCATTCAGGCCGATATCAAAACCGTCACGGCCCTTGGCGGCTTCGCCATGACGGCTGTTACCGCGCTGACGGCGCAAAATACGCTCGGCGTTCATGCCATCCACGATGTACCGCCCGATTTCATCGCCCAGCAAATGCGCGTTGTGCTGGAAGATATCGGCGCCGACGCTATCAAGATCGGCATGCTTGGTAATGCTGCGGCCATTGAGGCCGTTGCCGATGCGTTGTCAGCATATGCTCCGGAAATCCCCATCATTCTTGACCCGGTCATGGTCGCAAAGGGCGGCGCGGCTTTGTTGGAGGACGATGCAAGTGGCGCGCTGATTTCCAGGCTTTTGCCGATGGCGACGTTGCTGACACCCAACATTCCCGAAGCCGAAGTGCTGGCGGCCCGAAGTATTGCCGACATCGACGACATGGAAGCCGCCGGACGGGCGCTGATTGATGCAGGCGCGAAGGCAGTGTTAATGAAGGGCGGGCATATGGAGGGCGATGTCCTCACCGATCTGTTGATCGAGGGTGGGCGCATCGAAATTTATTCCAGTCCACGACAGGAAACGGCGCATACCCATGGTACCGGCTGCACGCTGGCGTCGGCTTGTGCGGTTGGCGTGGCGCAGGGTTTGGAGCTACCTCAAGCCGTCGCACGCGCGCGCGACTACGTGCAAGAAGCCATTCGCACCGCGCCCGGATACGGCAGCGGCCACGGGCCGCTCAATCACGGCCATACAATTTCCGATTAGCTAGATAGCTTGTAAAGCGCCGCCCGGGCCTGCTCTTAAAATATCGGCAAGTATTTCCAAACCGCGGCGAACTTGTTCATCGGTGTCGGGTTTTGAGATGCCCAGACGCACCGCATGTGGCGCCGGTGCGCGTCCGACGGCGAAGGATTCTCCCGTCAGCAGCATAACGCCGCGGCTCTCAGCCTCCGCCTTGAAATCCGATGCCCGCCATGGTTCGGGCAGGTCAAGCCAGACATAGTGTCCGGCGGGGTGGTGCTTCGGTTTCAGGTCAGCAAGGAATTCATTTGCAATGGCGAAGCGGGTTGCCATAGCTTCCGTCTGCCAGCGTGCCAGAGCTTCGCCGGTACCGTCGTTGATCCAGCGGCTGGCGATCTCGGCCATCAATGGCGCGGTCAGCCAACCGCTCAAGCGCACCATGGATCGAATGCGCTCAATATGGTTATTGGGCGCCATCACGTATCCGACCCGCAAGCCGCCGGCCATAGTTTTCGAAAGGCTGGTGATGTAGTAGGCGCGCTCCGGGATCAAGGTCGATAGCGGTGGCGCTTGATCTTCGATATGACCGGACCAGACATCATCTTCCAAAATCGTCAGATCAAGCGCCCGCGTGGCTTCGGCCAACGCTGCCATGCGGGTCGGCGACATCATCGCGGCGGTGGGGTTGTGGATGGTCGGCATGCAATAGAGCAAACGCGCCGATGTTCGGTGCTGGGCTTCGATTAGGGCTTCGGGGATGATGCCTTCCGCGTCCATCTCAACCGGCTCGAGCTTGAGCCCCAATTGCTGCGCAACTTGGATGAAGCCGGGGTATGACAGCGCCTCAGCCAGAACCGTATCGCCAGGCTGGGCCAAGGCCATCAACGCCACCAGAATGCCGTGTTGCGCGCCATTCGTGATGGCAATGTTCTCGGGGGTCGCTCCTAGGCCGGCACGGCGCAGCCAATGTGCGCCAGCTTCGCGGTGGTGCGGCAGGCCGGTATCGAATTGATAGCCCACCAATTGCTGAATCTCAGGCAACCCTGCGACCTCTTTTAAGGTCTCGGACAACTGCCGCCCCGGCTGCGCCGTAAGCGCGGTTGCGTGGGCGAAGTTGATCTCGCCGTCGCTCTCCTGGGGAAGTGCGATAAACCCGTCGGGCGGAGTGGCATCCAATCCTTGCACGAATGTGCCGCGACCGACCTCGCCGCCGACCAAGCCGCGCCTGCGGGCCTCGGCGTAAGCCCGGGTCACGGTGCCCAACGTCACGCCCAAATCATAGGCGAGGTTGCGTTGTGGTGGCAGCTTCGCGCCATCGGGCAGCATGCCTTGGGAAATGGCATCGGCAATGGCATCTGCGATCGCCAGGTACTTCGGGCCTTGGCGTTTGGCCAAGTCGGGCATCCATATTGTCATGGTAACAATAAATACATTGTGCCGGAGAATGTGTCAATTATATAGATACAATATCAAAACGAAAGGATACAATGTCATGGAACAGTTTGAATGTATCGACGCCGCGGAACGGCGCTATCGCCACCATGCGGCGACCACATTGTCCCAGGCCCTGCATGGCCTGTGGGAAGCTCCGGCTGCCGTGGGAACGTGGGTCTGGTATTGTTTGTTGGTCTGGCAGCACCGTGCCAATGCGCGTCATGCACTCAGGTCCATCACTGACACTCAATTGCAAGATATGGGCATTAGCCGTGCGCAAGCGCAGCGTGAGGCATCAAAACCGATTTGGCGGGCTTGATCCGATAGCGGTAAACGTGTTCCGATGTCTCTTGTGAGCGATGAACCCACCCTGACTGAGTTTGAGCGTACGCTTGATGAGCGGGCTGTCGGTATCCTTGATGCCTGCACCGCCTGTGGCGCTTGTGTTGAGGTCTGCCCGACGCCCGGTGTTTCTAGCATTAGTACGGCTCCGGAAACGGTGGCGGCAGGGGTGGTGGATATCTTGCGCACCGGACATGGTGATAGTGCCGCCGAAACGTGGGCGAGTGTGTGTTGTGGCACCGGCAATTGCCTTACGGTCTGTGAGCACGGCATTAACCCGCGTTTCATGCTGCTGTTGGCGCGCCGAGCCATGAAGCGCGACCTACCGACATTGGAAAAGCGCGAAGCCGGCAAGGCGGAATTTAAGAAAATGAGCCGCAGCGCCGGAATTATCTCGCGTCTGCAATCACCGCCGGATGTGCTTGAGCGCCTGGTGCCATCCTCGCACCCGGAACGCGACACCCCGCCGGATCTGATTTTCTACACCGGCTGCAATATGCCCAAAACCCCACACATCGGATTGTTGTGCCTCGATGTGCTGGACCGACTGGATGTCAGCTATGAGGTCTATGGCGGCCCGGCCAATTGCTGCGGTGTTTTGCAAATGCGTCAGGGCGATATCGCCAACGGCGGGCGGCAGTTGGATCAGACCATCAAACGCTACGCCGCCACGCGTGCGCCAGAGGTCTTGTCATGGTGCCCGACCTGCCAAATGCAGTTCGAAGAGCCCGCCGCGACGCAAGCTTTCGACACTGCGATGTTTCCCGTTTATCTGGCGCGGCGGCTCGATGAGTTGCGGCCATTGTTAAAGACAAGCGTCAACAAGCGGGTTGCTTTGTGTGAGTTCCCGGGCTCCACCGGCGTAACGGAAAGTGTCGTCAACCTGCTGTCGGCGATTCCCGGAATTGAGGTGGTGGAACTGGAGTTGCCGCCCGACGTGCCGCGCGCCGGTTATACGATGTTCTCGTTGGGGCCGTTGCCGGAATTTCGCAAAAAACTGATTGCCGAAAACATGCGCGCTGCTGAACGTGCGGGCGTGAACGCGTTGGTCAGCGTGTATCATGGTGACCACCGCGAACTGGCTGCCCACGAGGGCGCATGGCCGTTCGAATTCGTCAATTACATGGAACTGCTTGGCGCCTCCATGGGGATCAGTCACGATGATTCCCTCAAGCGCCTGAAGCTGATGCGTGATGTCGATCTGATCATGGAGGCTGTGGCCGATCAAATTGACGCTCACAATCTCGATCCTGATGAAGTACGCGACGTGATCGCCAACGACATGTTGACCGAGCAGTTATTGCCACGCGACCGCTCACAGCATCCGGGCGCAAAAGACTAGAGCATGTTTCGAGAATACGGAGTCACTGAGATGGTCAAAGCAGCCCTTTGGTTAGGAGACGATGCGCAGGCGATGTGGGGCATCGGCAAGCGTCGTCGACGATGCCAAAGGGCTGCTTTGACCACCAAAGGCGTGGTATTGCGTGCCATGGACGTCGTCAGCCCGCCCTCGCGATGCGCCAGCATCGCAGCGCGCGGCCTTCCTAGCCACGACACGGAATACCGCGTCTCAGCGTCTCCGTATTCTCGAAATATGCTCTAGCGGCATCCCATGACGGTCAAGCAAGAAGCAATACCCGCTCCCAGTCTGCTGCCTGCATACGCCGTGGCGGCGGTGGCTGTGTTGATCTGGGGCGCGACACCGGCGGCGACCAAGGTCGCCGTCACGGGGCTCGATCCCATGGTAGCGGGAATTCTACGCACCGTCCTGGCAGCGGTTGTTGTCGTGCCAGCGGCGATGGCGTTGCGGCTGCCACTGCCGGGTAGCCGAACCGAATGGACGTTACTCGCTTATTCGGCGCTCGGTGGATTTGTCGGGTTTACGTTGCTTTTCAGTATCGGCGTGAATTTGACATCAGCCGCGCATGCGGCGTTGATCAATGCTTCAATCCCAATCTTTACGGGGCTTTTCGGCGCTATTGCCGAGAAACGCGTGCCGGGCCGGCTGTGGATGGGGGGCGTGGCGATATCCTTTGCGGGGGTTTCCGTGTTGATCGGTTTCAGAGCCGAAGCGGATACCGGTGCGGGCGCAACAGTGCTGGGCGATCTGTTTTGCATGGGCGCGACGCTATGCGCGGCCTTCGGCTATGTATCGGGCAGCCGGCTGGCGGGGCGCATCGGCACGTTCAGTGTCACGTTCTGGGGCGTCGGATTGGCGGGGTTGGTGCAGTTGCCGATACTGGTGATGCTGAGCCACGGGTTGGACTGGCAAGCTGTCCCGCACGCGGCGTGGAGCGGTGTGCTTTATCTGGCTGTGGGATCTACGGTCATCGCTTACATCGCTTGGTATTGGGCTTTGGCCAGGGGCGGTGCGGTGCGCTTGGGCCCGACCCAGTTCGCCATGCCGGTGATCAGCCTGACGCTGGCCGCATGGATGTTTTCGGAAACCCTGACACCGGTGATCTTGGGCGCAGCCCTGGCCATTGTCGGCGGCATCGCCATCACGCGGCGTGGATGATATACAATTTTCGGGAGGAGCAAGCATGCCGATACTGACACTCGACCAGGTGCACGATGGCCGCGATATCGTGCATCGCCATATGCCGCCAACGCCGACGCATCATTGGCCGTTGCTGTCGAACCGTACCGGCTGCGAGGTTTGGGTAAAGCATGAAAACCATACCCCGACCGGCGCCTTCAAGGTGCGTGGCGGGCTGGTTTATCTGAGCAAACTGAAAGAAACCGAACCCGATTGCCCGGGCGTCATTTCCGCGACGCGTGGCAACCACGGCCAGTCGGTGGCGCGCGCCGCCGCCGCCGTGGGCATGAAATCCGTGATCGTCGTGCCGCACGGCAACAACCCCGAAAAGAACGCTGCCATGAAAGCCTTTGGCGCGGAGTTGATCGAACATGGCGAAGATTTCCAGGAAGCACTGGAATTCACCATGGAATTGGCCACCGAGCGCGGCCTGCACTTGGTGCCGGCGTTCCATCCGTGGCTGTTGATGGGGGTGTCGACTTACGCGCTCGAACTGTTCGAGGCGCATAGAGATTTGGATACGGTCTATGTGCCGGTGGGGATGGGGTCGGGTATTTGCAGCCTGATTACGGTGCGCGACCTGTTGGGGCTTGATACCAAATTGGTTGGCGTTGTTGCCGAGAACGCGCCGGCCTATGCGCTCAGTTTCGATGCCGGGAAACCCGTCAGCACCAATACCGCCGATACCATTGCTGACGGTGTCGCCTGCCGGGCGCCGGATGCGCAAGCGGTGAAGATTATCTGCGAGGGTGCGGATCGGATCGTGAGCATCGAGGAAGACGAATTTCTGGATGCCATGGCAGCCTATTTCGTCGATACCCACAACGCCGCCGAAAGCGCCGCCGCCGGGCCATTGGCGGGGCTGTTGAAGGAACGCGACACAATGGCGGGCAAAAAGGTCGGCCTGATCATGTCGGGCGGAAATTCAGATCGCGAAATGTTCCGCGACGTCCTGGCGCGGAACGTGGGGCAATAAAGGATTTCGGCGTGGTCAAAACACCGTGATCTCAACACACGACGTGGACAATTTGTGCGAACTTGGATATATTCCTTGCTGAACATGAATGTTTAGGATGATTCAGTGATGGGCTTAAAGAACAGAATTTTTGTCGCCGCTTGGATTGCGCTATTGACGATTCCGCTTTTTACGCTCGCAGCGCATGCCGGGAATTTACCCTACACCGGCCATATTTAGCAGCCTGAACCTAATCCACGATTACATTTCCTTACCGTCCCGCGAGGAGACCTTTCGCGATGGATATGTGACGTTGCGTTATGCGACGTGTATCCAATATTGCGGCCTTCGGTGCTGTTGAGTTTTCAATCGATTTCAAGCTGTCTTCGAACATACTGAGCGCCGCACGAATCTTTTTTTGGTTTAGCGGATTGGATTTTGCGCCCGTCACCATGTCGTGTGTCGCAACGGTGTCTTTAATTGCGGCCAGCAAAAATTGATCATCCAGTTTGTATCGGGTCAACATATACGGCCTGATCTCGCGCAATCCTGCCCCGTCATTCTTAAGCACATTCCGCAATTGCGTAGCAGCGGCATCTGCAATATCCAATTGTTCCTTCATTTCATCGGGATAGACTTTCGACGCATGTGTGAGCGCTGTCCGATATACCAATCGGTTCAACGCATAAATTCTTCCAAATATGAGACGGTGTCGGTGTGCGTTGTGAATAGCATCCTTCGTGCTGGTCATATAATTGATGGCAGCCGCCCAGCTTTCCCACTTCTTTAGAGCATCGACATGGGACTTCAACGCCCCTAGACCTAATTCATGACTCTTGAGGTCTGTCAGGGCGAAAAGCGCAAGAAAATTATTGAAATTGATGTCGTATGGGAAGTCGTCTTTCTTGCTGCGAAGAACGCTTAAGCCTTGTTTGGCATCTCCGGCAGCGCCGAACAAAAGGGCGTTAAGGACATACATTGAGGGAACATCCAGTAGCCCTTTCGTTGCATCAGTTTGTATGGGCGCTAGGCTGCTTTCGGGAATGCATTGCGCTTTGAGACTCTCCTTTCCCTTGCCAGCTGCGCCCGTTTTCGGCGGTTCGTTTTCGAAGATGAGAGCGCCTGAGTTTCTAATTCCAAGACGAATTGCATCCGTGAGGTTCTTGTGCGCGCGCAACGACGATTCGTGTTCGGAACCGGAAGAGGTGTCGTGCTTTCCCAGGGTGCGGATGAGAATGGACAGATTTCTTGCTACAGGTGAGACTATATTTTGTATTTCCATTTTCGTCGCGCCATCGGTTTTTGCCTGAGATAAGCAGCGATTGAGCGGGACAAAATACGTGCTTATGAATTTGCCAAATTTCCGTAAGTTCCCGATA
>JABIPG010000066.1 GCA_018698795.1 Rhodospirillaceae bacterium
CCGGCCAAGAAGAGCCGGAGCCCGGCTCGGATGGCGCTATTCCTGTTGCCGGCGAGCTTGGCCAAATGAAGGTGTTGGATCCGTTTGCCGGTGTTGGTCCGCAAGACGGTATCAATGGCCCGGGCGATGGCGAAGGAACCGGCGGCGAGACGACCGACGACGAAGTCATTAACCCAGACGACCTGATTCCCGATCCGCCTGCTGGCGCTCAATGGGTAACGGGTCCGAGTGGAGAGCTGCTTGCGGTTCCTGTAGGGATTGACAATGCGAGCTACAATGTCGGCACCGGCATGGTCGAAGGCAATGTGCCCGGTGACTTCGATCTCACAGATAGCGAATATGCCGATCTCTCTTATAATTTGACCGGTAGTGACGGCTCAAACTTCATCCATACGGGCTCCGGCGATGATATTCTCAACGGTTCCGGCGGTGATGATTTTATCTCTGGTGGTGCCGGCAACGATACGATTGATGGTGGCGCGGGCAACGATACCCTTGCCGGTGGCGAAGGCGATGACGTTGTCAATGGCGGCACTGGCGACGATCTGATCGTCGGCGGCGATCTTGCTGAAGGCACGACCGTGAGCGTATCGGATGACGGTGTGGTAACCCAGACCGTCACCACAACGGATGAAAACGGCGAGACCGTTACGCTCACCACTGTAGCAGACGATGCGGTTATCGGTGCCGGTGACGATACGCTTTCGGGCGGCGACGGCGACGATGTCGTTATCGGCGGCGCGGGCGACGACGTGATCGACGGCGGCGCGGGCGCTGATACGTTGGTCGGTGGTATCGGTGATGACAAGGTCTCCGGCGGTGACGGCGATGACACGGCGTTCGGTGGTGAAGGAAATGACTTCATCGAAGGCGGTGAAGGTTCCGACGTTTTGGACGGCGGCGCGGGTGACGACATTATGATCGGTGGGTCGTTTGGTGAAGGCGCCACGGCGGTTCGGGTGAGCGATGACGGCACTGTCATGGTTACCGACGAAGAAGGCATTGAGACCGTACTCGGCGACGATGAGGTTGTTGGTGCATCTCAGCATGCAGATGTCATTGATGGCGGAGCCGGTGACGATATCGTCATTGGCGGCCTGGGCCACGACATCCTGCAAGGCGGCGACGGGAATGATATTCTTGTTGGCGGCCAAGGCTCCGATACGATTGAGGGAGGCGCTGGCGATGACGTTGCATTTGGCGGTACCGGAAGTGACACCTTTGTCGGTGGCGAAGGCAGCGATACCTATGATGGCGGCGAGGGCACCGATACGCTCTCCTATGCTGACGCAGAGGCCGGGTTCAATATCGTTATCAATATGAAAGACGGCCAAGCCTACGACAGCGCTGATTCCGTTGGTCCGTGGGTCGATCTCGATAACTTTAGCGGCATCGAGCACGTGATTACCGGTGCCGGCGACGACACCCTGATCGGTAGCAACGGCGCCGACACTTTGGATGGCGGCGCTGGTGACGATTATATCGAAGGCGGCTACGGCGACGATGTGCTGATCGGTGGCGGCGGCAACAACATCCTTTCCGGCGGCTATGGCAATGACGTCGCACGCTTTGATGGTGCGCTCGCGGACTATGAAATTGTTCCGGTCGATGACGGTTTTGCCGTTATCAACAGCGTCACGGGCGATAGAAACGTGCTGCAGAACATTGAGCAGCTCGATTTTACATCCGGCGGCGTGGTGCAGAGTATGTCGGTCGTTGAAATGCCGGCAGTGGAAGACCAACCGTTCGAGATGAACCTGCTGGACGTGATTGGTACATCCGGCGCCTCCGGCAGCCTGGCGTTGCCCGATGGCACGGAAACCATTTCCATTGACGGTTATCCGGCAGGAACGACCCTGGAAATTGATGGCCAAACCGTAACCGCCAATGAAGACGGCGTGTTCGAATTGGCATCCAATCAAATGTCCGGGATCGTCGTGCATTTGCCCGAAGATTATGGCGAAGAATTGATTGTCAATGTGCAGGCGTTGAATGCCGACGGCGATCCGGTTGGCCAAGCGCTGATCAATCTTGACCTCGAAGCTGTCGCCGATATGGCGCATATCGAGGCCGTCGATGTGGCCGGTGGCGAGGATATCCCCATTGGTCTCAACATGGATGCCGCGTTGATGGACACGGACGGCTCGGAGACCCTGAGCATCACGCTATCTGGCGTGCCGTTCGGTGCGCACGTCGTCGACGCCGACGGTAATTTGGCGGAAGGTCAGGGCTTTGCCGTGCTGACCTCGAACTACACGGCGACCGATGCGGCCGGCAACGAAATCAGTGTGCCTGTTTCTATTGAGCAAGATCCCAGTGACGGCACCTTTACGATGGATAGTGCCGAGCTTGGCCTGTCGCCCGATCAGATGAGCGAATTGGTCGCCAACATGACCCTGACGCCGGCACTGCATCACGATGAAGATTTCACCGTGACGGTTGAAGCGACCGTGACGGATTCGAACGGCGATACGGAAACGATGTTCACCACGGCCAGTGGCGGTGAACCCGTGGATCATTTGAATTTTGATGTCGAAGTTTATGATCGCGCTGATGCGCCGGTTCTGGAGGTGCAAGACGCAGCAGGCCTTGAAGATGGCATTATCAATCTTGACGTATCGGCCATGAGTGTTGATCCGTCCGAGACGCTGTCGATCACGGTTTCCGGTATTCCCGACGGCGCCAAGTTCTTTGTCGAGTTCGCCCCTGCGGGCGGTGACCCGATTATGGTGCAGCTGCCTGTCGATGATTCAGGCAGCGTGTCGATCCCATCCGGCTTTGTCGGGGCCAACATGGCGGTGCAACCGCCGCCAGATTCGAACGTAGATTTCGATCTGACCGTAACGGCCACGGCCTACGAGCCTGATGCCACGGAAGTCGGTCCTGATGGTGAACTGCTTTATGAATACGGCACCACCGAAGGCGTGCTGCATGTTGACGTGCTTGGTGTTGCTGACGCGATTCCGCTTGAAGTCAGCTCGCCAGGTGGTGACGAAGATACGGCTATTGCGCTCGATATCTTCACTGAACTGTCGGATACGGATGGTTCCGAAAGTATTTCCATCACCATCGAAGGCGTGCCCGAAGGCGCCAACCTGTCCAGCGGCACCGACAATGGTGACGGCACTTGGACTCTGACCACGGATCAGCTCGACGGCCTGACGATTACGCCGCCCGAGAATTTCGAAGGTACGATCAATCTCGACGTCACATCGACCACCACCGACGTCGAAGCCGACGGTGAACCCGTGCATGGCGATGATACCGCCGATATGGCGACCTTCTCGATTTCCAAGTCGGTATCCATTGAGGTTGATTCCCGTGCCGATGCGCCGACCCTGACGGTGACAGATACCACTGGCTACGAAGATGAACCCA
>JABIPG010000064.1 GCA_018698795.1 Rhodospirillaceae bacterium
GAACGCCGAAACCGGAACCCATCTTATGAACGATCAAACACCTGATAATGCTCCTGGAAATTACCCGAATTTGGCCGACTCCGATCTCGTTGGCGAAGTTTGGCCCATCGCGCAGCCGGGCGAAGACCCGGTGCTGTACGGTCACGTGGATTTCGAGCCCAAGGGCAAGTTTCCGGTGCGCAGCTACCAGTCCTTCCGCCTGACCTACACCGTGGGGCGCTATGGGCTGGACGACACGGGGGCCATTCGTGTCGGGTTCCGCATCCACGGCGACGCTGGCGGCCTGCAAACCGACGATCCGACCCAACCCAACTATGTCACCGCGCGCACCGATACCGGTGTGCCGTTGAACGTCGATTACATTCGCCGCGCCGCCGGGACGCGGCCGCGTTGGAAAACGCTAACCGTGCGCGTCACCGGCGGTTGCCTGCGCGAAGGCGACACCATCACCATTGTGTTTGGCGATACGTCGGGCGGCTCACCCGGTATGAAGATGCAAACCTTTGTCGAGTCGGCCATGGAGTTCAAGGTCTCCGCCGATGTCTGCGCGGTCGGGCATTTCGTGCCGATCCCGGGCACGCCTTATGTCTCGATCGTCCCCGACGTGCCGGCCAGGTGGCATGCCGTGCTGCCGTCGCTGCGCCGCCCTGGTGAGCGCTTTCAGTTCGGTCTCAAGGCCGAGGATGCCTGGGGCAACCCGAGTCACCTGACGCAAGGCCGGGTGCGGTTTGAGACCACGCTCCCGGTCAATGGCTTGCCCGATACGTTTGATTATCCGCTGGGCGAGAAAGCCGTCTCGTTCGAAAACTTGAGCGTCGATGAACCCGGCACGCTGCGCATCACCGTGCGCAACGAGGTCGGCACCGAGTTGGCGCGCTCACACCCGCTGATCATCCGTGACGGCAAATATTCGGGCTACTGGGGTGATTTACACGGCCAAAGCGGTGAGTCCATCGGCGTGACGACGGCGCGCGAGTATTTCACCTTTGCCCGCGATTGCGCCTTCCTCGACATCACCAGCCACCAGGCTAATGACTTTCAGGTCAACAATGCCTTTTGGGCGCACCTGAACGATCTCACCGCCGAATACCACGAAGATAACCGTTTCGTCACCTTTCCGGGCTATGAGTGGTCGGGCAATACGGCGGTGGGCGGTGACCGCAATGTGTTCTTCCGAAACGAAGGTCGGCAAATCCGGCGCTCGTCGCACGCGTTGCTGACCGACCGATCCGACCTCGATACCGACGCCCAGAACGCCAATATCCTGTTCGACGTCATGAAGGACGAAGACTGCGTCATCTACGCCCACGTCGGCGGGCGCTACGCCGATATCGCTTACGCCCATGATCCGACCCAGGAAACCGCCATGGAAATCCATTCTGCCTGGGGCTCGTTCGAGTGGCTGCTGACGGACGGTTTCGCATTGGGCCACCGCTCCGGCGTTGTGTGCAATTCTGACGGCCACAAGGGCCGCCCGGGCGCCAGCTATCCAGGTGCGGGGGGCTTTGGCGCTTACGGCGGGCTTACGTGTTTCCTCACCGAAGACCTCACCCGCGACGGTATTTTCGATTGCCTCAAGCGCCGCCATCATTACGGCACGACGGGCACCCGCCTGCACCTAGACGTGCGCGCTGCGTTCCCCGAAGGTGCAACGCTCTACGATCAAGACCCCAACGCTTTTCCCGACACCGCTACGTCGGAGATTTCAGAAGCCATGATGGGTGACATCGTTAAAAGCGGCGCCAAGTCGGTGACGCTGCGCATCGAGGCCGCCGCGCAGACACCGATTGAACGCATCGAAGTGCGCAATGGCACGGACGTGATCCAAACGCTACGCGGTTTCGACAAGACTGACCTGGGTGAGCGCATTCGCGTCATTTGGGCCGGCGCGGAATACCGGGGCCGGGGGCGTGAGACCAACTGGACCGGGCGCGTGAAGTTCGAAGGCACCAATCTGCGCCGCCTGGAACGCATCAACGCCTGGAACCCCGAACGCAAGTTCGAGCAGCAGGGCGCCGACACGGTGGTGTTCAACGCGGTCACCACCGGCAACTTCGGCGGCTTCGATGCTTGGTATGATGTGGCTGAGCCCGGCGGCAATCTCGACATCGCCACCAACCTGGGCGCACTGCAATTGCCGCTGACGGACGTCGGTATGGAAGATACCATCATGGACGCCGGCGGCCTGGAGCGCCAAATCCGCGCCTTCCGCCTGCCCGAAGACAACCCGCACACCGAAATCACCGCAGAAGTCGAAATCCCCCTCGACGCCACCAAAGACAACCCGCTCTGGGTCTGCGTCACAACGGAGGACGGGTTTCAGGCGTGGAGCAGTCCGGTGTTTGTGTTTTCTGAGTAATCGACGTTGGATGCTGTTGCGTCTTACTCAACCCGAAACGAATCATGGCAGGCGCGGCAAGTGGACGTGACCGCTTGGAGGACTTCCGTGGTTTCCTTGTAGTCAGCCGCCGTCGGTGGAGAGGCAGCTTGGCGGGCGCGGGTGGCGAAGGCGGTGGCAGCTTCGTGGAACGTCGCCCCCATGGAGCGGAAGTCCTCGGTCATGAAGCGACCCATACCTTGACCCATTCCGTGACCCATGCCTTGGCCTTGGCCTTGACCCATGCCCATTCCTTTGGCGCGCATTTGCTTCTTCGCGGCTAAGATTTGTTCCGCGGACATGCCTTGTTCCATCATGGTGCTCCACATGGAATGGCCGAAATCCATGTGGATTTCGGCGACGTTTGCCGCCTCGGCAAAGTCGCCCTCGGCCAAGGCTGCAAGGATGTCGTCCAGGTTCCCCATGTGGCCGCGCATCTCGGTCATAAAACGTTCTTTGACTTCGGGTGGCAGCGATATCGGTTCGCGTTCGTCGGCGGCTGCAGCGAAGGCCTGGGCGAGCAACCCAAACCCCAAAGCCCAACAGACCGCAATTTCGGCTCTACGCAACACGCCAGTTCTCCTCGGAATTATGGAAGTTA
Organism: Rhodospirillaceae bacterium; assembly: GCA_018698795.1. Taxonomy (GTDB): domain Bacteria; phylum Pseudomonadota; class Alphaproteobacteria; order Rhodospirillales; family Casp-alpha2; genus TMED8. Next base: position 2,979 of record JABIPG010000064.1, read on the forward strand.
GGATCAGTGGTATTTACCATGCGGGAACGACTGCGGCATTGATCGTTCTCAATTCGTTGGAATCAACGCCCCGCCGCGTACCCCTGCATCAATCGGGGGTTCGCCGCTGCCATCAAGAGATCACCGTCGCGCGCGCAGGCTGAAACCCGGCCCAAGGCCCAGTCGCCTTCGACATAAAGCCGGTGGCCGCGGGCTTGCAGGTCGTCGAGGACATCGTCGCTGAACCGGCCCTCGATCTTGACGCCCGCCGGGTCCCATTCGCGCGGGTAGAACGAGCCTGGGCAGTGGGTCGAGTGGAAATTCGGTGCGTCGATGGCTTGTTGCAAATTCATGCCGTGGTGCACGTGGCGCAAAAACATATGCAGCGGCCATTGGTCCTGCTGGTCGCCGCCAGGTGTGCCGAACGCCATGTAGGGTTCGCCGTCGCGCAGCGCCATCGAGGGTGACAGCGTGATGCGCGGGCGTTTGCCGGGCGCGATGCAATCGGGGTGGCCCTCATCGATCCAAAACATCTGGCCGCGTGTCGACAAACAAAAGCCCAAGTCCGGGATCGCCGGTGAGGACGACAGCCACCCACCGCTCGGCGTGGCGGCGACCATGTTGCCCCACTTGTCGATGACGTCCAGGTGGCAGGTGTCGCCCCGGGCTTGGCCCATTTGGCTGATGAACATGTTATCGTATTCGTGCGATTCGGGATCGTCGGCCTTCATGGTCGAGCCCTTGGCGAACAGTTCCGGGTGCTGGCCGAAGCCCGCAACCTCGCCGGGGCGGAAGTCGTAGCTTGCATCGTTGCCGACCAGCGCGCGGCGCTCGGTGGCGTAGGCATCCGACAATAAATGCTCCAGCGGCACGTCTGAGTATGCGGGGTCGCCGTAGTAGGTTTCGCGGTCGGCGAAAGCCAGTTTGGCGCATTCCATGATGGTGTGGACGAAGTCTGCACCCGTCGGATCCATGTCGGCGAGTGGGAAGCCTTTCAACAGCGCCAACTGTTGCAGCATGACGGGGCCTTGCGTCCAGGGGCCGGGCTTGGCGACGGTGTAGACCTCGCCATTTGCCGGATAATCGAGAGTCACGGGGGTTTCATAGTGCGCCTTATAGCCCGCCATGTCGGCGCCCGTCAGCAGCGCTTTGTGCTTACGGCCCGACGTATCCATGACCTCGGTGGTTTGGCAGAATGCATCGATGGCCTCGGCGATGAAGCCTTGGTACCAGCATTCGCGCGCCGCTTCGATTTGCGTGTCGCGATCCGCACCAACCGATTCGGCCTCTTTTAACAACCGTCCATACATGGCAGCTAAGGCGGGATTTTTGAACAGTTCACCGGCCTTCGGCGCGTTGCCGCCCGGTAGGTGCAGCGCAGCCGATGTTGGCCATTCGGCCTCGAAGAACGGGCCGACCAGCTCAATGGCGCTGGCGCAGTTGGGCGCGATGGCGAAACCGTCTCGGGCGTAGCCGATGGCGTATTTGAGAACGTCGCGGGGCTTCATGGTGCCATGGTCACGCAGTAGCGTCATCCACGCATCAAAGGCGCCCGGCACAACAAGCGGCAGCATGCCGGTGCCGGGTACGCGGTCGAGGCCCAAATCGCGGTAGGCTTGCGGTGTCGCTTTCGCCGGCGCCGGGCCCTGGCCCGATAGCACGCCGATTTCAGCTGAGCTTGCCTTGCGGAAAAGTGCCGGCACCTCGCCCGCCGGGCCGTTCATGTGCGGCTCGACGACTTGCAACGCGAAACCCATGGCGACCGCCGCATCGAAGGCATTGCCACCGTGCTCAAGCACGGCCATACCAGCCGCTGTCGCCAACCAATGGGTCGAGGCGCAAACGCCGAAGGTGCCGCGGATTTCCGGGCGAGTGGTGAAGCTGCTCACCCGTTAGTACCCCATTGCACAGCCGTCTTTGCGTGGGTCCGAGCCGCCGGTGAGCACACCGTTCTCGCGGTCGATCCAGATCGCTTGGCTGCCGCCGATGGGTTTGGCCGGTGCTGTGCGTTTGTGGCCCAGTTTTTCCAGGCCCGCCATGACGTCGGCGGGGACGGTGCCTTCCATCTGCACGCCGGCTTCACCGGGTTCGGGGAAGATGCGGGGTGCGTCTTGTGCTTCTTGGATGTCCATGCCGTAGTCGAAAAAGCGGGTCAAGAAATGCATATGGCCGAAGGCTTGGTAATGCCCACCCATGACGCCGAACGACATCACCGTGCGGCCGTCTTTGGTAACCATGCCGGGGATGATGGTGTGCATGGGGCGCTTGCCCGGAGCGATGCAGTTGGGGTGGCCGGGCTCGATGACGAAGCCCTGCGCGCGATTGGTGAACACGACACCCGATTTCGGCGCCATCAGCCCGGCGCCGAAGTTGTGGAACAGCGTGTTGATGAAGCTGCACGAGTTGCGGTCCTTGTCGACCACGGTGATGTAGACGGTGCTCTCGTTATTGGGCATTGACGGTCTCGGCAGATCGGTCAGCGCGCGTTCGGGGTCGATGGCGCTTCGCAACTCGTCGGCGTGGGCGGCGGACAGCATGGCGTCCACCGGCACATCGGCCTGGGTCGGGTCGGCGACGTAGAACGAGCGGTCTTGGTAGGCGAGGCGGCCGGCTTCGATTTCCATGTGTAGGCGTTCGACCGAACACGGATCGTTATCGGTATTGAAGCCCGACGCGATATTGAGCAATTGCAGGGCGATGACACCTTGGCCGTTGGGGGGGCACTCCCAAACCTGGTGGCCGCGAAACTCGGTCGAGATCGGCGTGACGTAATCGCCCTTGGCTTGGGCGAAATCGTCCATCGTGTGCAGCCCGCCCAGGCCTTGCAGGTAAGTGACCATGTCTTCGGCCAACTCGCCCGCGTAGAAGGCGTCGCGGCCGTGCCGGGCGATGGCGTCCAAGGTGTTGGCCAGTTCCGGTTGGCGGTGCATCTCGCCGACGGCGGGCGTTCGGCCACCGGGCATGAAGACGCGTTTCAGGTTTTCGTCCTTGGAGATCATGCCGACCTGCGAGGCGAAATCGAGGCTGACGCGGCTTGAGACCGGATAGCCGCCGCGCGCGTAATCGATTGCCGGTTGCAGGAGTTCCCTGAGGCTTAGGGTTCCGTGATCACGGTGAAGTTGCACCCAGGCGTCGACGGCGCCGGGAATCACGCAGGCGTGGGGTGATTGTTGTTCGAATTCGGTGATGCCGCGTTCCAGATACCAATCCGCCGTCGCCGCCATGGGCGCCTTGCCTGAACCGTTGAAGGCAACGATCTCGTCCGAGCCGCCTTTAGAATAAAGGCAGAAATTATCGCCGCCGATGCCGGTTGATTCGGGCTCAACCACGCACTGCACGGCGCAGGCCGCGATGGCGGCGTCCATGGCGTTGCCGCCGCGCCGCAAAATATCGATGGCGGTGGCGGTGGAAAGCGTGTGCGAGGTCGCTGCCATGCCATTGGTGCCGTGGGCGGGGGAGCGGCCGGGGAGTTCAAGGTCGCGCATGGTGAATTTAGCTCCGATCAGTCCAGAATTTTCTCAGGTATAGCATGTAGGCCTTGACGGGCAAACGGCGTTGGGCTTTAGCTCTCGTCAGGGAGGAACTTTAAATATGGACTGGTGGAAAGACATCTATGACGCCTTGAAAGAGGCGGACGTTAAACAAGTCGTCTATGTGCCGGACGCCGGTCACGCCAAACTGATCGACGCCTGCATTGCCGATAACGACATCCGCGCCGTGCCGCTGACCACAGAAGAAGAGGGCATCGCCATATTAGCCGGTGCCTGGTTGGGCGGCGAGCGGGGCGCGTTGTTGATGCAATCGTCCGGTGTCGGCAACTGCATCAACATGATCGGCTTGATGCGCACATGCCGTTTTCCGCTGGCGACATTCGTCACCATGCGCGGCCAATGGCACGAATTTAACCCGTGGCAGATGCCCATGGGGCGCGGCACAGAACCGGCATTGCAAGCCATGGACGTGATGGTCGAGACGGTCGAAGACCCGGCCGATGTGGGGGCGCAAGCGCGCGCCATTCTGCACCGGGCGTTTGTCGGCATGCATGTGGGCGCGTTGCTGCTGCATCAGCGCCTGATGCCCGTAAAGACCTTCAAGGAGTAACGGCCATGAGTAATTTATCCAGGGCTGATGCCTTTCCGCTGCGCCGTCGCGCTGTCGCCAAACAGATACTTGATGCCGGCGGCGACGACCTTCTGATCATCACCGGGCTTGGCTCCACCAATTGGGATTTCACCGCCGCCGGTGATTGCGAGCGTATTTTCCCGTTGTGGGGCGCCATGGGGGGCGCTATCCCGATGGCGTTGGGATTGGCCATGGCGCAGCCCGAAAAGCGCGTGTTGGTGGCCACCGGCGATGCTGAAACGTTAATGGGGGTCGGCAGCCTTGCCACTGTGGCCGTGCAGGCGCCGGATAATCTGGCTATCGCGGTTTTCGACAACGAACGCTATGGCGAAACTGGCATGCAAGCGACGGCGACCGCGCACAAAGCGGACTTGGCCGCGATTGCGCGTGGCAGCGGTATCCCCGTCGCGGCGACAGTCACCGATCAGGCGGAGTTAGACGCGGCCATGCCGGTGATGCTGACCCAGCCCGGGCCATCGGTGACGGTGATCAAGATCCGTGCCGAACCGTTGCCGTTTGTATTGCCGCCGAAAGACGGCGCTTATCTCAAAGACCGGTTCCGGGTTGCGCTGTTGGGCAGCGCGGGTATCGTCTGATCAAATCAAATTCGTTTTCGCAGGGAGGGCCCCATGGCCGAGTTGGAAAAACTGGATATGTACATCAACGGA
>JABIPG010000091.1 GCA_018698795.1 Rhodospirillaceae bacterium
CCGCCGGTGAACAACTCAACGCCATCCGTCGTATTGTTGGCACGAACCTCGTTTTGGGGCTGATAACGACTGCTGCTGGCGCATCTGGCCGGTTGTGGGTGCTTTGATCCGCATACAACAGCGTTACGGTGTCAGCTCTACAGTTGTTGATTGATAGGTCTTAGCGGGCAATCTGTACAAGACGAAGGGCTGGAGATCGCTATCAGGTGGAGCATTGGGGTGATCAAAGCCCCCTGTCAAATCACGGACAAGGCCAATTTTCTCCATCACACGCCTCGAGTGGGTATGCTTTTCCGGCGCGAATGAAACGATCTCCGGGAGACCGAAGCGGTTAAACCCGTAACTGAGCGCAGCGATCGCGGCCTCAGTCGCATATCCCTTGCCCCAATGCTCGAACCCCAAGCGCCAACCAATCTCTGTCGCAGGCGTGAAATGCGCTTCGAATTCGACATTCGCCAAACCAACAAATCCGATAAGTGTTCCCGACTCTTTTTCCTCGGTCGCAAAAAACGTGTAGCCGTGTTCGTCAAAATGCGCGCTCAACCAAGCAATGATGCGCTTTGTCTTCAGTTGGTCTTGAACATCTGGAAAAAACTCCATGACGCGCGGATCGGCGTTGATCGCGCACAAAGGCTCAAAGTCGGCCTCGTGCCAAGTTCTGAGCACGAGACGCGTCGTCTCAACAACGTTCATGCGCCGCTCCTATTTGCGGCTCGAGCATAGCACTACGCGGAATTCAGCTCACTCTTGATATTGATCTCGCCATGCAGCGTCCGGTGCACCGGGCATTTGTCGGCGATCTCGAACAGGCGCTGGCGGGTTTCAGTATCCAAATCCCCTTCGATCTCGATACTGACCGCGATGTCGTCGACCATCCCGGCCTGTGTTTCACACGCGGCGCAGTCGTCGGCATGGATTTTTTGGTGCGACAAGGTGACGCGCGCCTTTTTCAGCGCGATCCCCTTACGCTCCGCGTACATGCGCATGGTCATCGATTTGCACGCCCCCAGGCCGGCGAGAAGCAAATCATATGGTGTCGGTCCCGTGTCATCGCCTCCATACTTGGGTGGTTCGTCGGCGTGCATGGCGTGCTTGCCGTTGACCATAATCGAGTTGGCGAATTTACCCTCACCGGTTTCCTCTACGACCACGGCACCGGGCACGCCGGCGAGTTCGTCCGCCGAGCTTTTGTGTTCGGTGTAGCGCTCGGCCCAGGCGGCAATGACGTTGGCAACGTAGATGGCGTCCTCGTGTCGGCTCAAAAGATGATCGGCGCCATCAAGTGAGACAAAACTTTTCGGGTGTTTGGCGGCTTGGAAAATCAAACCGGCATTCTCGACCCCGACCGTTTGATCCGTGGGCGAATGAAAAACCAGAAGCGCCTTTTTCATATCTGCAATTTTGGCTTCCAGTTTTTGCCCGGCAATGTCGTCCAGGAACTGCTTTTTCACCGTGAATGGCCGCCCCACCATTTGCACCGTCGCCTGACCTTCCGCCTCGATTTCATCGCGGGCGTGCTCGAAATGATGCGCCACGTGCGCCGGGTCCGCCGGTGCGCCCACGGTACAAATGGCCTTCGCCTCCGGCACGTCTGACGCCGCCGCCAGTACAGCCGCACCACCAAGCGAATGGCCGATCAGAATGGCCGGGGCTTCGAAATTCTCCCGCAAATGATTGGCGGCGGCGACCAGATCGCCGACATTGGATGAGAAGTTCGTGTTGGCGAACTCACCCTCGCTGGCGCCAAGGCCAGTGAAGTCGAACCGCAGGACGGCGATACCGTGCTCGGTCAGGCCACGCGCGATGCGCGATGCGGCGAAGATATCTTTGGTGCAGGTAAAGCAATGCGCAAACAGCGCATAGGCGTCAGGTTTGGCTTCCGGCAGGTCGAGGCGTGCCGCGAGCGGATCTCCCAAAGCGCCGGTGAAGGTGATTTTTTCGGTGCGGGACATGGCTTGGCTCTCCTCAGTTCGTGCATGCGATGATCTGATCTAAGCGCCAAGCCAATCACTGTCCAATGACGAAAGAGTGAGCGATTTCTTTACGTCACTCCCCAGGGTACCAAGACGCCTCACGTTTTTCGCGGAAACTGGTCAAGCCTTCCGCAGCCTCGTCGGTACCGCGTTTGCGGGCGTGGTCACGGGCAAGATCCACAGCTTTCGTATCATCGATGGCAAGTCCGGCGGTTTCGAAAATGATGCGCTTTGTATCGGCGATGGCGTTGGGACCATTCTTCAAGATCGCGTCGATGATCGGCTCGGCGGTCTCACTCAGTTCGCCCTCTTCGCAAACCTCATGCACCAATCCCAGCTCCCACGCCTGCATGGCATCGAAGCGTTCTCCGGTGATGGCGAAGCGGCGCAGGTTGCGCGTGCCGATTGCGGCTGCGAGTTGCGGCAAGATCGGCCCCGCATGCAGCCCCCAACGCACCTCGGCAATAGAGAACAGCGCATCCATCGACGCGATTACGATGTCGCAGGCCGCAACAATGCCCGTTCCGCCGCCGAAGCAACCGCCATGCACCAGGGCGATGGTCGGTTTCGGGCAGGCGTCGAGAAAGCGCACGGCATCCGTCGTATTCTGCGAGACCGCAAGATTGTCTTCTTCAGAGCGCGCTGAGACCTCGTTGATCCAGTTCAAATCCGCACCGGCCTGGAAATGCCGACCGTTGCCGCGCAAAACGATGACCCGCACGTTGTCGTCAGCCGCCAACTGCGCGCCACCATCGAGCAGGGCTTGGATCATATCGCCGTTGTAGGCGTTGTTGACCTCCGGACGATTGAGGGTAACGGTGGCGATGCCGCGAGCATCGATTTCAGTCAGGACCACGGGTTCGGACATCGGATTCTCCTGGTTGAGTGTTTACGTGCTTCTTTTTACCCTCCGCCGCATGGCTGGACAAACCCACATCGCGCCGCCACAAATAAAGCGAGTTGAAAGGGAATTTGCATGGACCCGAAAGACGTCGACGTCATCGCCATAGAAACCCCGTTTGAGGGCTATTTTCGCGTTGATCGCTACCACCTGCGCCATCGTTTACACGAAGGCGGTATGGGGGCGGAAATATCGCGCGAAATCTTTGAGCGAGGCCATGCGGCAGCCTGCCTGCTGTACGACCCCGATCTCGACCTTCTGGTCATGGTCGAGCAATTCCGCGCCGGTGCCTATGCCGCGCGGCAATCTCCGTGGTATGGCGACGACGCATCGCCGTGGCTGATTGAGATTATCGCCGGCATCATCGAAGAGGGCGAAGAGCCCGAAGATGTAGTGCGGCGTGAAGCCCTGGAGGAAGCCGGCTGCACCGTTCAGGAAATCGAACTCATCTGCCACTACCTCGTCACGCCAGGGGGGTCGACGGAATCGATGTTTGTATATTGCGGTCGGGTGGATGCATCGAATGCCGGTGGCGTTCACGGCCTGGAAGAAGAAGGTGAAGACATCAGGGTTTTCACCGTCGCCCCGGAAGATGCCTTCGCTATGGTGGTTGATGGACGCATTCATAACTCCATGACCTTGATTCCGCTGTATTGGTTCAAGGAACATCGTGAACGCCTGCGCGCCGCCTGGAAACACGCGTAACGGGCCGGTTTTTCGCGGCGCAGAGCCTTGCACCGGGCCATACGGGTACCTATTTTGAAAGCAGAAATTCTAGGCTTATCCCCCGAAAACCTTGAACGAAACGGACACTTTTTATGGATATCCGCAAAGGCTTTATCGACGCTGTTGGCAACACGCCGCTGATTCGCTTGAACCGACTTTCCGATGAAACCGGATGCGAGATTTTGGGTAAGGCTGAGTTTTTGAATCCCGGCAGCTCAGTGAAAGACCGTGCGGCGCTGTTCATGATCAGAGACGCCGAAGAACGCGGTGCGCTGAAACCGGGCGGTTTGATCGTTGAGAGCACCGCCGGCAATACGGGGATCGGTCTGGCGCTATGCGCCAATGCACTGGGATACCGTACCACCATCGTCATTCCCGATACGCAAAGCCAGGAGAAAAAAGACATGCTGCGGCTTTGCGGCGCCAACCTGATTGAGAGCCCGGCCCTGCCTTTTTCCAATCCGGACAACTATCAGCATGTCGGCAGGCGCTTGGCCGAGGAATTGGCCAAAACCGAGCCGAATGGAGTGATCTTTGCCGACCAGTGGAACAATCTCGCCAATCGCCGCGCCCATTATGAGACCACGGGCCCCGAAATCTGGCGTCAGACAGATGGCAAGGTGGATGGCTTTATTTGCTCCATCGGCACCGGTGGCACCATTGCCGGCACCTCAACATATTTGAAAGACCAGAATCCGAACGTCACCATCGGCTTGGCGGACCCGTTCGGCGCCGCCATGTATAGCCACTTCGCTCATGGTGAGATCAAGTCGGAAGGCGGCTCTATCACCGAAGGAATCGGGCTCGGCCGCGTAACGCCGATCATTGAAGGCATCACCATCGATAAGCCCTATCAGATCCCAGATGACGAAGCGCTGCATATCGTTTTCGACCTGTTGGAGCACGAAGGGCTTTGCTTAGGCGGGTCCAGTGGCATCAATGTCGCAGGCGCTGTCAGGCTGGCCAAAGACCTCGGACCTGGCCATACCATCGTCACGATGCTTTGTGATTCTGGCACGCGCTATCAGTCGAAGCTTTTCAACCCGGCTTTTTTGCGGGAAAAAGGTCTACCGACACCGCAATGGCTGGAATAGAGAGACAATGGACTATGTAAACCCCGAAGCCTTGGTCAGCACCGAGTGGTTGGCCGAGCACATGAGCGCCCCCGATGTTCGGATTGTTGACGCCACCAGTTTCCTCCCGACCGTGGACCGCAATGCACGCTCGGAGTACGAATCTGAACATATCGCCGGTACGCAGTTTTTCGATATCAACGATATCGCCGACACCGACACTGACATGGCGCATATGCTGCCAAGCGCCGAGAAGTTTTCCTCGAAAATGCGCAAGCTTGGTCTCGGCGACGGAATCCGCATTGTCGCTTACGACCGAAATGGTGGCAGCTCGGCATCGTGCCGGGCCTGGTGGATGTTGCGGGTATTCGGCCATGATGATGTGGCGGTCTTGAACGGTGGTCTGCCCAAATGGCTGGCCGAGGGACGCCCGGTCGAAGACCTGCCGCCAGTGCCGCGCGAACGGCATTTCTCAGCACGCCAGAACAACTTTTTGGTCCGCGACGTACAGCACCTGATCGCCAATATCGACAGCGGCAAGGAACAAGTCGTGGATGTGCGCGGTGCCGGACGTTTCGCCGGTACCGACCCCGAACCGCGCCCGACACACAAAAAAGGCCACATCCCGGGCAGCATCAACCTGCCCTTTCCCAACCTCCTCAACCCCGACGCCGGTGGCGTGTTCCGCTCCGCCGATGAAATCAAGGGTATCGTCGATGCCGCAGGGATCGATCTATCAAAACCCATCGTCACGTCGTGCGGCTCGGGCGTTACCGCCTGCGTGGCCGCGTTGGCGCTCTATCTGATCGGGCACAAGGAAGTTGCTGTCTACGATGGCTCCTGGGCGGAATGGGGCAACCATTTCGACACCCCAGTTGTTACTTGATGGCTTCCGATACCGACGGCACCTCGCCACGCCTATCGACGGTCGTTACCTACCTGGAGATGACCCAGCAACCGACGTCGCCGACGCCGACCCGACCGGCTTTGCCGATAGCCTTGATGCGGGCGGTGGATATGCCGGTGTCGTTCTACCGGTATCTCTATGACACCATCGGCGAGGATTGGCTGTGGTATGAACGCCGGCTGCTTGATGACGCAGCGTTGGCGGAAATCATTCACCACCCGGATGTCGAGATTTATGTCCTTTACGTCAACGGCGCGCCGGGTGGATATGGCGAGCTCAATCGCCGGGGTGGCGGCACCGAAGTCGACCTCGCCTACTTCGGCCTATTAGCGGAATGCATCGGTCGTGGGCTCGGGGGGTACTTCCTGCGCTGGCTGGTCGATCAAGCCTGGAGCTACGAGCCGTCACGCCTAACGGTCAACACGTGCGATCTCGATCATCCGCGCGCACTCCGGACATACCAGAGCCTCGGATTTGCACCGAACCAGCGCGAAACCTTGGAATTCGATGATCCCCGCGATCGCGGCATGTTCACCGAATGGCGAGATCACCGGGTTTAGATAACGCCACTGTCGCGAAGAGCCGCAATTTCCTCTGCACTCAAATCCAGAAGCTCGGCATAGACATCATCATTGTCGGCGCCGTGCGCAGGCCCTGTTTTGTAGACCTGCCCTGGCGTTCGATCGAGGCGCGGCGCAACACCTTGCATGCGAACCTGCCCCAATTCCTCATCCGGCACATCGACAATCATGTTCGCGGCCTCATAGTGCGGGTCTTCAAAAAGGTCTTCGATGGTGCTGACAGGGGCATTGGCGACTTGATGCTCATTCAGAATACGGCAGGCCTCGACGACATCGTGTTTTTCCATCCATGTGCTGATGGCATGCTCCAGCTCATCGGGGTTCTCAACACGTTTTGGATTGTTGTCGTAGCGTGGGTCTTCGGCCAAATCGGGGCGTCCCACAGCTTTCATCAAACGCTCGAATAGGGCTTGCGTGGATGCGGGGATGGTAACCCAACGATCATCTTTAGTGCGGTAAACATTGCCCGGTGCGGCATAAGGGTTGCGATTGCCAATCCGCCCACGCACCGCACCCAACTGATCATATTCGATGGTCAGGAAATCGAGCATGCGAAACATCGATTCGACCAACGACACATCGATCACTTGCCCCGCTGATTGCGGATTGCTCCGTCGATCCAACAGAGCCAGCAAAATACCGATGGTCCCGTAAAGCCCCGTTATCGGATCGGCGATGGGGTAGCCCGGATGCGTCGGTGGGCCGTCGGCATCGCCGACCAGTGTTTGGAAACCGGACATGGCCTCACCCACCCGTGCAAAACCGGGCCGGGCGGCATAGGGGCCTTTCTGGCCATAAGCCGAGACACGCAGGATCGTCAGAGCGGGGTGGATTTTATGCAGTTCATCGGGTCCCAGACCCCATTTCTCAAGCGTGCCGGGGCGGAAGTTTTCCACCAAAACATCGAACTTGGGAAGCATGGATTTGAACAACGCCGCGCCTTCAGGGTTTTTGACGTCGAGCGTGATACAGCGTTTGTTGCGGTTGGTAACCTTCCACCAAAGCGGCTCGCCATCTTTGTGCGGCGGCAGCTGGCGCAGGCCGTCGGGGCGGCTGGGCAACTCGACCTTGATCACGTCGGCGCCGAAATCCGACAACATGGTGGAAGCCGTCGCGCCGGCGATGATCGTCGAGATATCCAGCACCTTGAGGTTTTTCAAGGGGCCGGCGGCTTTGGCTTC
>JABIPG010000071.1 GCA_018698795.1 Rhodospirillaceae bacterium
ACATGCCCTACTCCCCTAGCAGAAGGGACACGAAGGTTTCGTTGTGGAAGCGCGCTCTACGATCCTCGGCCAAATAGGGGCCAATCTCGCCATAGCCGTAAAAACCACCGTGGGGAAGCTCTGGACCCAAAAGTTCACTTGCGATTTCAGCTTCCTCTCGGGCTCGACTCCCAAGGATCCCACGCCGACCAGCGCAGGAAAAGAAAAGAGCGGCCTGAGGTGACTTCCCCTTAGGGAAACGCGCCTTGGCATCCTCTATTGAGGCACGGCATCCATTTATGATCGCATCCCGGTCAGCTACAGTGACTTGAACCTGGGACCCCTGTTGGACACTTGCGACGAAAGTTATCGCCCCAGATTCGGCGTCAACGATACCGGGACTCGCCCTCAATGCTTCGATCTGCCCTTTTTTATCGATCAAGGCCAAGGGAAAGTTATTGGGGGCAGCATTGGAGCCCATGAACTTCCGATAGAACTCGATTGCTGGTTCGCTGTCGATCTCTTGTACGACGGGCCCCTCGGATCGGGTAACCACGCCTGGCTCCCCGATTCCTCTCCGCCCACTTGCCACAGCATAGGAAAACGACAATGGACCACTGAACAGTAGGATTGGGATGCTATCGGCAACAACCTCGGTGCCAAAAAACTGGTTGGTGCCTTGGAAACGCCAATGATCCCCCGCCGCTGCTCCGAACAGTGGAATTTCTTGATCTCCCAGCACAGTGGTCATCGCTTCAACAATGATCTGCCCGTCAGAGGTCAGGCTTTCGGGGACGGCGACGCATAGGGCGGCCTTTTTATCTGTCTTCGCTGAAGCCTGGTTTAGGGCTTGGCGGCAAGCCTCCTCCGGATTGTCTCCCAGGTTTCGTCCCAGTCCCGCCGAAATATCAACGCTTGAAGAAGAAAACAGAATGAGAGCCGTCGAGTCTTCGGAGAATCCTAGGCCCGAAGACATCTCGCCATCTGTTGTACAGCCGATAAGTTCCAGACTAGGCCAAGTCCTTTTAATTCCAGCAAGGAGTTTCCCGTGGTCCAGGTCGATGGCGGAGAATAGAAGACCAGCTTTAGGAGCCACTTCGCCCAGCTCACGCTGGGCATCAATGATTAAATCATCAAGTGCACCATTTGCGTCCGGGTCTTCGGTGTGCGCGGTTATGACGCGAAACATCCAGCACCTCCCAACTCTATGTGACACGATCATCTACCCTGGGAATCTTATACTACGGGTGCGACAGTGAAAGAAGTTTCCGATTAGTCGGCTTCGGGTCAACTTCAGACATCGCACAAGAGAGGCATTCATGTCTGCTTTGGCGCCTACAGCGGTCGAGCCAACAACCAGCGATCTATTGAATCTGAAATTGCTGCGACCACGGATTGCCAATCTTTCGGTGCGATTTGGCGAAACAGGTGTGCGGTTGGATACCAGGGCGTCGTCTCTTCGTCGCGTCCCCAGCGCCAATCGGGAACATAGGGCACCAGCACCCAAACGGGCTTGCCCATGGCGCCGGCCAGATGCGCGATGGAGGTATCGACCGTGATCACCAAATCAAGATTCTCCAGCACAGCCGCCGTATCGGCAAAATCGTGCAGGCGCGGACTTAGGTCCTTGACCCGACTGCCGGCAACATCGGTTGCGCGTTCACCCTTTTGCAACGAGACATAGGTCGGGCCGCGCGGCAGCGCCCGATTCAGCAAATCGAATGGCAACGAGCGGTAGCGGTCGTTCGGGTGCGTCGGGCGACCGGCCCAGCAAAGCCCAATGCGCTTGGCGTCCGTCTGTCCCAATCGTTTTTCCCAGCGCCGGACTTGGCGCGGGTCGGCGGTGATGTAGGGCACATCGGCGGGGATGGTGTCCGCCGTCAGGCCGAGCACGCGGGGCAGGCTTGAAAGCGGGCAGAAACAATCGAACGCGCCGGCGCGTCGCCAGTCCTGAAACAGGTGATCGACCCCTGGCACGCCGTCCAGCAACCTTGCCAGCGGCGCGCTGCATGCCAGCGATAGCTTGCCACCCCCACCCAAGGCTTTCACCAACGCCAACAGGCGCACGAACTGCAACACGTCGCCGAACCCCTGCTCGCCGACCACCAGCAGTGTCCGGCCATCCAAGGGCTCTCCATCCCAAAGCGGCGCATCGATATTGGGGAACGGCTGGCCGCTCTCGCCTTTGTAGCGCCACTCATATTCGTCCCAGCCCTCAGCATAGTGTCCGGCGGTGAGCAGCGCTTGGGCCAGTAATAGGTGCGTAGCGGCATTGTCGGGCTGCACGTCAAGGGCCTTGCGGTAAAGCGCAATGGCGTCGTCGGATTTACCGAGTGCATCGAGTGTGCGCGCCAGATAGGCCTTGGCTTCGAAATTCTCAGGTTCAGCGGCAAGCGCAGCACGTAGCTCGGCCTCGGCGTCGTCAAAACGCCATTCGGCGAAGGCGGCTTTGCCGATGGCTGTGGCTGTGGCGTCAGTCGCGGTCAAAGACTTGCGCCGGGTCGGCATCCATATCGCGTACCGGCCAACGCCCGGCCTCGGCGGCGATGAAGAAATTCTCCAACTCGCCATTGAAGCGCGCCGGGTCTTCCAGGTTCAACAAATGGCCCGATTTCGGAAACACGCTCATCCCCGCCATGGGCTTGATGCGCTTCATGTGCAGATTCACGTCCAAGCAAGGGTCGTCCTCATCGCCTACCACAAGCAGCGTTGGCGCGGCAATCGCGGCAAGCTCGGTATCGAAATCGTAAAGCGACGGACGGGCGGCCTGCACGGCGCGCATGGTATGGGCCGAGCCCACCGCTGAGTGATCGGCCAAGTGATCGACGAATTCCTGCCAGCCCAAGGGGTCCTTGATCTTGAGCTGCACCCGGTTGGGTGCCATCCCCATGCCTTCCGCCGGCAGCGCACCAGCCGCTTGCATGCGCTCCGCCGATGCCAGGGCGTCGGCGATGAAACCCTCGCGGGTCGGCAAATAAGCGCCCGAACCGCCACTGGCCGCGGCCAACGCCGATACTCGATCGCCATGGCGCATGGCCAGCATCAGCCCCATGTAAGCACCCATGGACAACCCCACCACGTGCGCGCGTTCGATGTTCAGGTGATCGAGCACATGCACAGCATC
Organism: Rhodospirillaceae bacterium; assembly: GCA_018698795.1. Taxonomy (GTDB): domain Bacteria; phylum Pseudomonadota; class Alphaproteobacteria; order Rhodospirillales; family Casp-alpha2; genus TMED8. The sequence goes on from JABIPG010000071.1 coordinate 3,104, forward strand.
GGCGAGCGAGGTCTCCCAGCCGTAATCGTCGGCATCCACCGGCACATCGGAGGGCGGATAGCCGCGCGCCGCCGTGACGATGCAACGATAGCGGCGCGAAAAATACCGCACTTGATGCTGCCAACTGCGCACGTCGCCGCCGAACTCGTGTAGAAACAAAATGGCATGGCCTTCGCCGGTATCCTTGAAATAAAGGCTCACGCCGTCGCGTTCGGTCAGGGGCATGGCTCTCTCCTCTTAACCCGACACCAACCGTGCTGCGTCGGCCATGGTCACATCGTCATCGCTCAACAGAAGCGCCGAAATCTCGTCCTCCCAACGCATGTCACCGACGGCGTAGGGGTCACGCGGCTTCAGGTGGTGCTCGACAACCAGCCTGGACCAGAGCAAACGCCGGGCATCACCCCGCTTGGCATGAATCACGGCACCTTCCCACGCCAGCAGCGCCGCCGTGGCGGCATGGTAAAACGTGCTGGTGACCTGTCGGCAGGCGGCTTCGTCTTGGCCTCGGGCAGCGACGGCGGAAATGGTTTCAATCGCGCGATCGATATAGCCGCGCAGGCTATCTAGATATGCCGCCGGCACGCCGTCTTCATCCCCAGCTTCATCCAAGCGCGCATGCAGTGCCGCCTGGAACGGCGCCTGGCAATCGTGCTTGCCGACGGCCCGGGTGACCGCATCGAGCGCCACGATATTCGACGTGCCTTCCCAGATGGAGCCGCAATGCGCGTCGCGCAACAGGCGCGGATTGACGAATTCCTCCACATAGCCGATGCCACCGCGCATCTCCATGGCGTCGCCGGTGACGCGTCGGCCATCGCGTGTGGCTCGGAACTTCAGCGTCGGCGTTGCGAGGCGAAGCAGCGCCGCCGCCTCCTGGCTGGGCGGTTGGCCGCCGTAACCCTCGGCCTTGTCCAACACGTCGGCGGTAAAAAACCACAGCGACAGCGATTGCTCGGCGGGTAGTTGAATTTTCATCATCTGGCGCCGGGCCAGCGGCTTTTGCATCAACGGCACGCCAAACACCACGCGGCCACGGATGACGGCGCATGCATCGTGCACGGCGCGGCGCATCAGCGCTGACGACTTGATGCCGTTCGATAACCTCGACCAGTTGACCATCTCAAGCATCTGGTGGATGCCGCGATCCAGTGGGCCGACCGGGTATGCGATGGCGCCCTCCATGATCACCTCGCCCGACGCCATGGAGCGCGTGCCCAGCTTCTCCTTTAGGCGCACGATCCGGTAATGATTGGGTGAACCGTCGTCTAAGAAACGCGGCAGCGCAAACAGCGCCAAGCCGCGTGTGCCGTCTTGAGCGCCCTCAGGCCGGGCCAGCATCAGGTTAATTTCTGCATCGGCATTGGAGCAGAACCACTTCTCGCCGTAGACACGCCACTGGCCATCTTCGAAGCGCGCCGTGGTGGTCAACGAGCCGACATCCGAGCCGCCCTCTTTCTCGGTCATGTACTGGCCCGATTGCCAAAGCTCGGCGGTATCGGTGGTGCTCATTTTCGGGATCAGCCAGTCTTTGATCTCGTCGCTGCCGAACTTGATGATCGCGTGCATGCCCGAGTCGGTGACGTTGATGGGGCAACCGAGCCCGAATTCCGCCTGATTGAACAGATAGGTGAAGGCGTGCTTGGCCGTTGCCGGAAACGGCTCGGGCCAACCCAAAATGCCGCTTCGATGGCTCATGGCATGGATACCGAACGTGCCGTAGGCGGCCTCTTCCAGTTCGCGGTAGGCCGGGTGATACTCGATCCACTGGGCGTCCCGGCCAAAACGGTCGCGCTGGTGCAGGATCGGCGTGTGGGCATCGGCCAAATGCGCGGCGACGTCCAATTCGTTGGCGCTCATGGAACCGAGCTTCGAGAGATGCGGCCGCAGGAATTCAAGCAGCGCCGGCTCCAGATAAAGCGCTAACAAGTCCTGCAAGCCCTTGTCGGCTTCAAAGAAATTCCAGCCCCGCGTATCGGGTGCCACACCCTTGAGATCGTTCTGCGCTGAATGCGTATTGCCCATGTCGGTCAGACCGAATTGATGACGTGGCCGCCATCTACGGGCACCACGGTGCCGGTCATGTAGGCACCGGCATCGGACGCCAGCAACAGCAACGGTCCCTCCAAATCAACCGGATCACCGGTGCGGCGTTGCGGTACGCGGGCGACGATCTCCTGGCCCGCTTCGGAGGCCAGGAATTCGCGGTTGATGTCGGTCACGAAATAGCCGGGCGCCAGGGCGTTAACCCTGATTTTGTGACGCGCCCATTCAATCGCCAGCGCCTTGGTCATCTGCGCCACGCCGGCTTTCGAAATCGCATACGGTAGCACGCCCTTGGCAACGCGGATGCCTAGGATCGAGGCGATATTGATGATCGAGCCGCCATTGCCGTTCGCAGCCATGAGCCGCCCGGCTGCCTGGGCGACGTTCCATACGCCTTTCAGGTTGGTCTCCATCACCCAATCGAAGGTTTCTTCGGACATATCGAGGGCTGAATCGCGTGCCGCAACGCCGGCATTGTTGACGACGATATCGACCCCGCCAGCTGTTTGTTTAATGGTTTCAAATGCGTCGGCGACACTTTCACGATTGACCACATCGAGCGATACCGCCAGGGCCTTGCCACCGCCGGCGGCAATTTCGGATGCGATTTCCGCCACCTTGTCCTCGCGCCGAGCGGCGACGGCTACATGCGCACCCGCGCGCGCCAGCGTCAGCGCAAAATGTCGGCCCAGGCCGCCGGATGCACCGGTCACCAGCGCCGTTTTGCCGGTCAGATCGAATAAGTTGCTCATTTCGTCATATCTCCTTCACTTGGTCGCGGAGTACATACTTTTGGATTTTTCCCGTCGAAGTCTTAGGCAAGGGCCCGAAGACGACGGCTTTCGGCGTCTTGAAATGCGCCATGTGGCCGCGGCAGAACTCAATCACCTCATCAGCGCTCACCTCACCGGCATCGGGCTTGAGGGTGACGAACGCACAAGGGGTCTCGCCCCATTTTTCGTCGGGCTTGGCGACCACGGCGGCCTCCATAACGGCCGGATGCTTATAGAGCGTTTCCTCGATTTCCAGCGAGGAGATGTTCTCGCCGCCGGAGATGATGATGTCCTTTGAGCGGTCCTTAATCTCGATGTAGTTGTCGGGGTGCATGACGCCCAGGTCACCGGTATGAAACCAGCCGCCGGCAAAAGCCGCTTCGGTGGCGGTGGGATTTTTCAAATACCCCTTCATCACCGTGTTGGAGCGCACCATCACCTCGCCGATGGTTTCACCGTCAGCGGGCACGTGCTCCATGGTTTCAGGATCGATCACCGATTGATCAAACAGCGTGTGACAGCGCACGCCCTGGCGCGCCATCTTTTGTGAGCGCGCGTCCAACTCCAGCGTGTTCCAATCGTCTTGCCAGGCGCAATAGGTCGAAGGCCCGTAGGTTTCCGTTAGACCGTAAGCATGGACGACGCTGAAGCCCATACGCTCCATGCCGGCAATCACCGTCGACGGTGGCGCGGCGCCGCCGGTATAAACATCGACGCGCTGCTCGAACGGCACTTTGTGATCGTCCGGCGCATGCACCAGCATATTGAGCACGATCGGCGCGCCGCAAACCAGATTGACGCCGTGGTCACGGATCATCGGGAATACCTTTTCCGTATCCAAATGGCGCAGGCAAACGTGCATGCCACCCACCGCCGTCACCGCCCAAGTAAAGCACCAGCCGTTGCAATGAAACATCGGCAACGTCCAGATCAGGACGGTTTCCTGGTTCAGCCCCCAGACCGCGACGTTGCCCATGGCGTTCAGGAACGCGCCGCGGTGGTGATAGACAACGCCCTTAGGGTTGCCGGTGGTGCCGGATGTGTAGTTCAGGCAAATCGCATCCCATTCATCATCGGGCCAGAAATCAGACCCGGCGTCAAAATCAGATGTGCCTTCATTCAAGAAAGCCTCATAGTCCATCTCGCCCAATAACTCACCCGACGGCGCCAGCGCATCGTCGATATCGATGACCGTAATATCGCGGCCCAATTCCGCCAGCGCATCCTTGATGACGGCCGAGAATTCCTTGTCGGTGATCAGCACTTTGGCTTCGCCATGGTTCAGGATAAATGCGATGGTCGGTGCATCGAGACGAAAATTGAGCGCGTTCAACACGGCACCGGTCATCGGCACGCCCCAGTGCGCTTCCAGCATGGGGGGGATATTGGGCGACATGATCGCCACCGTATCGCCCTTACCAATGCCGCGCCCGCGAAGCGCCGAGGCCAAGCGCCGGCAACGTTTGCCGAATTCGGCGTAAGTAAAGCGCTGATCGCCATGAATGACGGCTGTGCGATCCGGATAGACCTCCTCGGCCCAGGCCAGAAAGCTGATCGGCGTCAGTGGTTGGTGATTGGCCGGGTTTTGCCCAAGCCCCAATTCAAAGATGCCTTGTTGTGGCGACATCCTATGTCCTCCCGGTTTTTTCTTTAGGTGCGATAGTCCGGTTCCTCCTCATCGAGGATATCGCGGAGCGCAAAAAAATGATTTTCCGCCACGTTGGGATAGCTCTCCCACTGGCGCGCGGTCTTTTCGGCGACGTCGTCGGACGCTACACGCAGCGGCTTGCCGGTCGACAGCGCCGTAATGTAAGTCTCGCAGGCACGCTCGAAATAGAACAGCATATCGAACGCCAGCGCCACCGTCGGCCCCACCACCATGATGCCGTGGTTGCCCATGACCAGCACCGGCTTGCCGCCCCGCATGGTGCGGCTGACGCGCTCGGCCTCTTCATCCAATCCGAGGCCATTGAAGCCGTCGTCGATGGCGACGCGATTGAAATAGCGCATGGAGTTCTGGTCGATGGGGGGCAATGTGGAGTCTTCCAGGCACGCCAGCGCTAAAGCATACTTGGAGTGCGTATGCAGAATGCAGCGTGCTTCGGGGACGTTGCGGTGGATGGCGCCGTGCAGGCACCAGGCAGTCTCGTCGGGGGCGTTGGGCCGGCTCATGGTCTCAGTGTCGTTGCCGTCCACCAACAGCAACCCGCCCGCCCGGACGCGCGAAAAATGCGTGGCATTGGGGTTCAGCAAAAACTGGCTGCCGTCATCCGATACCGCCAGAGAGAAATGGTTGGCGACGCCTTCGTGCATGTTGTAGCGCACCGCCCAACGAAACGCGCAGGCTAGGTCTACACGTTCGTCCCAATGTGCACGATTATCGCCGATCCCAGCCGATGAAGCTTGAATATTCATGGTGCGTCCTCCCCGTACGCCGTGATGATGCGGACCATCCGCCCCGAAATCAAGCGCCTGCCCATGGGGGGCCATATGCTTTGCCTCTGCCGACGCACCGCGATACAACTAAGCCCTAGAATTTGGATGGGAATTTAGATTAATAGGACCGACACCATGAGCGATTCGACCAAATACCTTCTGCCTGAAAACCGTATCCCGAAATCCTGGTACAATATCGCCGCCGATTTGCCCGAGCCTCTGGCACCCGTGCTGCATCCCGGCACCGGCCAGCCCATCGGTCCCGACGACTTGGCACCGCTGTTTCCCATGGCGTTGATCGGCCAGGAAGTCTCCACCGAACGCGAGATCGAAATCCCCGAGCCCGTGCGCGACGTCTACAAGCTGTGGCGCCCCGCGCCGTTGTACCGTGCGCGTCGCCTGGAAGCCGCTTTGGATACGCCGGCGAAAATTTACTACAAGTACGAGGGCGTCAGCCCGTCGGGCTCGCACAAACCCAACACCGCCGTGGCCCAGGCCTTCTATAACAAAGAAGAAGGCACCAAGCGCCTGTCGACTGAGACTGGTGCCGGCCAGTGGGGTTCGTCGCTCGCGTTCGCGGGTAATTTGTTCGGCCTGGAAGTCGACGTCTTCATGGTGAAGATCAGCTATAACCAAAAACCTTACCGGCGTGCGGTGATGGAAACCTATGGTGCGCGCTGCGTCGCCAGCCCATCGAACGAGACCGATTCGGGCCGTGCCATCTTGGCCGATCATCCCGATTCCAATGGTTCACTCGGCATCGCTATCTCCGAAGCCGTTGAAGTCGCCGCCAAGAACGACGACACCAAGTATGCACTGGGCAGTGTGTTGAACCACGTTTTGCTGCATCAGTCCGTCATCGGCATCGAGGCCATTGAGCAGATGGAAATGGCCGGTGACTATCCCGATATCCTGATTGGCTGCGCCGGTGGCGGGTCGAACTTCGCCGGTCTGGCGTTTCCGTTCTTGGGCCGCAAGCTGCGCGGTGGCGAAGACATTCGCGTCATTGCCGTCGAACCCGCCGCCTGCCCGACCCTGACACGCGGCACCTACGCGTACGATTTCGGCGATACCGGCCATCTGACGCCGCTGGTGAAAATGCACACACTTGGTTCGACATTTGTGCCCGAAGGCATCCATGCGGGCGGGTTGCGCTATCACGGCATGTCGCCGATCGTCAGCCATGTACTGGATCACGGCTTGATCGAAGCACAGGCCTATCACCAAACGGCATGCTTCAAGGCGGGCATCAAATTCGCGCAGACGGAAGGCATTGTGCCCGCACCGGAATCGACCCACGCCATTGTCTCGGCGATCAACGAGGCCCAGGCGTGCAAGGAACGCGGCGAAGCCAAGACCATCCTGTTCGGTCTCTCGGGCCACGGCAACTTCGATATGCAGGCCTATACGGACTTCCTGGACGGCAAGCTCGAAGATCACGCGCACTCCGAAGACGAATTGGCGCGTGCCCTGGGTGAACTGCCGCCCGTTGCCGCCGAGTAAACGGAGATGACGGATAACTCTGCGCTGGTCCGCCCTTTTAGAGGGCTTCGACCGGCGCCGGGCCGCGCCACCGATGTGGCAGCGCCGCCCTACGACGTGGTTAACGAGCAAGAGGCCCGCGAGAAAGCCGACGGCAAGCCGCACAGCTTCCTGCACGTGTCGCGCGCCGAGATCGATTTTCCTGCGGGCACCGATGCGCACTCGGATGCGGTCTACAAGAAGGCGCGCGCTAACCTCGATTCCATGATCGCAGCCGGTGTCTTGATGCGCGACGAAGAGCCCTGTTACTACGCCTACCGGTTGGTCATGGGTGCGCACACCCAGACCGGCATCGTCGGTGCGGGCTCTATCTCCGAATACGACAAAAACCGCATCCGCCGCCACGAGCTCACCCGCCCCGACAAGGAAGACGACCGGGTCGCCAACATGGAAGCGCTCGACGCCCAGACAGGCCCGGTGATGGTGACGCACAAGAAAGATACCCGCGTCAAAGCCGTCATCGACAGGGCCGCACGATCCGAGCCCGCCGCGGATGTCACCGGCGATGGTAACGTCCAGCACACGCTTTGGGTCATTGACGATGTCAGCGACATTGCAGAACTCAGCGCCGCGTTTGATGCCATGGACGCCATCTACATCGCCGACGGTCACCACCGCTCGGCCTCGGCATCCAGGGTCGCGGCCAAACGGCGTTCGGATGCCTCGACCGGCGAAGAGTCCCACGAATACTTCTTGATCGTCACCTTCCCCGACGACGAAGTGCAGATATTGGATTACAACCGCCTGGTCAAAGACCTGAACGGTTTGTCGGCGGAAGACTATCTGGCCCGCATCGCCGATGCGTTCACGCTTGATGCCCTCGACGGCCCGCAACGCCCGGCCGTTGCCCGGCGCTTTTCCATGTACTTGGACGGAAAATGGTATGGCCTTGGCCTGAAAGCGCCGGTCCCCACTGATGACCCGGTGGCGGCCTTGGACATCTCGGTGCTCACCGACCGCTTGCTGGCCCCGGTGCTCGGCATCGGCGACCCGCGCTTGGACGACCGCATTCAGTTCGTCGGCGGCATTAGGGGCATGGCGGGCCTGCAAGAGCGTGTTGACAGTGGCGAAATGGCCGTCGCCTTCGCGCTCTACCCGACATCGCTGGCCGACCTCATGGCGGTGGCCGATGCCAATCAAGTCATGCCACCCAAATCGACATGGTTTGAACCTAAGCTGGCGGATGGGCTGGTGTCGTTGGTGTTGGATTAGGGACGCTCTCAAACAATCAGTGCTCAAGCTGCGGACTGTGAAACCTTGTGAAATTCAGAAGAGGAATGGAGGGATCAGAAGAGAGCTGGAATGGCGGCTGTTCTAGGTCTGGTAACGGTCGAAGATTTGTTGCCTTTCATATGACCGAGAAGTGCCAAAAGCGGAATTGAGCGGTTCCTACATCGAAGCTAGTGAATGCCAAGCCTTGACAGCATAGGCGATTTGGCAACTGGAACCAGATCATTGACCAGCACCCGTTATCATCAGGTGGGATCATTAATATCGTGAACATATTGGCGAACCGCTTCCGGAAAATCAGATGCTTCCTGGCTGAGCGACTCGGATGGTGGCGCATTGATGTGTCTTGGCGAGTTGAAGGCCGCTGCGCAGACTGGTGCTAACGTTTGTATTGTAGTTTTTAATGATGGCCAATTATCATTTATTGATATCAAACGAGAAGAGCGGCATC
>JABIPG010000202.1 GCA_018698795.1 Rhodospirillaceae bacterium
CACAGAATACATCTCCCGCCCTCCGATAATACGAAGGACACAAACTGGCGGAATTTTACTCCGCTACAACTGCGATACGCAGCCGCTTCTGTGGACCATTATTGCTCTGCGTTTTACATCGCGTAAGTCCGCACCAATGGCGAAGGCCTTGCCGCCAGCTTGTGTGATTTCTTCAACAACTTGGTTGATGCCCTGCTCGTCGCGATCGACGACTGCCACGCTGGCGCCTTCGCGTGCGAATATCTCTGAGCCCGCCCGGCCCATGCCCGACGCGGCGGCGGTGATGATGCCGACTTTACCTTCAAGTCTCATTTGGTTGCTCTCCCAATCTAAAATCCGAGACCAAGCCCACCATCCACATGAATGACTTGCCCAGTGATCTGCGCCGCTTCCGCAGACAATAAGAATGCCGCCAACGCTGCTATCTCGTCGGGTTCCGCCAAGCGACCGGTTGGCGGGCGTTTGGCAGCGCGCTGCCAGGCTTTCGATCCAAGTGCGTTATGGCCGGCGGCATCCTTGCGCGTATATCCGGTGCGACTGCGCTACTCGGCAGCCATAACCGACGTCGCGTTGAGCTTGTAGCCATAGATGTTGTCGAGGCCGAGCTCGCGGCAGATGTCGAGTCCCTTCTGCAACGCCAAAGGGTCGAGCGGCATCAAAGGTTTGCGCAGCGGCCCCGCCGGCAAGCCGACGGCAGCCATCAGGCTTTTCATGGCCACCGGGTTTATCGCCGAGTATGCAAAATGCAGCATTGGCAAATTTGTCAGCCAAGCCTCGCGGCAAGCAAACGCGTCATCGCCATTTTTCCATGGCGTCGAGATGGTCGCCATTTCACGCGGGATAATGTTACCGGTCATGTTGGCCGTACCGTGCCCACCGAGCGCCATCATCGGCACCACCAGCCCGAGATTGGGTGAGCAGCAACACATCAACGCCATATCAGCATTCGCGGCACACATCTGCGCCACTTGTCCGACGCGGGTTGTGGATTCTTTCAACACCACGAACTTCGGATGTTCGGCCAAACGCAACAGGTCGGGCGTGGTGAGATCGGTGTTGACGCGCGGCGGGTTGTTGTAAAACCCGAGCGGAATATCGGACGCATCAGCCACATCCAAGCAAAACTGCACAATGTCGGCGTTTGATGCGCAAATATAAGCCGGCGCAGCAATGATAGCGCCATCGGCGCCCTCGCTTGCTGCCTGGGCAACATAGTCGATGGTCGATTCAGTCGTGGTGCCGGTGCATCCGTAATAGAAGAGCATCTTGCCGGAATGCGCTTTCATGGTTTCGCGCACGATGGCATGCCGCTCTTCGGTGCTCAGCATCGACACTTCACCGGTAGATCCCATGATCAGCACCGCGCACGTGCCGTTGTCCTCATGGAACCTGAGCAACGTACGGAAGCCTTCGAAGTCGATGGAGCCATCCGCGTTCATGGGCGTGATCAACGCCACGAAAGAGCCTTGTGGACGAGCGAACGCCATTTCAATCCCCTATCTCAATTCTACCGCCGGACATGATGCACCCGGCGCGCTTCAGGGACAAGAGGCGGAGCAAGCCTCGCCTCACAACACCGATGTCAGCCGAAGTGTTTGCGCAGCCGCAGCCTCAAAGCATTGAGCTTGATAAAGCCTTCAGCGTCGACCTGGTCATAGACGTCGTCTTCCTCAAAAGTGACCATGCTTTCATGGTAGAGCGAATGGGGAGATTTGCGGCCGGTGATGATGACGTTGCCTTTATAAAGCTTCAATCGCACGGTTCCGGTCACGGCTTCGGATGCCTTGTCGAAAGCGGCCTGCAGCAGTTCACGCTCCGGCGCGAACCAAAAGCCGTTGTAGACCATCTCGGCATACTTCGGCATCAGCTCGTCTTTTTGATGCTGTGCACCACGATCCAGCGTCAGACTTTCCATGGCCCGGCGTGCATGGAACAACACAGTGCCGCCAGGCGTTTCATAGACGCCGCGCGACTTCATGCCGACAAACCGGTTTTCGACAATATCGATAGCACCGACACCATTGGCACCACCCAATTTGTTCAGCTTTTCCAGCAAGTCGGCGGGACTCAGCTTTTCGCCGTTGACGGCCGTCGGGTCACCGGCTTCGAAATCGATCGTAATCTCTTCCGGCCGATCGGGGGCCTGCCAAGGCGGCACCACACGAGTCAGCACATGGTCCCAATCAGGCTCCTCCCAGGGATCTTCCAAGGCTTTACCCTCGGACGAAATATGCAGGAGATTGGCATCTTGGGAAAACGGCGGCTCGCCGCGCTTGTCTTTCGGGACGGGAATTTGGTGCTGCTCGGCATATTCGATCAGCTTGCCGCGCGACGCCAGGTCCCATTCTCGCCAGGGCGCGATGATTTTGATGTCGGGTTGCAGCGCATAATAGCCAAGTTCAAACCGGACCTGATCGTTGCCTTTGCCCGTCGCGCCATGGCTGACGGCATCAGCGCCGGTTTCGCGGGCAATTTCGATTTGGCGTTTGGCAATCAACGGTCGGGCGATGGAGGTGCCGAGCAAATAGGTACCTTCGTAGATGGTATTGGCGCGGAACATGGGAAATACATAATCGCGCACGAACTCTTCGCGGAGATCGTCAACGTAGATTTCCTTGATCCCCATCATTTCCGCTTTTTGGCGGGCGGGCTCAAGTTCTTCGCCCTGGCCGAGATCGGCGGTGAACGTCACCACCTCGCAGCCATAGACATCTTGCAGCCATTTCAGGATAACCGATGTATCGAGCCCACCCGAGTAGGCCAGAACAACTTTTTTGACGTCCGTCACCATATCCGTTCCCTCATCGAAATCGTGTTGAGCGGGCGGGAGTATAGGCGAACATGCCGCTTCGACAAGACCGCTAACGGATGGGCCGCTGTCAACCGATCGCCCGCTTACCCTTTGTCACCGCGGGCCAAGGTTTTGGCCAGCTCGAAAACGTTCTTGCGGACGTCGGGATTGGTGATCTGGTAGTAGTAGCGGACCAGCTCCAAGGTTTCGCGCCGCGCCATGGGATTGGGCTGCAGGATTTCTTGATCTTGGTCTTTAAGGCCCGTGTTGTAGGCGCCGCGCCGGGTGCGGATTTCCGGCGGCATTTCATCAAAGAAATACGAAATCTCCACGTCCAAAACTTCGCTGAACTGAAAGAGCCGGCTGGCGCCGATACGGTTGGCGCCTTTCTCATATTTTTGGATTTGCTGGAATGTCAGGCCAACGGCCTCGCCCAATTTTTCCTGGCTCAGGCCAAGAAGCGTGCGGCGCTGTCGTAACCGGTTGCCCACATGCACGTCAACGGGATTGGAAACGCCGGGCGGCAATCGGCCGGTATCCGCCTTGCCATAGCGCTCTTGGTATTTCTCCGGCACTTTGACCATCGTCGCCCCCTTCTTCGGATTGATACCGCTATAATGCCATGGCGCGGCAACTAAAACTAGAGCTACTTAAAGGATAATCGCAATTCAAAATTACCGCATTACCCTGTGGCTGCACGCACTCGCCTTTGACGCTCGCTCGCTGATTTCAGCTGTCCGCAAGCGGCCATGATATCACGTCCGCGCGGACTTCTGATCGGCGCGGAATAGCCGGCGTCATTCAAGATATCAGCAAACCGCCTCATCGCATTCGAGCCCGAACATTCATACAGCGCGCCTGGCCATGCATTGAATGGGATCAAATTGAACTTGGCCGGCGTACCCTTAACCAGTTTGGCCAAGGCGCGGGCGTCGGCGGCACTGTCGTTGATGCCCTTGAGCATGACGTATTCATAGGTGATGCGCCTTGCGTTGTTAGCGCCGGGGTAATCCCGGCAGGCGGCCATCAGTTCCTTGAGGGGATATTTCCGGTTGATGGGGACGAGGACATCCCGGAGCTCATCGGTTACGGCGTGCAAACTGACCGCCAAGTTAACCCCAAGCTCTTCACCGCAGCGGCGCATTTCCGGCACCACTCCCGATGTCGAGAGCGTGATCCGGCGTTTCGAAAGCGCGATACCTTCGTGGTCCATGATAATGCGAAGCGCGGTGGCCACATTGTCGTAATTGAACAGCGGCTCACCCATGCCCATCATGACAATGTTGGAGAGCAGCCGGCCGCCATCTTTCGGCGTCGGCCATTCACCGTATGAATCTCGCGCCACCATGAACTGCCCGACGATCTCCGCCACGCTCAAGTTGCGGACCAGTTTCTGTGTGCCGGTATGGCAAAACGTGCAGGTCAGCGTACACCCCACTTGCGACGAAATGCAGACAGCGCCGCGATCTTCTTCGGGGATAAACACGGTTTCCGCTTCCTGCGCGTCGTCGAACCGCATCAACCATTTGCGGGTGCCGTCTTCCGACTTTTGCTCGCGGCTGACGTCGGGCCTCGCCACCACATGGGTCTCAGGAAGACGGGCACGGAAATCCTTCGCCAAGGTCGACATTTCGGCGAAATCCGTCTCGCCGCGATGATAAATCCAATGCCAGAGTTGCTTGGCGCGGAACGGCTTCTCGCCCAGTGCCGCCATCTCCGCCGCCAATTCGGCGCGGCTGAGTCCGACAAGATTACGGCGCGCGGTCATCAGACCTTACAGGCCTTGCCGATTGCACGGTAGGCGGCTGTGAAACCCTTGAGGGAATAGGTGTCTGTAATCTTGGTGCCGCGGCCGGACGTGCTCTTAACGATCATCGTCGCGCCGCGCACCATGGCTTTGACCAGGGCCTTGTCGGCATCGGCATCCGGCGCGTAAGCCCAGCCATCTTTGGTGAACAGCTTGAGCGTCGTCTTACCGACACTGACCGTGACTTCAGATCCCTTTTTGTGGGAGAACCCGGCACGAATACTGACCACGTTTTTGCTTTTCTCAGCCGGGCGGTGGGTGACCAGTAAATAAGTCGCGCCACGGGTTTTGTATTTGCCGCGCATCTTCGTGGGTTCGGAGCCGATATAGCAAACGGTCTTCCCCGCCTCTTTATCGGTGAAGGCTTCCCAGTCGCCATGCTTGCCTAGAAACGTCTCCGCCCACGCGCCGCCCACGCCGGCCAGGGCCAGCGTCACCGCCATAATGCCGCGAAACAGTGTCAACATGTGCCTTACATAGACCGCAGATCACGACTTGCCAAGGGGTGCACCAACGTTCACATAAGAAGCATGAGTGAACATACAAATCCCTTGCGCGTGGAAGTGACGCGCGGCGACATGATCGAGAGCCGTCACACCGTTCATGCCGCCATCATAGACGCCGATGGGCGTACGGTTGAATCGTGGGGAAACACGGCGCGCCATGTCTATCCCCGTTCCGCCATAAAACCGCTTCAGGCGATCCCGTTGGTCGAAAGTGGCGCCGCAGATGCGTTCGGTTTAAGCCCCCGGCAACTGGCGCTGGCTTGCGCCTCGCATTTGGGAGAAGCTATCCACACCGAGACCGTATCGGCATGGCTAGCACACATCGGTTGCAGCGCCAACGACCTGGAATGTGGTGGCCATCTGCCCAAAGACGAGACCGCCATGGCCAACGTTATTCGCTCAGGCACGACGCTCACCGGTATTCATAACAACTGCTCGGGCAAGCACACGGGCTTCCTCACCACCTGCCAACACTTGGGCGAAGCCACGGCTGGCTACATCGGCGCCGACCACCCTGTGCAGCAACGCCTGGCCACACTGCTGAGCGAACTTGGCGGCTGTGATTTGGACGCCACCGAACGTGGCTTCGACGGCTGCGGCATACCGGTATTGGGCATGCCGCTGCACGCGCTGGCCCGCGCCATGGCCCGCATGGCCGCGCCCGATACACTTGAAGATGCCCGCCGTGCCGCCGCCGAACGCATTTTCAGCGCCATGACCACACACCCTGAAATGGTCCGCGGCACCGGCAGTTTCGATACCCTTGGGATGCGCGCAGGCAAAGGGCGTTTCGCCACCAAAACCGGTGCCGAGGGCGTGCATATCGCCATTATCCCGGAAAAGCGCTTGGGCATTGCCGTTAAGGTCGAGGACGGCAACAACCGGGCCACGCCTGTTATCTTGGCGGCGCTATTTGATCGCCTGGGCTTGCTTGAAGACGACACTCGCGCCCAACTCACTGAATTTATCGAAACGCCGGTCAAAAACGTCGCTGGCAAACATGTCGGCGACATCCGCATGGCGGCGGGCTGGCAGGATTAATCGCTTCAGGCTTCAATCATTGCCGGCTTCAATCATTGTAAGCATCTGGCGGCGTATCGAGATAGGGCTCCATCACTTTCGCTGTGCGTGAGAACCGCCCGCCGTGCAGGTGCTCGGGTATTTCCTCAATCGGCGGGCCCGGGCGATCCGCGCGGCGGGGAAACCTGCCGGTGCTCATGATCCTGTCGTACATGACAATAGCGCCGGCAATGCCGACATTGACGCAGAACTTCGTCGGAATTTGCACGACCCAGTCGCAGCGTTCCGTCAATTCGGGTGACAACTCGCCGCGCTCCGGTCCCAGAATGTAAGCGGCTTGCCCCGGGTGGCGAAAGCTCGGCAATTCGATGGAATCGTCCATCAACTCGATTCCCACCAGCTTGCAACCCTGGGGCAGCAACAGCGAAGGCGCATCGGGGAAACTGTAGAACGGCAGATGCTCCATCGCATCCGAGGTGTCCGATTTGGCGCCCTCGGCGCGCTTGTAGTTGGCGGCGACGGTGAACACGAAGCTGGCGCCAAATGCATGCGCCGACCGAAACAGGTTGCCGACGTTCATGGTTTTCGAAATGCTTTCGACGCCGATGCCGAAGTAGCCACGCGACATAAAGAGGCTCCACTCTTGTTCATAGTCTTGCTAGTGGCGCCAGGGTCGGGCAAAACGACCGCATAATCAAGCCAGTGACGAAGCTCATAAGCGACGGGAGACCCAGACCATGCGCGCCTTTCTCTGCCACGAATATGGCCAAGCCGAAACCATGAAGGTAGAGGAAACCGCACCGCCGGAAATGTTCGAAGGCGGCGTGCGCATCGCGATCAAGGCATCTGGCGTCAATTTCGCCGACACATTAATCATCACCGGCGAGTATCAAGTTCGCCCGCCATTCCCCTTTAGCCCCGGCCTGGAAGCCGCCGGTGAAGTGTTGGAGGTTGCGCCCGGCGTCACCGGCTTCAAGCCCGGCGATCGGGTGATGGCCATGACCGGACACGGTGGTTTCGCCACCGAAACCGTGACGGCGGCGGAAAACTTGATCCCCATGCCCGACAATATGGATTTCGTCTCGGCGGCCGGCTTCCCCAGCGTTTATGGAACCTCGCACATTGGATTGGTCAATAAAGTCAATCTACAGGCCGGCGAGACCCTGCTGGTGCACGGGGCTGCGGGCGGTGTCGGTCTGACCGCCGTCGAAATCGGCAAAAAATTAGGCGCAACTGTCATTGCCACCGCCGGCGGGCCGGACAAATTGGAGATCGCCAAACAATACGGCGCCGATCACTTAATCGACTACCGCGCAGAGGACATCCGCGACCGCGTCAAGGAATTGACCGACGGACGCGGCGTTGATGCGGTTTACGACCCCGTCGGCGGCACCGCTTTCGATGCATCGCTCAGATGCACCGCCCCCAAGGGCCGCATCTTGGTCGTTGGTTTCGCCAGCGGCACCGTCCCGCAAGTGCCCGCCAATATCATTTTGGTCAAGAATATCACGGTCATTGGTTACTATTGGGGGGCGCACCGCAAATTCGACCAAGATCTGGTTCAGCAGTCCTTCGCTGAACTCTTGGACTGGTATCGGGCCGGCGATCTGAAGCCGCACGTCTCGCATACCTTCCCGCTCGAACAGGCCGCCGAAGCCATGGCCATGCTGAAAAGCCGAAAATCCACGGGCAAGGTCGTATTGACGATGGATTGATGCGCGCTAGCGTACAACGCGTGATGCAGGCAACATGATGGTCACCGTTGTGCCGTGGCCAAGTTCGCTCTCGAGAAGCAATTTTCCACCATGCGCCTCGACCAACCCTTTGCTCAGTGGCAGCCCAAGCCCGGTTCCCTGATGCGACTTGGTTTTGTGATTTGAGGTTTGGCCATAGGGTTTGAACGCCCACTCGATGCCGATCGGCGTCATCCCCACACCCTGATCGATGACGGATAAACCAAACCGACCGTCATCTTCCAACGCCGCCTTGATCAGAATTTCGCGCCCCGTATCGCTGAATTTGATCGCATTGCTGAGCAGGTTGAGAACGATCTGCTTGAGGGCGCGACGATCAACATAAAGCGTCACTGGTGTTGTCGGCTCATCAATGCGAATGAGAAGTCCTGCCGCCTCTGCCTGCATAGCGATCAGATTGGTACATTCGGATAACAGGTCGCCCAACTCAACCTCCTCCGATTCAACAACCATTTCCCGCGCTTCGATCTTGGAAAGATCGAGGATATCGTTGATGAGGTTCAACAAATGCCCCGCTGATGTGTGAATGTCTTCGATATATCCTTTGTACGTCGCATTACCGACCGGCCCGGAAATCTCGTGGCGGATGGCATCGGCAAAACCTAGGACGGCATTCAACGGGGTGCGCAATTCGTGGCTCATGTGCGCCAGGAAATCAGATTTCGCCTGGTCCGCGTTTTCTGCCATTTCCTTGGCAGAAAGTACCTCTTGAGTCCGTTCGGCGACCCGAGTTTCCAGGTCGTCACGCGCACTCCGTAGCGAGGTCATGGACTTCTCCAGATTGTCGGCCATCCGGTTGACGCCCATGGCGATAGCGTCCATCTCATTGTCGCCGGAGACGGCTTCATTGGACGTCACGCTGGCGCGGCGAAATGTGATGCGTCGCGCCAAGTCGCCGGCGGACAGGCTTTCCAATTCTGAGGTAATACGCCCAAGCATGCGCCCGGCACGGGTGAGATCGCGGAAAAACAAAAGCAGTGTGATAATCACGACGATGCCAAGTCCCGAAGCGACAATGATGGCGCCCCGGACCGACTGGATTTGGCGGGCGCTGATCTGATCGGAAATCGCGCCCATCGTTTCTGATACACCAACTGCAGAATTGATCGCTATTGTGGCCTGCTCAATCCATTCCGTGCTGTCCGTGGGATAGGCTGGGGGTTTGATTTCCTTGATCATCACCCAAAATCGGGACGGGTCGCTGGGGTGGTAATGCACCGGTTGGGCAATCAGGCCTATGTTCCCGATGATGATCTCCGCACTCTGACCTGACAAAATTCTGTCCGCGGCATCGGGAATATCTGCTTTGATATTGGCCGATTGTCGCTTCAATGCCTCCATCATGCCCCATTCCATCGCATCATTGGGATGTCGCAGATAGAAGCCATCTTGATCAACCAACAAAATATCGTCAGCCAACCGGTCGATAAAATTCTCAGCCAAAACATTGAGCACCACTGCGCCGCGTTTTTCGCCATCGACATATACGGGTGATGAATAACGAAGCATGGGCTGAAACGGTCGAACGATCCGACCGAACTCGACGTTCAGATCAAGCCGGGAAACATGAACCCCGCCGACGGGCAATTTGATGGCTTCAGTGAAATAATAGCGCGCACTTTTGTCTTGCAACTGATCCGGCGTGGCCATGACACTTTGACCGTCGATGACATCCAGCCGAACCCGCTCTTGACCCGTTTCGTCCAAATACCGGATTTGGGCATACCGCTCATGGAGCACATTTAAATCTTCGAAAAGAGCAATAACGCGGGAAAAATCCACCGGGTTGCCTGATACAGTTTTCCTGATTTGCGCCCTGAGATTGAGGTCGGCGGCGATGCCGGCCAAATCGTTTTCGATGCCATGCAGATCGTTCAGAATATCTCTCTGCAACCCTGCCAACGAGCGCTTGGTTTCGGTCACGACACGGCTCGTCTCCGCACTGGCGGCAAAAACTCGCCGGCGCAGTCTGTCATATTGGGTGAGGAATTTTTCTTCAAAATTCCTGATACTGACGATCAGGTCCGACTGTATCGCGGATTGCTCTTTCATCAGCAAGATTTGCCGAACCGCTTGATCGACGCGGCTGCGATACTGCTGTAGTTCGTCCTTTGTCAGACTTGGAATAACCCATCCTTGCGCCAGTGTGTTTCCAACCAGCGCCCGTTCCCGACCTGCATATTCGGCCGACGCGGCAATGTTCGTCCGGAGCAGCATATTGAAATATGGAATGGCTTCATCTTCAGTTTCCGGTCGGAAGATCAAATCCCTCAAATCGAAAGCATTGAAAATATTTGCAGTTGTTACATCGAGCCATTCCTTGGATTCGATTTTTCCTTGCGCCAAACGCCGCCGCGATTGTTTGAGAACTTCGGAGCTGCGGTGCCAGTCAGTGACCTCGCGGTTGAAATCGGCGTTGGCAAATCCGGCAGCCTCAATCTCGCCGATAACCCGCTCGATCTCGGCGGCACTTTCATCACCTTGCTGCGACACTTCGTTGAATGCGCTGAGGAGTTCCTTGTTACCGCCCAAAATCGTATTGCCGACACCGCGCTCAATCGCCAAACGGCTTGCGGCGCGGCTCACATGCTGGGTTAGTTGATTGCGCAACTGGTTCAATTCGGCGATACGGCGTGAATCGTATGCATCGTGAACAACGAAAACCGCCAATGCGGAAAGCAGCGCCGTCACCACCAACACGAAGGCGGATAGTCTGACCCTAAGAGAATCGAATTTCATCCGACGAAGATAACCTTTGCACGGAAGGACTTATTCAAGACACCCATAATAAAGTTATACCATCACTTTTGCCATAACCATTTTTCTAGTGGGGTTTCGACATCGGTCGCCCGCAAGTTTCGGGTGGCCAATGTTCGCGGCGACAGATAAGCGCACCAACCCTGCAGCCAACGCCGTTGATGCTATGGATGGGCAAACCCTGCTTGCTGGCGCGCAGCTGAGGCCATCAGATTAGTGTGGCATCATCTCGAGGCGGAGTTTGTAAGCGCTCGAACTGGCATCTACGTCCACATCAGCCCAAGTCACGGGTTGACCATCGGCCACCGGTCGCACCAGTGTCACATTGTGCGCCAACCCAAGTGGCAAATAGCCTTCGGCAACAGACACACTCGCCGGCCTAAGCCCGCCAGACACCGTGAAACCACCTTCGCCGTCCAAGACTTCCCCTGTCGCAAGGTCACGCTTAGCAATGGCGGCCACGTCGGCGTGGAAGCCCGTGGCGGCGCCGGTCGCCTCGCCGCGAATGCCAACGCTGGCAACCGACACCGCCAATTCCAATCCGATCATGTGCCAGCGTTTGTAGGCCGCCATGTAGCGCCCACTGGGATCCGTCACCACTTTATATTCCTCAAAGCAATTTTTCAGATAATCCGTATCGGCTTCGATGCAAACCCAGACACCTTTGCGAATATCATAGGGAATGGGCGCGCCGTCTCGGGTGATGCAGGAAATCACCTCTACAATGCCCGCACGCTCCAACTCGCCCCCCTCGGCACGCGGTCGCATTAAGCTCGGGATATCGTCGATCGATCCGGGTGGATAGCTCAAGCCCGCTTGCGGCACGCCAAGTCCGGTGGCGTTGGCGATGGCCGCGCATTCGATAGCTGGTTTGGAGCCATCTAGAAAGGCGTTGAACATTTTCGGGTTGAGCCGCCCGCGCGCCGCCTGCTCCGCCGTCAATCCCCAATGATCCCAAACCGTTTCAGGTGTCGAATGGCGGTACGCGGGCAGCCATTTGTGGCCGCGCCCCGCCGCCATCACTTTGAACCCGCACGTTCGCGCCCAATCCACCAGATCGCACGCAAGCGCCGGCTGGTCGCCGTAGGCCATGGAATAGATGACGCCGGCATCGCGCGCGCGCGCTGCGAGGCCAGGGCCGCAAAAGGCATCGGCCTCCACCGTGACGTTGATGACATTTTTACCCTGCTTGAAGGCAGCCAGCGCGTGCTCAACGGCGGCGATCGGGTTGCCCGTGCATTCGATGACGATATCGATCTGCGGATGATTGACCAACGTCTGCCAATCATCGCCAACATAGGTACTGCCATTGGCGAGGGCCGCGTCCAAACTGTCAGCGCCGTAGCGCTCCGCCGGCCACCCCACCAGGGCGAGGTTGGATTTCGCCGATGCCGGCACAAGATCGACAATGCCGACCATATGGATGCCCGCATGACGCAGGACCTGCGCCAAAAACATCGTGCCGAACTTCCCCGCACCGATCATGCCGACCCGGATCGGTTCGCCGATCTCGGCGCGTTGCTGCAACTTTGCGAACAGGTTCATGTCTTATATCTCCACTGCGAGTTCCCAGGCTTCTCGGATCGCGCGTTCCGCGTCCAGCCCTGTGGCAGCTTTGGCGCCGCCGATAGCGTGCACGGATATACCGGCCGCCCGCAAGGGGGCACCCAACTCCATCAACGGTTCTTGCCCGGCGCAGAGGATCACCATGTCGGCGTCAAGCAATCGCGCCTCGCCTTCCAGCGAAATGTGTAGGCCGTCAGCATCGATTTTCTTATACGCTACACCGCAAATCTGCTGCACGCCGTGGCGACGCAAAGTGGCGCGGTGTATCCACCCCGTGGTCTTACCGAGCGTGCGCCCCATCGGCCCGGGCGAGCGCTGCACCATGGTGATGTCATGTCGGCTTTCCAAAGGTCCGCCATCGCCGTCAACCCACACTTCCCGAAAGGCGGCAGGATCGGTGAAGCTGGCGTCACCGGCTTCCAGCAAATACAGCGCCACATCGAAACCGATGCCGCCGCCACCGATGATCACCACGCGCTTGCCCACATTGGCTCGACCGGCCAGAACGTCGTCATACCCGACAACGTTGGCGCTCTCGACACCCGCGATATCAGGCCGGCGCGGCGTGACGCCGGTGGCCAACACCACCTCATCGAAACCCTCTGCCACCAATTGATCCGCGTCGGCGCGTTGGCCGAGCCTGATCTCGACGCCCGCCTCATCAAGCCGGTGGCGGAAGTATCGAAGTGTCTCATCGAACTCATACTTCCCCGGAATTTCCCGCGCCAGATTGAACTGCCCGCCGATGCGCTCAGCCGCCTCGATCAACACAACATCATGGCCGCGCCGCGCCAACACGTCGGCACAAGCCAAACCACCCGGCCCCGCCCCCACGACCGCAACACGTTTCGGCAGGGCCGCGGGCGCCGCGTTCAGTTCGGTCTCATGGCCAGCGCGCGGGTTAACCAGGCAACTGGTGATCTTGCCATTGAAGTAATTGTCCAAACAGGCCTGATTGCAGGCAATGCAGGTGTTGATCAATGCCGCTTGGCCGGCTTGCGCCTTAGCGACGAAATCCGCGTCGGCCAAAAACGGCCGGGCCAGCGACACCATATCAGCGTGACCCTCAGCCAAAACACGCTCTGCCACTTCCGGCGTGTTGATGCGGTTCGACGTCACGACGGGAATGCTTACGGCTTGGCGGATACGCGCCGTATCCGTGACGAACGCTGCCCGCGGCACCGCTTGCGCGATGGTCGGTATCGGCGCTTCGTGCCAGCCAATTCCGCTGTTGATGATATCGACACCGGCGGCCTCCAGTTGCTCTGCAAAGTGCAGCGTTTCATCCAAATCGGGCGCGCCGTCGACCAGGTCAAGTGCTGACAGCCGAAACATGATGACAAAGTCGGCGCCCGCCTCAGCGCGCACGCGGCGCACCACTTCCAGCGGCAGGCGCATACGATTTTCGGGCGAGCCGCCCCATTCGTCGGTGCGGTGATTGGTGCGCGGCGCCAAAAACTCCGTCAGCAGATAACCTTCCGAGCCCATGACGTCGACGCCGTCGTAACCCGCCTGTTTGGCAAGGCGTGCCGTATTGCCAAACGCCGCAACAGTGGCTTCGATATCGGCGGCGCTCATCTCGCGCGGTGCAAACCGATTGATAGGCGACGGAATGGCCGACGGCGCAACATTATCGGCGTGCGCACCATAGCGTCCCGCATGCAGAACTTGCACCAACACATGGCCTCCACCCGCATGCACCGCATCGGCGACGCGGCGATGTTCAGGGACTTGCGCCGCGTCATCAAAAATACCGGCGCCGTCCTTCAACCGACCTTCGGCGTTGGGCGAAAACCCGCCGGCCACCATCAACGAACACCCGCCTTGCGCCCGCTCGCCTAAAAACGCCGCCAGGCGTTCGAAACTGGGCACGTCTTCCAACCCCGTATGCATGGAGCCCATAAGGATGCGGTTTGGCAGCGTCAGGTGGCCGACGCGGATGGGTTCGAAAACACGGGGATAGTTGGTCATCTTAGGGTCCTTGCAGAAGATATTCGTTCAACGCCACATAATGCGAACCGCCATGGCCGAGGTGGCTCTCGAACAGAGTGACGGCTTCGATGGGAAACGGCGCTGATGAAAACACTCCGTTGGCCTCCAGGTATTCGCCGAGTTTGACGTGCTGGCCTTTAAAGCGCGCCAAGGTCACATGGGGTGTAAACTTACGGCCTTCGGGTGGAAAGCCGGCACGAACTGCGGCCTGCTCCACCTTGTGCTGTAAATGGATCAACGCAGCGCTTGTCTCCACCCCCGCCCACAAAGCGCGCAGTCGTGATCGCTTGGAGAAATTACCGATCCCAGTGAGCCTCAAATCGAATGCGGGCACATGGATGTCGGAAAGCTCCGTATCCAGATCGGCGGCCATGCCGCTGTCGGCCTCGCCAATAAAGCGCAGCGTCATGTGCATGTTCTCCGGCTTCACCCAACGCGCGCCTGCGAGGCCTGAGCAAAGAGAACTCAGCGCCAGACGGATATCGGCTGGAAGGGCGATGCCGACAAACAAACGCATGGAAAACCTTTCCTCAAAAATATCGAAGTCAGGGGCACGGGTTCGGATGCGCCGCATGGATTTCTTCGATACGCTGCACCACGCCCGTGGTCAACACCAGCTCGCTACTGTTCAGATTTGACGCGAGTTGCTGCAAATTGGTGGCGCCGATGATGGTTGAAGTCTGAAACGGCTGCGCAAGAGTATAGGCCAGCGCCATCTCGGCTGGGTCGAGGCCGTGACTCCGGGCAAGCGTCACATATTCACGCGTGCGGTGTTCCGCCTGTTCATGGAAATACCGCACGAGATGCGGAAACAAATCGCGGCGCGAGCCGGGCTCGATGACGCCGTCGAGGTACTTGCCGCTCAACGCGCCAAAGCCCAGCGGCGAATAGGCGAGCAGGCCGCAATCCTCGCGGATGGCGATTTCCGCCAAGCCGATTTCGAAGGTGCGGTTGAGCAGGCTGTAGGGGTTTTGAATGCTGGCGATGCGTGGCCAGTGATGATCGTCCGCCAGCTTCAGTTGCGCGGCCACGCCCCAGGGCGTCTCGTTGCTGACGCCGAAAGCCCTGACTTTGCCGGCTTTGACGATTTCATCCATGGCCGAAAGCGTCTCGGCAAAGGGGGTCCATTCGGCGTCCGGGTCATGCTTGTAGTCGAGTTTGCCGAAAAAATTCGTCGGTCGCGCGGGCCAATGAGTCTGGTAGAGATCAATATAGTCAGTGCCGAGACGCCGGAGGCTGCCGTCCACCGCTTGCATCAGATTGTCTCGGTCGAATTTCGGGTTGCCGCCCCGGATATCGTGTCCCGTGACACCGGGACCAACAGCTTTGGTGCCGACCACGACCTCGTCGCGGTTGGCGCGCGCACGCATCCACGACCCGACGACTTCCTCCGTTCGGCCACAGCTCCCCGTCGTGACCGGAAACGGGTACATCTCAGCCGTATCGATAAAATTGATGCCGCGCTCAAACGCCAAGTCCATCTGCGCATGGGCCTCGGCTTCCGTGTTGCGCGATCCGAACGTCATGGTGCCCAGGCAAATTTGGCTGACGGAAATACCGGTCCGACCGAGGGGGTTCATCTTCATCGTATTATTCCTACGGAATTCTTCAGCTACAGAAACAGCGTCAATACGCCGGTGTAGCCGTACAGCCGGGCATTGGAAATCTCGCCTTGGCCGAAAAATCCGACCAGCGGAACATCGCCCAAAATCTCCTGAACCAATGCCGTCTCCTGGCCCTCGCTGCCGAACATGCCCGGCCCGCGCGCCACA
>JABIPG010000063.1 GCA_018698795.1 Rhodospirillaceae bacterium
CTCTACGTCGCCAGCCGCGATAAAATACATGGCGTCCGAGATCTCGCCGCGCCGCACGATGGTGTGGCGCGCCGGCACCACAAGCGGGATCAAGCGATCAACCACCTCGGCAATAACCGCTGCGTCCACGCCAGCGAAAATCGGCACGCGCGCCACCATGCTCCAGGTGACGCGGAAATCGTGCTTACGGAATTCCTGAGCGAAGCCCGTCGCCAAGATACCGGCAGGCAACGCATACATGGCAACGCCTAAGATCATCAGCATCCCGCCGAAAACCTTACCCGCAGGCGTAACCGGCGTCACGTCGCCGAAGCCGACGGTCGTCAGCGTCGCCATCGCCCACCAGATGGCATCGGGGATGGAGCCGAATGCTACCGGCTGCGCTTCGCGTTCCAGCAGGTAGGCGACACTGCCGCCGAACACCAACAGCGTGCCCATGATCATCAGCGCCGCCATCAAGGAACGGCGCTGGGCTGCGAACACTTTGGCGACGGTATGAAGGGCAGGGGAATAGCGCGTCAGCTTGAGCAGCCTAAGCAGCCGGAACACACGCAGAAACCGCAAATCCACGGAAACGAAAAACGCCAGGTAAAACGGCAAGATCGCCAGCAAATCGATGATCGCCATGGGCGTCGTCATGTAACGCCAGCGGCTCATGACCGGTCCATAAGGGGTTTCGTGTGGATCTTCCGGCACAACCCACACACGCGCCAGATATTCACCCGTGAAGATCGTCACCGAAAACACCTCCAACACAAAGAAGTGCGTGTGGTAAACAGCATCGATGGATTTGACGCTTTCCAAAATGACGGACAGCACATTGACGATGATCAGCACCACCAAGAAGACATCAACACTGATGCCCCAGCGGCTGTCGCTGTCGCGTTTCTCAATAATATCGTAGAGGCGGGCCCGCATTTTCGGAATCATCAGGCACCTCAAGCCATGTTTACGCCAGTGCTTGATCCAGATCGTACATAAGATCGTCGGCAGTCTCCAGACCGATCGAAAGCCGGATCACCTCCGGGCCGGCACCGGCGGCGGCGCGTTGCTCGTCGGTCAATTGCCGGTGTGTCGTCGACGCCGGATGCAAGATCAACGAGCGCGTATCACCGACATTGGCCAAGTGTGAGAACAAATTGACGCCCTCCACCATGCGCACGCCGGCCTCATAGCCGCCCTTAAGACCACAGGTAAACACCGAACCCGCCCCCTTCGGCAGGTATTTTTTGGCCAGGTCGTGATAGGGGCTCTCGGGCAAACCGGCATAGGACACCCAATCAACGGCCGGGTGCGCATCCAGGAACTCGGCTATTTTTTGGGCGTTCTCGATATGGCGGTCCATACGCAGATGCAGGGTTTCCATGCCGGTGATGGTGTAAAACGCGTTGGTCGGCGACATACAGGGACCGAAATCGCGCAGGCCAACGGCGCGTGTCTTCATGGTGAAGCCGAAGTCGCCGAAGGTTTCGGCGAAGGTCAGGCCGTGATAGGCGGGGTCGGGCTCGGTCATGGTCGGAAACTTGTCCGCATTGGCGGCCCAGTCGAATTTACCGGACTCGACAATGGCGCCGCCCAGCGACGTGCCATGCCCCGACAAAAACTTGGTGGTCGAATGCACAATCAGATCGGCGCCCCAATGGAACGGTTGGCAGAGATAGGGTGTCGCCAACGTATTATCGACAATCAGCGGGATACCGGCGTCCTTGGCGACCCCAGCGACAGCCTCCAGATCAACGATAACGCCGCCGGGATTGGCCAATACCTCAATGAAGATGCCCTTGGTCTTGGGCGTGATGGCCTTGCGGAAATTTTCCGGGTCGGTGGGGTCGACAAAATGGCAGGTCCAACCCAGGCGCTTGAAGCTGACGCCAAACTGCGTGATCGAGCCGCCATAGAGATTGCGCGACGCAACAAACTCGTCGCCCGGTTCAAGCAGCGAGAAAAACGCCAAAAACTGCGCCGCGTGGCCTGACGCGGCACACACGGCGGCGCGACCGTCTTCGAGGTTGGCGATGCGTTCTTCCAAGACCGAGACGGTCGGGTTTGTCAGGCGCGAATAGATGAAACCGAAGGTTTGCAGATTAAACAGATCAGCCGCGTGCTCGGCATCATCGAATACGTAGGATGTCGTCTGGTAAATCGGCGTATTGCGTGCACCGGTGACCGGATCAGGCCGGGCGCCCGCATGAATGGTGCGGGTTTCCATGCCGTATTGGTGCGGCCCGCTGTTTTTACGATCGTCTGCCATTTTACCCCAGCTTTCGCCGTTTTGATGAGATAACGCCCGAATTGATGCCGCTCCAGCTCAATTCGCCGAACAACCGCCCGTATTCGATCTTAGGGCAACGTTCCATGATCACCTGCATGCCGGCGGCACGGGCACGCTCGGCAGCCGCATCATTGCGTACGCCCAATTGCATCCAGATCACGCTGATCCGCTTGTCCGCAGCCAATGCGATGGCTTCATCGACGATACCGCCCGCAGCCTCCGACGATCGGAAAATATCGACCATGGCAAATTGATCAGGAATGTCCGCAAGACTGGCATAACAAGGCTCGCCCAATATCTCATTGCCGGCCTGCCCGGGGTTCACCGGTATCACCCTGTAGCCCTTGCCTTGCAGGTACTTCATGGCGAAGTTCGACGGTCGCACCCAGTTGGGGCTGGCGCCGACCATCGCGATCGTGCGCACATCGCGCAAGATGCCTTCGACCTCGGTATCATCATAGACGAGAGGAGCGGGTGGGGAGGTGGCTTCGCTCACCGGTCGGACCACTCGGGCATCGGCTTCTTTTGCACGAAAGCATCGATGCCGGCGCGGGTATCGGCGTCTTGCATATTGGCGGAAATGACGCAGGCCGCTTGCTCATAGGCGCCTTCAATGCCGGATTCCAACTGCTTGTAAAACAACTGCTTACCGTGCGCCACAGCAACAGGGGATTTGGCCGCGATGGTGCCCGCCAATTCGGCCACGGCGGCGTCCAATTGGTCGGCCGGCACAACGCGATTGACCAAGCCATACTGGCGCGCCGTTTGGGCATCGATGAACTCGCCGGTCATCAACATCTCCATGGCCTGTTTGCGCGGCAGATTGCGCGTCACGGCGACCATCGGGGTCGAGCAGAACAGGCCGACGTTGATCCCGGACGTAGCGAACGTGGCGTCATCCACCGTCACCGCCAAATCGCATTGCGCCACCAGCTGACAACCGGCAGCCGTCGCCATGCCATGCACACGGGCGATCACCGGCTGCGGAATTTCGGTCAGGGTCATCATCATGCGGCTGCATTGTTGAAAGAATACCGCCATCGCTTCCGGGCTTGGGTCGGCACGCATCTCCGTTAAATCGTGGCCGGCGCAGAACGCTTTGCCGGCACCGGCGATGACCACGACACGCACGCTCGAATCTTCAGCAATCGCGTCCAGCTCAGTTTGCACGGCCGTCATGAGTTCGCGAGACAAGGCGTTGAATTTGTTGCCGCGGTTCAAGGTCAGCGTGGCGATGCCTTGATCATCGCTGCGCAGCAATACTTGTTCATTTTGGGAGTTCGTCATATCCAAAAGTCCTCAAACATTTCGCCCAATATGTTCGACCCTCGATGCGATTTAGGCAAGGGGTTTGACGTAACCATCGACAGGCGTCGATAATCGGCACGGAGCAACCGACCATAGGGTTGAACAGAGGATTCTATGACAGACAAAGTGGCAGAGCGTATTGCGGCATCCATGAGCGGGCTGCTCGGGGCCGAATATGGCAACAGTTCCGTTGATCCGCTTGGCGATAGTAAAGCGCAACGCGATCGACTGAACCACCGACTCGCATCGCTGGAACTCAGGCGCCAGGCGAACATCGAAGGCGTCATCTCTATGGCGTTCGCAGTTGCCGGCGACGACGAGGCCGGTGATGAGGCAGGGACCTTGGACAACGACTGGCTCACGCGCCTTGTCAGCCATGCCCAGGATGTCGGCAACCCGATGATGCAAACTGTCTGGGGCCAGGTGCTGACCTATGAGGCCGATGCGCCGGGCAGCTCCAGCTTGCGCACCTTGGATGCTCTTGCCGGCATGACTGGCGACGATTGGGGGGCATGGAAACGCGCCTGTCATCTTTGTTTCCCAACGGGATACCTGCTGAAACTGGGTCACCGCCACGAGTTCGACGAGTTCGGCGTCGGCGCCGCTGAGATCGCGCGGCTGCAAGCGCTTGGCCTTGTGCAGGAAACCGACGACATGAGCGTCACTTTTTATGCGCCAAGCAAAGGATTGACCTTCGACTACCCGGGCGCAAACCTCATCATACGGCACCCGGACAGTACGCTATTCACCTTGCCGGCCTTCCGCATTTCCGGCGTGGCGCGGGAATTGTTGGCGCATCTCAGCGGCGAGAACGCCAATACTGAGTATTTGCAGGCGTTGGGCGAATCGCTCCGTGCCGAGGGCTACGACTTCCGCCTCAGAGAAACCCATTAAAACAGAACCCCACTAAAGAGGTACAAGCGAACGATGTCCGAGATCACCGTTCAACGCTTCAATGAGATCATTCGCGACGAATTGCCCTGGGCACACGAACTGGGCATGACCGCCGATTCCATCAGCCATGGAGAGGCCGTGCTGCGATTACCGTTCGGCGGCAAGATGACGCGTCCGGGCGGCACGATCGCGGGCCCGTTCATGATGGCGTTGGCAGACGGCGCCATGTACGCGGTGGCGCTCAGCCTCATCGGTGATGTACAGATGGCCGTGACCACCAGTTTCAATATCAATTTTTTATACCGGCCCGTGCCGGCGGACCTTTTGGCCGAGGGCAGGGTGCTGAAAGCCGGTAAGCGCTTGGTCGTTGTCGATGTCCATGTGCACTCCGAAGGTCACGATGAACCCGTCGCCCACGCCACCGGCACCTATTCGATACCGCCGCGCCCGTGATTGCGCCCGGATGGATGCGGTAATATAATACCGCACGCCTAAATAACGGGATTTATTGACGTTTTCCCGTTGACACCCCCATTAATTCTGCCATATTCCGCCCGCTCTGGGGGAATTGCCCCAGTGCCGAGATTTCGCAACAGAATGGTTCAAGAGAACGCCATGAAGACTTATTCCGCCAAACCCGCGGATGTGGAGCGCAAATGGTACGTGGTTGACGCTGAAGGCGTCGTCCTCGGTCGTTTGGCTTCCGTCATAGCCACCAGGCTACGCGGCAAGCATAAACCGATGTTCACCCCGCATATCGATTGCGGCGACAACATCATCGTCATCAATGCCGATAAGGTTCACCTGACCGGCAACAAGCGCGCCGATAAAAAATATTATTGGCACACCGGCTATCCGGGCGGCATCAAAAACCGCACTGCCGGCGCTGTTCTTGATGGCGCTCATCCTGAACGTGTGGTGACCAAAGCCGTAGAACGGATGATCAGCCGCAATCCGCTGGGCCGCCAGCAGCTGCGCAAGCTGCACGTCTACGCCGGCGCCGATCACCCGCACGAGGCGCAACAGCC
>JABIPG010000164.1 GCA_018698795.1 Rhodospirillaceae bacterium
AGTGAAGCGCCAACTGTTTCCAAAAGACTTAATACTCCCTAAGTCGCGATGTAGATGAAGCCGAAACCGTATCCTAGAGGGTAACCGATCTAATGCAAACGCCGGAGGCCATTGAAACCCCGGCGGCGATGCGCCTGACACCAGCCAAGGAAGCGTTCAAGCTCCCCACACGGCGCGATAGACCCGCATCCAATTGAGACCAAGAATTTTTCGAATATCTTGTTCCGAAAAACTACGTGCCAACAGGGCTTCAGTCAGGCGAGGCAAGGTCTTGGGTGTTTCTATTCCTGACGGGAATTTATAGGGCGGCGGCGGATACTCAGAGCGCTGCCAAAGCCCAGCAGCAATCAGTTGTTCGTAGCGAGTCATCGCCGCTGCATCATCCTCCACCGGATGCTGGCCAAGGTAGTAATCGACGCCGATACCTACGTGATCAATGCCCACCAAATTGGCTTTGTACGCAATGTCGTCAATAAACTGGTCGAGGCTCGGTTGCCCTTCCCAAGTGAGAAAAGGTGGAAAACCCACGGTCCCGATGACGCCGCCCGATGCCGCAACCGCCTTGATTAACTCGTCAGAGATATTTCGGGCGTTGTCCTGCACGGCGTAAGCGTTGGCATGTGAAATAATAACCGGTGCGGATGACGCATCAATCGCATCCATCGACGTGTGATGACCAGTGTGCGCGCAGTCCACCAGCATGTTGAGCGCATTCAATCGCTCGACCACCTTGAGGCCGAAATAGCTGAGCCCCGCATCCGTACGTTCGCCCGAACCATCGCCAACCAGGTTCTTTCTGTTGTAACAAAGCTGCACGACTCGCAACCCCGCAGCTTGATAGGCGTCCAACAAATCCAATTCATCTTCGATGATCGCCGTGCCTTGGCAGTGAAGAATGATGCCGATCTTTCCCTCGGCCTTAGCGCGTTCGATATCGACCGCATTCAACACCAGCATGGCGTCGTCGCGTTCGCGAATGTAGCGGTGCCAACCGCCAACCATTGCAAAGCCGCTTCGTGCATTTCCTGCCATGCCGGTAATTGTAGGAGCAATGGCCGTAGCCCCGCCTTCGCGCCACCACTCAACATATTTATGGTCCTTGGCAAGCGGACACGTCACGTCGATGATAATAGAAGACTCGTGTAGTTGATCAGCGTTCATGGGACGGGGCTCTCATCGATAGAGTGCGGGATATCACCCATTAATTGTCACTGGTGCTAAAAGGTCAACGAATGCCCTGATGCCAATGCCTGATCTTTCCAGGTTTCGGCCTAGTCGCTCTCCATCGGAAGGCTTGGATTCTGCGCCCACTCCGATAGTGACGCATCGTAGACGCCAACGTCCTGCGCGCCCATCAATGTCAAAACAAACGCATCCAATGTGGCTGCGATGCCGCCGCCGCAATAGCAGACCACGGGGTTCGCTAAATCGACCCCGGCGCTGTCGAACTTCCGGCGGATATCAGGCACCGGTATCAGCTGGCCGGTTTCGGGATCGGTGAGTTCGCGTGCCGGCACGCCGGTACTGCCGGTGATGCGTCCCGCTCGCCCGTATTGGATGCCACCACCGCGATGCTGTTCGGTGGTCAAGGCATTAACAATGGCTACGCCGGATGCATTCATGGCCGACAGCACAGCCTCCTTGTCGATCAGCAAGCCCGGTCGCGCTTGCACAGATGGCGGCTGCGTTTCACCGTAGATGCAAGGTGCGTCCGAAACGGCGTAGCCTTCGGCTAGCCAATGCTTCAGTCCGCCATCCAACACTGCTGCGTCGTCAAAGCCGATGGCGCGCAGCATCCACCAGACGCGTGTCGCCCACATCATACCGTCGGTATCGTAAAGCACGACGCGCGTATCAGCCCCCACACCGCGCCGCGCGAATGCCGCCGCAAGATCATCCAAGGCCGGCAGCATATAACGCCACTGGCTGGACGTATCAGATAACTCAGTCAGGATATCCAGATAGCCCGCGCCCGGAATATGCGCGGCATCAAACTCCGGCTTACACGATTCCGCCCGCACGTAGCGCTCAGGATCGGGCACCAAACGTTGCGTGCAATCGAATATCCGAAGTGCAGGATCATCCAATTGTTGGGCCAGGGCATCTGCAGAGATTAAATAGCGGCTGTCAAAATGATCATCAGTCATGGCGAGAGTTTGCGCGACGGCACGCGGTCACGCAACGCCCGGCACGGATTTTTCTTGACCAAATTGCGCCAGTGATTATGTATTGGTCTTACGTGGTGATTTGTCCGACCGGCTTGCGGCCACGTTAAAAAAACTCGCTAAAAGGTCTCGGTTCGAGAACCCAGACCCCCGTGCGAGCGGGGGTTTTGTTTTTTGGGATGACTGGACCGGGGCCCCGAACCCAGGAGGGACCCGATGAGCAACGACCACAATACAACTTCCAACTGGCGTCCGCAGACGCGCTTAGTGCGCGGCGGCACGCAACGCAGCCCATTCGACGAAACCAGCGAGGGCATGTTCCTGACGTCCGGCTACGTATACGGTTCCGCCGAAGATGCTGAAGCGGCTTTCAAGGGCGACGTGGATCGCTACATCTATTCGCGCTACGGCAACCCTACCGTGGATATGTTCCAAGAGCGCCTGGCAGCGCTCGAAGGCGCCAAGCATTGTGTCGCGACGTCCAGCGGTATGGCGGCGGTTTTCGCGGCTCTGGCCAGCCAGATCGGCGCCGGTAACCGCATCGTGGCTGCGCGCGCGCTGTTTGGATCATGCAGTTACATCGTCGAGGATATGCTGCCGCGTTTCGGTGCAGAATCTGTTTTCGTCGATGGCACAGATTTGGAGCAATGGGAGCAAGCGCTATCGCAGCCAACCGATTGCGTGTTTCTGGAAACGCCATCCAATCCGACGCTGGAGATCATCGATCTTCGCAAGGTGTCTGAAATGGCCCATGCCGCTGGCGCGCGCGTCGTCGTCGACAACGTATTCGCCACACCGATATTGCAACGCCCGTTGGAACTGGGTGCGGATATCGTCATGTATTCCGCCACCAAGCACATCGACGGCCAGGGCCGCACGTTGGGCGGCGCGATCTTGACCAATGACGATGCGTTCATCGACGATTGCCTGACGCCCTTTATGCGCCACACAGGCCCGGCGCTCAGCCCCTTCAATGCGTGGGTGTTGCTGAAAGGCTTGGAGACATTGGATCTTCGAGTTGAGAGGCATTGTAAGAATGCTGCCGCCATTGCCGCACTCTTGGATGGTGACAGCCGCGTGGACGACGTGCTCTATCCGGGTCTCAAAAGCCATCCGCAATTTGAGCTGGCCAAAGCCCAGATGAGCGGCGGCGGCACCATGGTGACGTTCAGCGTCAACGGCGGCAAGGAAGGAGCATTCAAGTTCCTCAATGCGCTGAAGGTCGCCGATATCTCGAACAACCTCGGCGACACGAAGAGCCTGGTCACCCATCCAGCAACCACTACCCATCAACGCCTGACCGACGAAGATCGCGCGCATCTCGGTATTTCAGCCGGCATGGTGCGGATGTCTGTGGGGTTGGAAGACGTGGAAGATTTGAAAGAAGACCTAGACCAGGCGCTGGCCGCGGCAACTTCTTGATCTCTTTTCCACGCCAGCGAATAGGCGCTATCGCCCATCTTGAGAGACGGCAGACCCGTTTGACATCGCCAACCTAACTGTTCGATGAGAGCGCCAGCGCTTGTCTCAAATGCCGACGCGCGCAAAAATAACCGCGAAGATGGCATATGATTTTTGTGTTTGAACGGAGAGGCGTGGCATGACGGAGCCAGAACCGAAAAAGAAGCTGACGATCCCTGATCTGGCGCAAAAAAAGCGCGCCGGCGAACGGCTGGTGATGGTCGCTGTCGGCGAGACCCTGACTGCCGCATGGGCGGAGCGCGCCGGCGTCGATATCGTCGGTGTCGGCGATAGCCTGGGCATGACGCTCTATGGTCACGCTAACACCTTGCCGATGACCGTCGATCAGATGATTGCCCATACGCAAGCCGTTATCAGAGGCGCGCCCAATACGTTTTGCTTTGTCTCGATGCCCTATGGCTCCTACGCCACCAAAGACGCCGCCGTAGAAAACGCCGTTCGAATGATGAAAGAATCCGGCGCAGAAGCGGTGAAGTTGCAGGGCGGGCGAGAGATGTTCGACATCATCAAGGCCGTGGCCGACGCCGGTGTGCCGGTGATGAGCCACGTGGGGCTCTTGCCGCACTATGTGCATCGCTACGGTGGCTTCAAGATGCAAGGCAAGACAGTCGAAGACGCCCTCGCCATCATCGACAATGCCCACGCGATCGAGGAAGCCGGCGCTATCGGCCTCGAAATAGAGGCCATGCCCTACGAGGTCGGTAAGGCCGTGAACGAAGCGGTGGATATTTTCACCTTCTCCATCGGCGCGGGATCGGCGGGCACATGCCAATTGTTAAACGGCTACGATCTGATCGGCGGCTTCGACACGTTCAAACCGAAATTCGCCAAGCGCTACGGCAACGTCGCCGAGGTGGCGACGAATGCCTTTGCCGCCTACGCTGAAGACGTGCGCGCCGGCACCTTCCCGGATGCGGACCACAGTTATAAAATGCCGGCTGAAGAAGCGGCCAAGCTCGCCGCCGCCTTGAAATCGGGAGATCCATCATGATACCAGAGGACATTCTCGCCCATCCAGCCCGTGTCCTGAGCCACGATCAGCGCCAGCACTATTTCGATCACGGTTATGTCTCGGTACCGGGATTCGTGCCGCCAGATATGCTCGCCGAGTTGCAAACCGTGACAGCCGAGTTCCTAGACAAAAGCCGAGCACAGACGGAATCTGATGACAACTACGATATCGGCCCCGGACATTCAGCCGATACCCCCGTGCTTCGGCGCCTGAAATCCCCGGATGATCAGCACCCCGCCTACTGGAACTTCGCCAATGGCTTGCTCGCTGATGTCGCCGCCGATTTGGTGGGGCCGAACGTGACGTTCCATCACTCCAAACTAAACTTCAAATGGTTCGACGAAAGCGACACCGTGAAATGGCACCAAGACATCCAGTTCTTCCCGCATACCAACTACAACGTTATCACCATCGGTTGTTATCTGGCCGACACCGACATGAACAACGGCCCGTTGGCGATTTTGCGCGATTCCCACCTGGATGCTCTCTACGATCAGTATGACCGCGACGGCAACTGGACCGGCATGCTGTCCGATGAAGACGCCGCCAGTGTGGATATGGGCCGTGCCGACTATCTCACCGGCGTCGCAGGTTCCATCACCGTTCACAACGCCCGCGCATTACATTATTCGCCGTCATCAAAGTCGCCGGAACCGCGCCCGTTGTTGCTAAACTGCTTCACCTCGGCTGATGCCAAGCCCTACACGCCGCATCCGCAACCTTCATCCCACACATACGAGATCGTTCGTGGCGAGGCAGTCAAATGGGCGCATCACGACCCCAGGCCATGCCAAATCCCCCCCGACTGGTCGGGCGGCTATACGTCAATCTATGCGGCTCAGGCTGGTGAGGATAGCACAGGCTAGACAGCGAACCGATCGACGCTGAATGGCTCGATCGGTAAGTTCGGAATCTCGCCCATAGCGAGGTGCGCAACAATGCCCCCTACCGCCGGCGCCAACTGGAACCCGTGTGCTGAAAACCCGAAAGCGTGCACAACGCCATCGGCGCTGCCTCGGCTGATGACGGGCAAGTTGTCCGGCGTGTAGCCTTCGATGCCAGCCCAGGCGCGGACGATGTTGGCGCCGCGCATGATCGGAAAAATATCGCGCGCCGTCTCCAAAAAACTTGCCAGACCAGCCATATCCAGCCGTGTGCGATTTTCATCCGGAAATGCCGTGCCACGCACGCCACCGCCGATCAAGACGGTGCCGTTCTCAAATTGCTTGAACGACAAAGCCGCCCCCAACGCGCCAACCACCGGCTCAACAAACCGGGGCATACGCTGGGTAATGACCAACATCGGCGCGTGTGCTTCGAGCGGCACTTCGTCACCCAACCAGCTGGCCAGTTGCCGGCCCCAGGCACCTGCGGTGTTGACCAGTATGGGCGCTTCGAAAGTGCCCGCGGCCGATATCACCTGCCAATTGCCGCCGCGTCGAGCGACTGCGGTGACGGGGGTTTCTTCTAAAACCGTAACCCCGACCGCCTCGGCTCGGCGCTTGAAAGCAATCGTGGTTCTGAACGGCAGCGCAGAGCCGTCACCATCAACGTGGATTGCACCCGTACAATGCTCAGCCGCAGCGGGAAGGAAGTCACGCAAGGAGTCGCGGTCTATGACTTCTTCGTGAAAAAAACCTAGCGCGTTGAGCTCAGCAACGCGGGCGCGGGCGGTTTCAAGCTCAGCTTCGGTACGGGCGACTTTCAGATATCGCGACTGCCGATAGCCGCACTCATCATCGACCAAGGCCGGCATATCCTGCCATAACTCCCAGGCCGCCTGGGCAACGGGCAGCTCAGCCGGGTCACGGCCAAGGCGGCGAACACCGCCGGCATTGACGCCCGACGCATGACGCGCCACATGATCCTTCTCAAGCACGGTAACCTTCAGGCCACGACCAGCCATATGCAGCGCCGCCGAGCAGCCGTGGATACCGCCGCCGATAACCACCACATCCGCTATTCGAGAATTAGGCATCGTTGATCGAAGGGTCGGTTTCCAGATCAGCCAACTCTTGCAACGGCACAGGTTTGATCGGCGGTCGCAGCCGGTAGTAACCAACGTCCCCTGCTTCGCGCCCGCTCTCGCTGGCAATCAGCTCCTGAACGGTAAGGCCGCAAAACCGCCCTTGGCACGGTCCCATGCCGGCGCGGCAATAGCTCTTCAATTGGTTCGGCCCGGCGATACCGATGTCCAGCGTGTCGCGGATATCCTTGAGCGTCAGTTCCTCACAACGGCAGATCACCGTATTGTCGTCCACCGGCACCCGGAAATGATCCGCCGGGCGGAACCACGCATCAAGAAACGGGCGGATTTTACGCTCACGCATCAATGTACGCTTGGATTCTCGCGCTTGGCGATCGCGTTCCACCGCATCGATCCTGCCCAGCGCGGCCAGCACACCCAGTGCCGTAATTCGGCCCGCCGCTTCCGCCGCCAAGGCACCCCCGATGCCGGCGCCATCACCAGCAACGGCGACACCATCAATGTCCGTGCAGCCCCAGTCATCTGTGCGTGGATGCCAACAGAGCTGTCGCGGGTCCCAATCATGTTTGATGCCTGTGGCCATGCCCAGGTTCACATTGGGCACCACGCCTTGATGCAAAAAGATGTGTGTGCTCGAAACCTCCCGCCAACCACCGCTGCCGACGCGGTATCCGATGCCCGTGGCTGCGTCCTCGCCCAAAACCTTCAGCGCACTCACACCAGAGACAATCCGTGTGCCGCTTTGCTTGATTTCGGCCATCCAGCGCCGGCCTTTGATCAATTGATCCCAGCGCGACAAGGCGCCCGGCAAATGCGCCAGTGCCGCCATGCGGTTGGCGCTGTCAGTGGTATCGAGCAGTGCCGCGATGCTTACGCCCGCCTGTAGATATTGATGCGCTACCAGATACAACAAAGGCCCCGACCCGGCGAAAACGGCTCCCTCTGCCGCCATACCGGACGACTTGAGCAACGTCTGCGCGGCGCCGGCCATCATCACACCCGGCAGCGTCCATCCAGGAACGGGAAACGGTCGTTCCTGCGCGCCGGTAGCTAAGATCACCCAAGGCGCGCGCACCAACTTCGCCTTGCCGCCGGTTGAATACCCGACCTCACGTCCGTCGCTCACCTGCCATACGGCAGCATCCGATACATAGTCGATCGACTGCGCACGCATGGCTTTGGCCAACTTTGCACCGGCTACATAGTCAGGGCCCAGGACCTTTGCGGTTTCATCTCCGGCACTTTCAATGGCGCGATAAATCTGGCCGCCGGGTGCGGGTTGGTCGTCGAGCAACAAAACCGCCGCGCCGGCTTCCGCCACCGTTGCCGCCGCCGCCAAACCGGCCGGGCCGGCGCCGATAATAATGACATCGGGGCTCATGCGGCACCTCCGCTGGTTGGCGCATCGATCGGGCCATCGTCCGGCCCAATGGCCGAAGCCCCCTTCTGTCGGGCGACCTTCATGCCCGGCACAGCAACAACCTGGCAGGCTTGCCTGTTGGGCACACCATCAATCACAACCAGACAATCAAAACACACGCCCATCATGCAAAACGGCCCGCGCGGGCGATCTTTCTCCGGCGTATCGCGGAAATGAATTCTCCCATCTGCCAATAACGCGGCTGCAACCGTGTCGCCGACCTGCGCGGAGACGGCTTGGCCTTCAAATTCGAACTCAATCGAACCCGGGCCTACGTCAGAAATGCGCTTAAACATCGAACCTCCTGGCACTTAAGGCAGCTAACTCGTCACCAATTTTTCCGTCGGCCACGTAAGGTGCATAAACAAATGCATGAGTCGCAGCCAAGGTGACACCGCTATGACACGACGCACTGAACACACCTGGCATGGTTTCAGATTGATCGTAAATAGGCAGACCATCGGGCGTCATGACACGAAGTGCTGCCCATGTGCGGACGATGCGAACGCGGTTAAGGAACGGAAAAGACCGCCGCGCCCGATCGGCGATTTCACGCGCAACCCGTGGTGTTGACGACAGGTCGTAACCGACCTCTTCGTGGGAATCGCCGATCATCACCGTACCCTCATTGGTTTGGCGTACGTGGGTTGTCGGTATATCCAGGAACGGCTGCACGCGCTCAGACACCATGATTTGCCCTTTGACCGGGCGCACCGGCTGCTCGAGGTCGACCATGGATGCCAGATCACGATTACCGAGCCCCGCCGCCAAGACCACGCGCCCGGTCGAGAATTCACCGGACTTGGTCTTCACAACATAGCTCTCATCATCGCGGGAAATACTCAGTGCGCGGCTGTCTGTGCAGATTTCGCCACCGAGA
>JABIPG010000264.1 GCA_018698795.1 Rhodospirillaceae bacterium
AATGTCGCGGCGCTCGCCATAAATGCTGCGCAGCATGGCCACGTGATCGTTCAGGATCGTAATCGCTAGGTCATGCGTCAGCATTTGGTTGAGGCTGGAGGTGTTTAGGTCATCCGCCTGCTTGAGCACGATGAGTTTTTCCATAATCGGCAACGGCGCGATCACCCATCCGATGCGCAATGCCGGCATTAAGGTTTTCGATGCCGTGCCCAACTGCACGACAAGCCCCTTCTCACGCCAAGAGCCAGCCGAGCACTCTGAACTGCGCAGGCGTGCTTCCATCTGCAGCAGCGAGGGCGGCGGCGGAGCATCGTAGTAGAGATCGCGGTAAGCGGTATCTTCCAAGATCGGCACACCGTAGCGGTGCGCCAACGCGACAATGCCGGCGCGGCGCTCTTCGGATTGTGAAAAGCCGCCGGGGTTTTGGAAGTCTGGGATGGTGTAGAGAAACCGCACCCCTTCGCGAAACGCGGCTTCCAAGGCATCGAGGCGGAGACCGTCTGTGTCCGTGGCGACCGTGATGATACGTGGCTGGCGGGTCTCGAATACCTGCAACGCGCCGAGATACGTGGGAGCGGCCACGGCGATGGGCGTGCCGATGTCGATGAGCGCGGCGGCCAGCAATGTCAGGCCCTGTTGGGCGCCATTGGTGATCAACACATTGTCGATGTCCAGCGCCAGTTCCGGTGCGTTGGCACGCTCAGCGGCCCACGTACGCAACGGCACGTAGCCTTCCGTCGGGGCATATTGAAGGGCTTGGCGATTGCGCGACGGATCGGCGGCAATGGCGTTTGAAATTCGCTGAAAACCGGCAATCGGAAACAAGGCCGGGTCGGGGATCCCTCCGGCAAAAGATAGAATTTCCGGGTCCGCCAAAAGCTTCAAGAGCTCTCGGATTTCCGATGTTTGGGCATCCTTGGCGATTTGAGAAAAGCGATTTGACCAATCCATGCTGCACCTGTTTCTCTATATAGGTCAATAATGCTGACATATATTAATAAAGCCGTCAAATCTCTTATCTATGTCATTCGCCTGCGTATGTGCATTTCGAATGAGCATGCATGAATGCGAATTTTACCGTGCGTCGGTTTAATGGGACACTTCGCTCAACAAAAACAATATGAAAGCCAGTTGCCTTGTCCCCCTCCTCCTCGCCTCCTCGCGGTTCTCCACAGTCGACACGCTGGACCGTCATTGCCGTTGCCGTGATTTGTGGCGTGGTCGCTGCAATGCATATCGGCAAGCTCGCACCGGCGTTGCCGTCTGTGCGCGCCGATCTCGGGCTCGGCATGGTCACTGGTGGCTGGATCGTTTCCATCATGTCTGTGGTCGGGCTGGTGCTGGGTATGGCGGCCGGGGTCATCGGTGATAAATTCGGCGCAGCGCGCACGCTTGCCGCCGGTCTGGTCGTCTGTGCGATTGGCGGCATTTGGGGCGCGGTTTCGACGGGTGCGTTGCAGATTTTACTGTCGCGCATGGTCGAGGGGCTGGGCTTTATTTTCATCGTCGTTCCCGCCGCCGCGGTCATTGCCGGTGCGGCGCACGGGCCGGCCCGGCGGTTGGCGTTTGGTATTTGGGGCTCCTATATGCCCGTCGGCACGATGCTGACGTTCGTGCTTGCGCCGACGCTGCTGTCGTCCATCGGATGGCGCGGCATGTGGGGCGTGATCGCTGCGTGTTGCCTGTTGTGTCTGGTGCCGGTGGCACGCTATCTCGATGTCTCGCGACCGGCGGCGGAACACGTCGATTTCCCATTGCGCGAGCGTCTCGCGGTGGTGCTAAGCCAGCGCGGCGTGTGGCTGACATCGATGATTTTCGCGGCTTATGCGTTTCAATGGATTGCGTTGATGATCTGGCTGCCGACGCTATTGGTTGAGGGCCGGGGCGTGACGCTGGCCACGGCATCGCTGATGACGGCGGGGATCGTGCTGGTGAACATTCCGGGAAATCTGATGGGCGGTTGGTTGTTGCGCCATGGCGTCAAGCACTGGCAGATCATCTTCGCCGCCTCTGTGATCATGGGCGTATCGGGGTTTGGGGTGTTCGCCGAGGGTACGCCGTTTTGGCTGTTCTATGGGTGCTGCATGCTGTTTTCCGGCTGCGGCGGTATGTTACCGGCGACAGCGCTTGCGTGCGGAGCGTTGTTTGTTCCCGACCCCGCCAAGATGGGCGCCGCCAACGGCTTGATCGTACAAGGCGCGCATCTGGGTCAGGTGGCGGGGCCGCCGGCGTTGGCAGCACTGGTATCGTATTTCGGTGGCTGGTCGGCGGCGGGGTGGCTGATGGCCGCAGGCGCGGGCCTGGCCATGATCATGGCGCTGATGCTGGCCGGGTACGAGCGCCGCGCGTCAGCTCCGTAACGCAGCCGCCTGCTCGGGCGTCAGGAACCGCGTTTTCTCGTCCTTTAACAGCAAAAACAGTTTGGCGGTCTCTTCCAGTTCTTCGGTCGCATAGACGGCATCTTCCAAAGATTTGCCCGCCACCACGGGGCCGTGATTGGCGAGCAACACCGCGTGGTGGTTCGACGCCATTTCACGCACCGCTTTGGCGAGATCGAGATCGCCCGGCGGGAAATACGGCACCAACGGCAGCGTGCCGATTTTCATGACGTAGTACGCCGTGATCGGCGGCAGGACGTTTTTCGGGTCGATGTCGGCCAGGCAACTGACCGCGACGGAGTGCGTAGAATGCAAGTGCACGACCGCACCGGTTTGGGGGCGTTCTTCGTACATGGCGATGTGTAGGAAAGTTTCCTTGGTCGGCTTATCGCCTGAGATGTGATTGCCGGTGTTGTCGAGCTTTGATATCCGTGTTGGGTCCAGGTTGCCCATGGTGGAGCCCGTCGGCGTCATCAGCCAGCCGTCGTCGGTGCGGACCGAGATATTGCCCGAACTGCCGAACGTCAGGCCTCGATCATACATGGATTTCGCCAAGCGCGTGATGTCGTCGCGGATTTTGGTGTCACTCATGTACGCCCCTTGGTCAGCATCTCAAACGATTTGGTGAAGAAGTCTTCGGCGCCGAAGTTGCCCGATTTCAAGGCCAAGGCCAGCTTGGGATCGTTCAGTGTTTCGCACCAGGGCACGCCGGGGTCGATCTCAGGCCCGATGCGAAGCGTGGTGATATCCAATGCCTGCACCACCGCGCCTGATGTCTCGCCGCCGGCCACGACCAGACGCCGAACACCCTTCTCGACCAACCCTTGGGCAATTTTGGCGAGCGTGTGCTCCAGAGCTTCGCCGATTTCCATGCGACCGAATTGCTGTTGCGCGGTCGCGACTTGGTCCGGGTCGGCGCTGGCGGCGAAAATGGGGCGCGTATTGCCCAGATGCGCCTCCGCCCAAGCGAGCGCCTCAGCGGCGACGTCCGCGCCCGACATGACGCTAACGGGATTGATCCGCAATACCGGACAAGACCGCTCCGCATGCGCCAACTGCGCCAGAGTCGCCGATGAACAACTGCCGGCAATGACGGCCTCATGCCCTGGGGTGTCAGGTATGTGGGCGGCGGCGGATGCATCGTTGGCGACCAAGCCTGCTCGGCGGAAGTTTTCCGGCAGGCCGCAGGCGATGCCGGAACCACCGGTGATCAGTTCCAACCCGGCGCACGCGGTGCCGATGTCGTAGAGTTGATCGTCGGAGATGGCGTCGACAATGGCGATGCGCGTTCCCTCTTCCGTCGCGGCATTGAGCGCCGCCTTGATGCGTGCCGAGCCTTGCATGACGTCGGCTGCGGCGACGAGCCCGACAGGCAGTTTCGTTTGGCGCTGCAAGACGCGGACAAGGTTGGCATCCGTCATGGGGGTCAGCGGGTGGTTGCGCATGGAGCTATCCGACAACAGATCGCCGAACACGAACAGGTGACCGTTGTAAATCGTGCGGCCCGTGGTCGGAAACGCCGGACAGGCGATGGTGATGTCAGCTCCCAGTTCAGCCATCAATGCTTCGGTGACCGGGCCAATATTGCCGTCGTCGGTGGAATCGAAGGTCGAGCAGTACTTGAAGAAAAACTGTCTGGCGCCGGCCTGTTTCAACCATTTCAGCGCTGCCACCGACTCCGCCATGGCTTCAGCCGCGGGCGTGGTGCGTGATTTCAGCGCGATGACGATGGCTTCAGCATCGGGCACCGGGGTGTTTTCGGACGGCACGCCGATGACTTGCACGGTGCGCAGCCCATTCTTAACGAGGGTGTTGGCGAGATCGCTGGACCCCGTGTGGTCGTCGCCGATGCATCCGAGAAGCAGCGCCATTATTTCGCTTCCGTGCCGGTGGCGCGACGGAACCAATCCAGTCCCTGTTCGGTCGTCGTGCGCGGATTGTACTCGCAGCCGACAAAGCCTTCGTAGCCCAGTTCATCAAGCAGATCGAACAAGTAAGGATAATTGACCTCGCCAATGTCGGGCTCATGGCGCTCGGGCGCGCCGGCGATTTGCGTGTGGCGGATAATTGGCATGAATTCACGCAACCGCACCGCCAAATCGCCTTCCATGATTTGCACATGATAGAAGTCGAACTGCAGGCCCAGGTTCGGGTGCCCGACGCGCTCGATGATATCTCGGGCCTCGCCTTGGCGGGAAATCAGATACCCCGGCGCGGCGCGCGTATTGAGCGGCTCTATCGTGACGCCGATACCGTGTTCGCCGAAGGTCTCGGCGGCGTGGGCTAGGTTCGTCATGTAGCAATCGACGGCAGCGGCGTTGGACAAACCGCCTTCAACGATTCCGGCCATGACATGAACCGTTGGGCATTGCATCGCCAGCGCATAATCGAGCCCCTTGGCGACGCTGTCGCGGAACTCATCTTCGCGACCAGGCAG
This sequence comes from Rhodospirillaceae bacterium, assembly GCA_018698795.1. GTDB lineage: Bacteria > Pseudomonadota > Alphaproteobacteria > Rhodospirillales > Casp-alpha2 > TMED8. The sequence continues at coordinate 4,816 of JABIPG010000264.1, forward strand.
TGCCGAAATGCCGCGCTCGCCCTTTGTCCAGTCGCCCGACGGTAGATTGATCAGAACGTGCTGAAGGTCGTTGGCTTTCAGGCGCTCAGCCACTTCATCCGGCGTATGGTCGTAGGGAAACAGCAACTCCACGGCATCGAAGCCTGCGGCGGCGGCGGCATCGAAGCGCTCCAGCACCGGGACTTCGGTGAACAAGGTTGTCAGATTGGCGGCGAATTTGGGCATGTTTAGGCTTTTCCTTCCGGTATTTTTAATCCCGCGAGATCGGCATAAACCTTGATTACGGCGGCGTCATCTTCAAGGCCGTATCCAGCGGCGCTGGCGGCCAGGAATTGTTGGTGCGCGGCGGCGGCCAGCGGCAGCGGGAACCGCTCTTGCCGGCCGGCATCCAACACCAGTCCCAAATCCTTGACGAAGATCTCGACCGAACTCAGCGGCGTGTAGTCGCCGTCGAGCACGTGCGGCACGCGGTTTTCGAACATCCACGAATTACCGGCACACCCGGTGACAACTTCATAGAGCGCCGTTGGATCGATATCCATCTTCATTCCCAGCGCCATGGCCTCCATGGCCGCGCTGATATGCACCCCGGCCAGCAACTGATGGACGACCTTGACCGCCGAGCCCTGCCCCACGGCATCACCCACCCGGTAAACCGTGTCGGCGGCAGCCTCCAGCGCGAAGGCCGCGCTATCGATGGCGTCGGGCGCACCTGCGGCCATGAACTTGGTTTTGCCGATGGCGGCGTTGGCGGCACCGCCACTGGTCGGCGCATCGATCATCCGGATTCCTTTGGCGTTCAGCTCCTCGCCAATCGCCGCGGCCTCCGTGGGCGCCATGGTGACGCAACTGATGACAACGCCATCGTTGGGCATGGAATCGGCCAAGCCACTATCGCCGAACAGCACAGTGCGGGCTTGACCCGCGTTGATGACGAACAGAAAAACCACGCGCGACGCAGCGCCCACGTCAGCGGGACTAGCCGCCGCTTGCCCGCCGGCTTCTGTAAACAACGTCACAGCATCAGGGTTGAGATCACACCCGTACACCCTTAGCCCGGCATTCAACAGCGAACGCGCCACGCCGCCACCGATGGCGCCAAGACCGATGACGCCGACAGGTTCTTGATTCATTTTTGTCTCCTTCTTCGCGGCTCAATTTGTTGCATGCGGTCCTATCGGGCAAGGCAATGCTGGGTGCCGGGCTTGATTGAAATTGGCGAATGGTCGATCTTGTCCCTATGGAAACAGGCAATAATTGCGCAATCTCAGTTAGCTTCGCGCTTTAGGATGTCGCACTCAATTTCACTCGGATCGGACCGGACATGATAAAGCCAATAAAAGATTTCAGCGTGCTGCTTGCTGAAGACGACAGTTTGATGGCTGAAATCATAGCGTTCATCATGACCGAGATGGGCTACCGGGTTGTGACCGTAAACGATGGCGCCAAGGCACTAAAAGCATTTCGCGCCGAGCCGGCAGACTTGGTGATTTTGGATATCAATATGCCGGTGATGAACGGTCTTGATGCTTTGCGCCAGATTTTGCGCGAAGACGCCGATGCCAAGGTCATCATGCTGACCTCGCTTGCTGACGAGTTTGTTATTACACAATCGTATACGGCCGGGGCCGTTAATTACTTAGAGAAGACCAGGTTCAAGGAGCTTCCGGCTGCCATCCGCAGCGCAGTGCTCCACCCGGGAACGATGGAAGTGCTGCTGAAGGAATTTGCCCGTCTGAAGCGCGAAGAACAGCTGCGGGGCTTAACCCCTGCGGAGCGGGAAGTGTTTGAGCTACTGGACGAAGGATACAGCCATTCCCAGATGGAGAAGAAGCTGTTCAAAACCGAGAGCACACTTAAGAATCAGATTAATAAAATTCTGAAGAAACTTGGCGTGAAGAGCAGCAGGGAAGCCGTGGAGAAGGTTCGCCGCAAAGGAATCGTGAGGCAAAAGGACAAATCATAGCGAAGCTGGTTTGGTTAGAGCGCTTGTATACAGAGAAGTAAGAGGGAGGGG
>JABIPG010000060.1 GCA_018698795.1 Rhodospirillaceae bacterium
AAAGTGATGTTTGGTATCCTTTCGATGGCCCGGAACACTGCCGCTTCTGGGCTTTGAAAGCTGTTAGCGGGTGTTGGAAGGATACGTTTTCCGGTCGGCTCCGAAGGCAGAGGTCACAGGTTCGAATCCTGTCGGGTGCGCCAAGTTTTTCAAACATTTATGCCATTTCCCTGGCGGGTCATTTGTAGATATACCTGAATCAGCGAGTCATCTTTGAGATTCTCCCGTTTAGAGAAGAAGGGTATTTCCAGTGATCCCCGGTCAACGCGAGATCTGACGTAAACTTCTAATACTTCAATATGTAAAAGGCCGTTAACCAGCGAGGCTCTCGCGTTGGCCGACAAATGCCGAAATTGGAGCGTAAGTTCCACGAACTCAGATTTCAGCCTTTTGTTTTCCTCATCCGGGCGTATTCCGTTAACCTGTGTGTTTCCTAGGGAGCCTGCGTAGTTGTCTGAACATCAATCGTCCATGACCCGCCTGTTGACAGAGTGGCCGCACGACATTGCCGTCGCTGGCGCCTTTTTGACGCGCCTGCCTTTTCGGCCGAAGGGCCCCGCCAGCATGGATGCCCTCGCCAATGCGGCCCGGGCATTTCCGATCATCGGCTTGCTGGTCGGAGGCCTTGCGGGCGGCGCGTTGTGGCTGGCAACGCAGGCCGATCTTTACACGCTGCCTAGCGTGATCATCGGCTTGATCGTCGCCGCCATTGTTACCGGTGCTTTGCACGAAGACGGCCTCGCCGACTTGGCCGACGGAATGGGCGCGCGAAGCCGTGAACATCGCCTCGAGATCATGCGCGATTCCCGCATCGGTGCATTCGGAGTTCTGGCCCTCATTTTCTCAATCGCGCTGAAGGCTGCATTGCTGGCGGGGTTGCCAGGGCCGGGCTTGGCCTGGGGTGCCATGGTCGGTGCGGCGGTGCTGTCGCGCGCCATCATGCCCCTATGCATGCTGATGTTAGCTCCGGCCCGCGCAGACGGCCTAGCTCAAGGTGCCGGTCGACCCGACAGCTTGGTGGTGGCGCAAAGCTTAGGTCTCGGCGCTGTGGCAGCAGTAGCGCTTTTCGGCTGGAACATGGGGCTGGCCGCCATCATTGCAGCGCTGTTGGCTTTCGTTGTCGTCGGTTGGCTTGCGCGCTCCCGCCTGGGTGGGTATACGGGCGATGTTCTGGGCGCCATGCAACAGGTTGCCGAGGTTTTCATTCTGATCGTCGTAGGAGCAATTTTGCCGTGACGCCCGTTGCGCCCGTTGCAACAGAAACACGATGGTGGTTCGTTCGCCATGCCCCCGTGGTGGGTATGAAAGGCCGTCTCTATGGCTCATCCGATGTGCCTTGCGATACGTCCGATACCGAAGCCTTCACGGGCCTGGCCGAAAAACTGCCGGCTGACGCCGTTTGGATGACCAGCCATCTCAGCCGCACGCACGCGACCGCCGCAGCTATCCGCGCCGCCGGCCTAAATGCACCGGAGCCGCTAATCGAGCCCGATATCCGCGAACAGGATTTCGGCGAATGGGCGGAACTCACTTGGCATGAGATGGAGCATAACGAACCCGACGTTTACGCCAAGTTCTGGGAGGCGCCCGCGCGCAACGCGCCGCCCGGCGGCGAGAGTTTCGCCGATGTCGTGGCCCGCACCGCCAAGGTAGTTGATGCGTACACGGCAAAACATACCGGGCGCGACATCGTTGCTGTTTGTCACGGTGGCTCGATCCGGGGAGCCGTCGCACATGCCATGGGGCTGACGCCCGAAGCCGGCATGGCGGTGGTTGTCGACACACTGTCGCTGACACGCATCGATCACATCGATGGCGGGTTGCTGCGTGGCAAAGGCTCTACCTGGCGCTTGTTGGGCGTCAACCATCCCGCCACCGGCGGCGCGCCCGGAGGATACATGCGATGAGCGGCTTGCCGCGCGTAACATTGGTCCTGGGCGGGGCGCGCTCAGGCAAAAGCCGATATGCGGAACGCCTGCTGGAGCCGTACCCAGAGAAAATTTATCTCGCCACCGCCACCGCCGGCGACGCGGAGATGCAGGCGCGCATCGATACGCATCGCGCACGCCGTGGTGCGGGATGGCTGACCGTCGAAGAAACCGTCGATATCGTCGACATCATTGCCGCTGAGAGCGAAAAAGGTCGGCCTTTGCTGATCGATTGCCTGACGCTGTGGGCGATGAATTTTGTTTCCATCGGCCGCGACGGCGGCCAGGAAGTCACCAAATTATTCGAGGCCCTGAACCAGACCACCGGACCGGTGGTCATGGTCAGCAATGAAATTGGCCTCGGCGTCATTCCCGAGAACGAACTATCGCGGCTGTTCGTCGACTTGCAGGGCAACGTTAATCAGGTGGCCGCGCAGGCTGCCGAGCGGGTGGTATTCGTTGCCGCCGGCTTGCCGCTTATCATGAAGGACATCGCACAATGAAAATCCCTGCAACCGTGATCACCGGCTTTTTGGGCGCCGGCAAAACAACCGTGATCCGGCATCTTTTGGAGAATGCGGGCGGCAAGCGCATCGCGCTGATCATCAACGAGTTCGGTGACCTCGGCATCGACCGCGAACTGATCACCGGTTGCGGCATCGAGGGCTGCGACGACGATGCGGTCATGGAGCTGTCCAATGGCTGCATTTGCTGCACCGTGGCCGACGATTTTCTACCGACCATGGAAGCGCTCTTGGATCGCCCCGAGCCGCCAGAACACATTGTAATCGAGACCTCGGGCTTAGCGCTGCCAAAGCCCTTGGTGCGCGCCTTCAATTGGCCGGAAATCCGCTCGCGCGTCACAGTCGATGGCGTTGTTACCGTTGTCGATGCGCCCGCCGTTTCTGAAGGTCGCTTCGCCGACGATCCGGACGCCGTGCAAACGCAACGCGAGGCCGACGAAATGCTCGACCACGACTCGCCATTGGAAGAGGTGTTCGAAGACCAGTTGCTGTGCGCCGACATGGTGCTTTTGAACAAAACCGATCTGGTGAACGAAGAAGGCCTCGAAGGTATCCGCCGCGAAGTGGGCCGAGATATCGGCCCTGGGGTGAAAATGGTGCACACCACCCACGGCAGCATCGATCCAGCCGTGTTACTGGGCATTGGTGCTGCGGTGGAGGATGGCATCGAAACCCGCCGCTCGCACCACGACGGCGAAGACGACCATGACCATGACGATTTCGAAAGTTTCGTCGTCAGCTTTGGTGACGTAGCGGACCCGGCTATTTTGGAAGAGCGGATCAAAGCGGCCGTCATCGGCCACGATATCTTACGCGTCAAAGGGTTCATTCACGTGCCCGGTAAAGACATGCGCCACGTGGTGCAGGCCGTCGGCCCGCGCATCCAGCGATACTATGACCGTCCCTGGCATGCGGATGAAACACGCTGCACCGAACTAGTGGTAATCGGCGAGACCGGCCTCGATCGCAGCGCCATTGAACGCGTGTTGATGTCGGAGATCTAAGTTGCACCTTCTCGCCGCCCAGCCCGGCGCCATTGCCGACGGCTCGGAAGCCGTCGACCTTGGGCAAACGCCCGGCGAAATCGTCGTGCTATCGGCGGCAGATACAGAACTGGCCATGCTGGCCGATGCCCGCGCCGGTTTGCCGGCAGATGGGTTCCCGACACTTCGGCTCGCCAACCTTATGCAGCTCGGCCACAACATGTCGGTCGATCTCTACTGCGAGGAGATCGTCGCCAAGGCCAAGGTGGTCGTGGTCCGGTTGCTGGGCGGGCGTGGCTATTGGCCCTATGGCGTCGAGCAGATTTCCGAGACCTGTCGGCAAACGAATATCCCCGTTGCCTTCCTACCCGGTGACGACCAACCGGATGCGGAATTGGCTGAGCTTTCCACCCTCCCCGCGGATACCCAACATCGATTGTGGCAATACTGCGTGCATGGCGGGCCTGAAAACGCCCTAGATTTTCTGCATTTCGCCGCAACGCTGATTGGCGTTGAAGCCGATTGGCAGGAGCCGCGGCCCTTGGTTCGCGCCGGCCTACATTGGCCGGGTGCCGCCAACACCGATCTGGCGCGGGTGCAATCGAATTGGACGGAAGGCGCGCCGGTTGCAGCGCTGGTGTTCTACCGCGCATTGGTCCAGGCGGGAAACCTCTGGGCCGTTGAAGCGATGATTGAAGGGTTGGCCAAACAGGGGCTCAACCCGTTGCCAGTTTTCGTCGCCAGCTTGAAAGACCCTATCGCCGCCGCAACCTTGGAAACGCTGCTGGTGGACGCACCGCCCGACGTGATCCTCAACGCCACCGGTTTCGCCTATTCACCGCCCGGCATTGAACGCGTGCGCGGCCCCTACGATTGCACGCCCGGCGATGATGGCGAGTGCGAAGCCGGACCGCCCGTGCTGCAAATCGTCTTTTCCGGCGGCAACGCAGACGGTTGGCGTGAAGGCATGCGCGGGTTGTCGGCACGCGATATCGCCATGAACGTGGCGCTCCCCGAAGTGGATGGGCGAGTGCTGACGCGCGCAGTTTCGTTCAAGGGGTTGGCGAGGCGCGACCCACTGACCGAGACCGATATCGTGCGCTATGAGCCGGTGGCGGACCGGGTGGATTTCGTCTGCGCGCTGACCAAGGCCTGGGCGGACCTACGCCGCACGCCGCCGGAAGATCGCCGCATCGGGCTGGTGCTCGCCAACTATCCAAATCGCGATGGGCGGATCGGCAATGGTGTCGGGCTGGATACGCCAGCGGGTGCGGTGGAGATGCTGCGCGCCATGCACGAAGCCGGCTACAACACCGGCGATATTCCGGCAGACGGCGAAGCGTTGATTGCACGCATGTTGGCCGGCCCGACCAATGATTTAAAAAACCTAGCCGGGCGCGATATTGCAGAGACCTTATCGCTGGCCGAATACCAAATATTTTTAGGCGAATTGCCTGACGCGGTGGTCGATGCGGTGACCGAGCGCTGGGGCACGCCGGAGAGCGATCCGTTTTTTATGCCGGGCGAAGTTGATTGCGGGCGCTTTGCCATCCCGGCCTTCAGGCTCGGCAATGTCGCCGTCGGTCTGCAACCGGCACGCGGCTACAATATCGACCCGAAAGAAACCTACCACGACCCGGACCTGGTGCCGCCGCACAACTATCTGGCTTTCCATGCCTGGCTGCGCCATTCGTTTCGTGCACATGCGGTCATTCATTTCGGCAAGCACGGCAATTTGGAATGGCTGCCGGGGAAGGCCTTAGCGTTGTCGGAGAATTGTTTCCCTGAAGCGGCGCTTGGGCCCTTGCCGAATATCTATCCCTTCATCGTCAACGACCCCGGCGAAGGCACGCAGGCGAAACGCCGCACCAGTGCGGTGATTGTCGATCACCTGACACCACCGCTGACCCGTGCCGAAAGCTACGGGCCCTTAAAGGACCTGGAGCAGTTGGTGGATGAATACTATGAGGCGGCGGGTGTCGATCCGCGCCGGCTTAAGGTCTTGCGCCGCGATATTCTCGATCTCTGCCGCGTCACGGGCCTGGATACCGATTGCGGCATCATCGACGATGACAATGAGGATGCGGCGCTCGGAAAACTCGACAACTACCTATGTGATCTGAAGGAAATGCAGATTCGCGATGGCCTGCATGTGTTCGGCAAAACCCCCGATGGCCGGTTACTGACGGATTTACTGGTGGCGCTGGTACGGGTGCCGCGCGGCAACGGCGAGGGAGGTGATGCCTCCCTGCACCGGGCCTTGGCCGGTGACATGGGATTGGCGTTCGATCCACTCGATTGTGAAATGGGTGCCACGTGGGACGGGCCAAAACCGACGATCCTCGAGGTGCAATCGGAAGACCCATGGCGCAGCGCCGGCGACACCGTGGAACGGCTGGAAAGCTTGTCCGGCGCCTTGGTTTCAAGTGATGCCGTTGCTGATGCGGCCTGGGTACAGACGCAAGCCGTACTGGATACCCTGAACACAAGCATCCGCCCAGCCGTCGAAGCCTGCGGCGACGCGGAGTTGACCGGTGCGCTGACCGCCCTTGATGGCCGCTTTTTGGAGCCTGGCACGTCCGGCGCGCCGACGCGCGGCCGGCCCGACGTTTTACCAACAGGCCGCAACTTCTATTCCGTCGACACCCGCACCGTGCCGACACCAGCCGCGTGGAAATTAGGCTGGAAGTCCGCAACGTTACTGGTTGAGCGTCACATGCAGGAACACGGAACTTGGCTCAAGACTGTAGCGCTCAGCGCCTGGGGTACATCCAACATGCGCACCGGCGGTGACGATATCGCACAGGCCTTGGCTTTGATGGGCGTGCAGCCGACCTGGGATACGGCGTCCAGGCGGGTGACGGGTTTCGAGGTCATGCCCGCCAGTGTGCTGGATCGTCCGCGCGTTGATGTGACGCTTAGGGTATCTGGCTTCTTTCGCGATGCCTTTCCGGCGCTGATCGATTTGTTTGATTCCGCCGCACGTGCGGTGGCCGCCGTAGACGAAATGGATGACGTCAACCCCGCCGCCGAGCGCAGCCGCGAGGAAACCAAGGCTTTGATGGCGCAAGGCCTTGATGGCGAAACCGCCGAGCGCCGCGCTGGCTACCGGGTGTTCGGCTCCATGCCCGGCGCCTACGGAGCGGGCTTGCAGGCGTTAATCGATGAAAAAGGCTGGGAGACCGACGCCGACCTGGCGCGTGCCTACGTGGCTTGGGGCGGTTATGCCTATGGGGCGGGCACCGAGGGTCAGGCCGAACACGGGTTGTTCGAGGCGCGGCTCAAATCCGTGGAGGCGGTGATCCAGAACCAAGACAACCGCGAGCACGATATCCTCGATTCAGACGACTACTACCAATTCGAAGGCGGCATGACGGCGGCGGTGCGGCATCTTTCCGGTACGCAGCCTGCCGCTTATCATATGGACCATTCTCGCCCTGAGACGCCGCGTGCACGCACACTGGAAGAAGAAGTTGCACGCGTTGTCCGAGCCCGGGTGGTCAACCCGAAGTGGATTGAGGGGGTCATGCGCCACGGCTACAAAGGGGCGTTCGAGATGGCTGCTACGGTGGATTATCTGTTTGCCTTCGCCGCCACGGCACATTGTGTTCGCGACCATCATTTCGACGCCGTATTCGAAGCCTATTTGGATGACGAACAAGTGCGCGATTTTCTGGAAAAGCACAATCCAGCAGCCCTCCGTGAGATGTCGGCACGACTACAAGAGGCCCAGGATCGGGGACTTTGGAAGCCTCGCCGCAATGACACCCGCGATACTCTACAGGCTCTAATGGCATGAGCGATCTTGGCAAAGCCAGCCTATGGATGATCGGCGCGTTGGCGTCCTTCACCACCATGGCCATCTGCGGGCGCGAGTTGGCGGGCGAGCTGTCGACCTTTCAGATTTTGTTTTGGCGCTCCATTGTCGGCTTGGTGGTGATCACGTCGTTGTTAACCTATTTCGGTTGGGAGCAGGTCAGAACGTCGAGTTTTCGCATTCATGCACTGCGCAATGTTGCCCACTTCGGCGGTCAGTTCGGCTGGTTTTTCGCCATCGCAATGATTCCGCTGGTTGAAGTCTTCGCCTTGGAGTTCACGGTTCCCATCTTTACCGCGATCATGGCGTCGATTTTTCTGCGCGAGCGACTGACACCGGGGCGCATGGTGGCCATCGCCATTGGCTTCATCGGTGTTTTGGTTATTTTGCGCCCGGGTATCGCAGCCATCGGCATCGGGTCATTGGCGGCATTGGGTGCGGCGTTCGGTTATGCCACGGCACACACCACGACGCGGTTTTTAGCGCAACGCGATACACCACTTTGCATTTTGTTTTTCATGACCATCATGCAGTTGCCCATGGGTTTCATTCCGGCACTGCATGACTGGAAATGGCCCGAAGGGCTGGATTGGCCATGGCTGATACTGGTCGGCATCACGGCCATGAGCGCGCACTACACCCTAACCCGCGCCTTGCGGCTGGCTGAGGCCGCCGTTGTGGTGCCAATGGAGTTTCTCCGCCTGCCGTTGATCGCATTGGTCGGTTACATGTTTTACAACGAGGCGTTGGAGGTTTGGGTTGGCATCGGCGCGGTGTTGATTTGCGGCGGCATTTTCCTCAATCTCCGTGACGCGGAGCGGCGCTAGCCATGCAGACTTCGTCCACAACCACCATGGGTGCGATTTTGCGCGGCTGGCGGAAACGTTGCCCCGGTTGCGGCGATGCACCGCTTTACCGGAAATTCCTTAAGCAGGTTGAGGCCTGCCCCAATTGCGGCGCCGCACTGGGAGAAATCCGTGCCGACGACTTTCCGCCCTACCTGACCATCGTGATTGTCGGCCATATCATCGTGCCGCTGATCGTGTTGACGGAAAAATACTTTGCACCCCCCACTTGGGTGCACATGGTCACGTGGTTGCCAATGATCGTCGGGTTGATGCTGTTGTTTCTGCCGCGGCTCAAAGGTTGTGCCATCGGCATGATGCTGAACCTTGGCCTCACGGGTGACGAGCACCAAGGGTTTGCTGACGACGACTAATACCAAATTGCAATTTGGTATTGGCGCGTCTATTCCAACGTCTCACTGCGATAGGTCCCCCAGAACTCGACCCGCCTGAGCCATCCTTCTCGGCCACTCACATCGACGCGGCACCAAGCGCCTTCCTGCGGGCATTCCAGCAAACGGCCAACGACACCGGGTTCGATTTTGGCAACAGGTGCGCTTTTGGTTGTCTGGCGGCTGCGCACGGTGCGCACCTTGCCCGTAACGATCAAGGTGCGACGCCCACCCAGCATGCTCTGGTGCACCCAGCCTTGCGTACCTTGCCAATCGCGGACTTTGCGCCAAGTGCCATATTCGGCAATCACCTCCATGGGCAACGCCTGGCGGCGATATACCCATTCCACCGGATATTGCACGCCGGGCCCGGTGCGCATGTTGACCTCGGCGGCGCGCAGGCTGACGAACCTGGGCAGCGGCAAACCCGACCCGTTAGTCTGGGCTTGTGCCGTAGAAATTACCATTTGCGGCATGCCGACGAATGGAAAAATAATTAGGACGCTGAACGCCAATAGTAGAATGCGCATGAAGGGCCGGTCAGTCTCTTTCGAAGTTCGATTCGCACATACTATACTGCCTTGGCCCGGCAGCGCCAACGGATGCTGGACAAGTCCTTGGCGGATTGCTACGCCTGAGGTTGTCGGCGCAGACAAGCTCGAAGACAGGGAGAATTCCATGACCCAAGACCGGCCGCGCGTGGTTGTCACCCGGAAATTGCCGGACCCCATTGAAACGCGGATGATGGAGCTGTTCGACGTCCAACTGAATCTGGATGACGAACCCATGCCCAAAGCGGACCTGATTGAGGCGGTGAAAACCGCCGACGTGTTGGTTTGCACCGTAACCGACCGGATCGATTCGGGCTTGTTGTCACAGGCTGGTGAGAAGCTGCGTTTGATCGCCAACTACGGTACCGGCGTTGACCATATCGACTTGGCATCGGCACGCCAGCGCGGCATCACGGTGACCAACACTCCAGATGTTTTAACCGAAGATACCGCTGACATGACCATGGCACTGCTGTTGGCCGTGCCCCGGCGCTTGACTGAAGGCGAACGTCAACTTCGGGGCGGCGAGTGGCAAGGCTGGTCGCCCACCGGCATGCTGGGCCATCGTATCTACGGCAAACGCCTTGGTATTATCGGCATGGGCCGCATCGGCACCGCGGTCGCCCGCCGTGCTCGCGGCTTCGGGATTTCCATCCACTACCACAATCGCCACCGCGTGCACGAAGATACGGAAAAAGAGTTGGAGGCCACTTATTGGGAGAGCCTCGACCAAATGCTAGCGCGCATGGACATGATTTCCGTCAACTGCCCGCATACGCCCGGGACCTACCATTTATTGTCGGCCCGACGGCTGAAACTCATGCAAGAACATGCCGTGATCGTCAACACGTCTCGCGGCGAAGTGATCGACGAAAATGCTCTGACCCGCATGCTGGTCGGCGGCGAGATCGCCGGCGCCGGCCTTGATGTGTTTGAGCACGAACCGGCGGTGAACCCGAAGCTTTTGGCACTTGATAATGTGGTGCTGCTGCCGCACATGGGGTCGGCCACACACGAGGGCCGCATCGATATGGGCGAAAAGGTGCTGATCAACATCAAAACCTTCGTCGATGGTCATGCACCGCCCGACCGCGTGCTGGGTGAGGGATTCTAAGACATCGTGGATGATTTAGCATCGTTGCTGGAAGGCCGTTACGGGCCTGGAATCAAGGAACGGACTGAGGCCGACACGCCCCTCAACCCAACGCTTCAATCGATCCTCAATCATCGCAGTTGCCGCTCCTATTTGGACCGGTCAGTGGATGACGACTTGCTCGAAATCCTGCTCGCTTGTGCGCAATCGGCACCGGCGAAATCCAACCTGCAGCAATATTCCATCGTCGTTGTGCGCGACACGGACCGGCGCGCGCGCGTGGCGGAATTGGTGCCGGGCCTATCTCCGTGGTTTGAGAAAGCGCCGGTGTTCTTGGCTTTTCTGGGCGATGTGCGCCGTATCCGGCGTTTGGCGGAAATTCGCGGCCATGATTACGCCAACAACAATGCCGATACGTTTATGAATGCCGCCGTCGATGCGGCGCTGGCCATGCAAAACTTTATCGTCGCTGCGGAAAGTGCGGGTCTGGGCACGTGCCCCATCAGCATGATCCGCAACCGGATTGATGAATTCGCCGAGATATTAAACCTGCCCGATGGCGTGTTTCCCATCGCCGGGTTGACGCTCGGTTGGCCCGATTGGGGCGGCATGCTATCCGTGCGACTACCGCAATCCATCGTCGTGCATTTTGAGACTTACGACGATGATGCACTGAATGCCGAAATTGACCCTCACGATGATCGCGCACACGAGCGCAAGCCCATAAAACCCGGCAGCCAACGCCATACGGACCGCTACGGTGTATTGGAAAAATGCACTTGGTCGGAAAATGCCACTCGCCAGTTGTCGGAGCCCGAGCGTTCGCAATTTGCGGCATTTCTAAAATCCAAGGGGATCGAGCTTAAGTAGCGGCGCGATTTTCCGCGGGGGCATTTACCATACGATTAGCCGGAAACCGGAGTCGTACCTCAGTTCCTTCATTTCGAACGCTGCTCATCTCCACACTGCCACCTTGCTCTTCCATCAGCGCCTTAACGATGGCGAGCCCGAGGCCGGTGCCGCGCTCGTCGTCGGTGTGCAACGAAATCGTACGTGAGACGAACGGCTCGAAGATACGCGGCAAGATATCGGGCGCCACGCCGATGCCCGTATCCTTTACCCGCACCATCATACCGTCATCATCGGTACGCACCGCCGACAAGGTGATTGTTCCGCCGTCAGGTGAAAACTTGATCGCATTTGAGAGCAGGTTCAGCAAAATTTGACGCAACCAGCGCGGATCGCTCCGCACCTGGGGCAAGCCGGTTTCGATATCGAGCTCAAAATTGATCCCGCCCGCGCGCAATTGCGGCGTGACCATCTTTCGGCTTTCGATAAACGCGGAATCGATGGAAAACAGCTCTTCGTCATAATCCTGTTTTCCGGCTTCGATCCGTGCGAAATCTAAAAGTTCGTTGACGATTTGCAACAAATGCTCTCCGGCGCCCCGGATATCACCCACGTACTCCTGCTTTTTCTCCTCACTAAGCTGGTTGCTAATTGTTTCCAGCATGGCTGAGAAGCCGATAATGGCATTCAACGGCGTGCGCAAATCATGGCTCATATTGGCAAGAAAGTGGCTTTTCGCGGCATTGGCGGTTTCGGCTTCCGTGCGCGCAGCGATCAAGTCTCCGAGGTGGCGGTCGTTTGCTAGCACAATCGCCGCCAAGCCGGCGCTCGCTTCCAACGCTGCCAGTTCCGCCTCGGTCGGGGATCGGGGGCTGTCATAGTATAGCGCGAATGTCCCCCAAACTTCGCCGGCATTAGAGAGTATTGGCTGTGACCAGCACGCACTAAAACCGGCTTTGTCCGCCAAATCTCGATAATCTTTCCAGTAGGGGTGCTCAAATACATCGGCGACAACGACCCGTTTACCCTGGAATGCCGCCGTACCGCACGACCCAATGCCATCTCCGATAGGCAGCCCCTCAATCGCTTCGTTGTAGAAATCCGGCATCCGGTTTTCGACGCCGCTCCACAAATGCCCGTCCCGGCAAACCAGAATTGTGGCGATCATATCCGGAAACTGGTTCTCGGTATATTCGATCAGCGAATGAAAAACGGTCTTTAACGACTCACCCGAGGCAACCCGTTTCAAGAGATCTTGTTCTCCTACCAGGATTGCATTTGAACGATTGAGAGCATCCGTGCGCTCGCGGATGCGGGCATCCAGAAGGTCATGCTCTGATTGCAATTCTTGATCGAGACGCTGATTGGACTTGATGGTCGCCCCGAGCAACAGACCAATAAAACTCAGGGTGAACATAAACGCATGCAGAAACAACAGGCTGTCCGCCGCCGTCACCGAAACGAACGGCCCGCGCCCCATGGCCGTAGCACCAATGGAGACAGTGGCGATGAACAGCACACATGCCGTCACACCGAATTGACCAAACCGAAAACCGGCCCAGATGACCATTGGAAATGCCAAATACGACAGCGAAAAATACAGCGGATCAGGGTTCTCAAGACTGAAAACGGCCAAACTCACCATTACGGTCAGCCCTGCCAGCATCAAGGCTTCGTGCATCTTGGTACGAAAAGCCGCGATACCCTTCGCCTCGCTGAAGACCAGAAGCGTCGTGCCCAACAGCATGACCCCCATGGCATCGCCGACCCACCAGGTGCCAAATGCTTGCCAAATTCCATCGGATGTAATGATACCACTGCCATACAGGCCGATGGTTCCCAAGGCGGCGCTGAGCGTCGGCGCCAACAATACAGCGATAGCGGTAAAGCGAAGAACGTCGCGCTGGTTGCCCAGGGTCGGCTTGAAATCGGCAAATCGTCCAAGCAGGAAATAGGACAAAACCGCCGATAACGGGTTGCCAATCATGGTGGCCACGACAAGTGTCCAAGGAACGCCGGCTGAAACACTGATTAACAATGTGCCAAGCACAAGACCTGGCCAAGCTCGCAGACCAAAGAAAAACAGACAAAAAATCGCGACCCCTGAGGGCGGCCAAACAAGTGTAACATTGTTGCCAATGACCGCCAGGGACAAGCCGAGCTGCCCGGCTATTGCATAAATGCCGGCAACCCCGACAGTTAGGATCGCAGCCCGAGACACACTTCTCGCGGCGCTCATTGCAACCTCTGGATCATTTGGGCGTACAGGCTTTCGAACAGAGAAATGATTTGTCCCTAATATCAACTTATCAATATTTAAGCACATGGCATGAACCGTTTAAAGCCGGCCTCTGACGATGCCTCGGTTCGGAGCGCCCTCTATATGAAAATGATGGCGCCGTCGCGTGATGCGTCCGTGAGAAAGGTCACCACGCCCCCCTCCTCCACAGGCACATCGTCACGCAGTTGGGCGCGGTCCATGTCGTGCGCTCGCAGGCCCATTTCGCACACCAAAAAGCGCACACCCATAGCAACACAGGCCGAAAGAAGCTCCTCGAACGTAGCGACTTTGCGATTCTCATAGTCGCGATCGCGTTCGCCGCCAGTGCCCGGCCCATCGGTCAAAGGCATGGCGGCCCAACCGGGCTGACCATCCGTGCCCGGTTTCATCAGCGCCTGACTGGCCTGCATGGTAAAGAACAGCGTCACTGGTCGACCGATGGCCGCCGCCCCCGACCCCATGACCAACGCATAGTGCACCTTATCGAAGTGCCCGTCATAGACGACGATTGATAACTTATCCGGGCTTTCAGCGGCCTCACCCATGGATCGAAAGATCGGTAATCGTCGGGTTGTCGCCGCAAAGCGGGCAGCCCGGATCGGGATTGACTTTTATTTTCCGCACATCGGCGCCAAGCCCGTCGCAAATCAACAACGAGCCCGCCAAACTTTCACCAATACCCAACAATTCCTTGATCACTTCCGTTGCTTGAAATGACCCCACCATACCGCACATGGCGCCCATGACGCCGGCCTCGGCGCAGGTGGGAATTTGTCCCGGCGGCGGCGGTTCACGGAACAGGCAGCGATAGCAAGGACCCGCGTTTTCGCCGGCCGCTCCAGGAAACGGCTTGTAGGTTGCGATCTGTGCGTCGAACCTAAGAATGGCGGCAGAAACCAACGGTTTCCGTTCGAAATAGCAGGTATCGTTAATCAAAAATCGGGTTGAGAAATTGTCGGAACCGTCGGCGACAAGGTCGTATCGTCCGATCAAATCGGCGGCGTTGCTTACATCAATGCGGAATTGATGCGCTTCCAACGTAACATCAGGATTGATGGCCGCGACGGCTTCTGCGGCACTTTCGACCTTCGGTTTGCCCACGTCCGCCGTGTGGTGCAACACCTGGCGCTGCAGGTTGGAAAGATCGACCGTATCGTCATCGACGACACCGATGGTGCCGATGCCGGCGGCCGCGAGATACAGAATCAACGGCGAGCCCAGTCCGCCTGCACCGATGACCAGCACTTTTGAATTCAGCAACTGCTCTTGGCCGGTGCCACCAACCTCGGGCAACAGGATATGCCGGGCGTAGCGGTTAATTTGCTCTTCGGTAAATTCCAATGGAGCGATCCTTATTCCAGGCCGTCGAACAATTGTGTCGAAAGGTATCGCTCGGCGAAGGAGGGGAGAATGACAACAATGGTCTTTCCATCCATTTCAGGCCGTTCACCGATTTCCAACGCGGCCGCAAGCGCTGCGCCCGATGAAATACCAACGGGCAGGCCTTCCAGCCGTGCCGCCTTGCGGGCCATAGCGAATGAAGATTCGTTGCCGATCTTAAGTGTTTCGTCAACGAGGCTCATATCCAGAATAACGGGCACGAACCCGGCACCGATGCCTTGGATTTTATGCGGGCCGGGTGTGCCGCCGGAAAGAACGGGGCTATCTTCGGGTTCCACCGCGACGGTGTAGATATCGGGGTTTCGCTCACGCAACACCTCAGCGATACCCGAAAGCGTGCCGCCTGTGCCGACACCTGAAATCAAGACATCCACCTTGCCATCCGTATCGGTCCAGATTTCCTCAGCCGTGGTGCGCCGGTGAATATCGGGGTTAGCCGGATTTTCGAACTGCTGCAGCATCACCGCACCCGGCGTGGTATCGACCAATTCCTGGGCGCGGTCGATGGCACCCTGCATGCCGAGCCCGGCTGGTGTCAGTTCAATTTCGGCCCCCAGCAGCATCAACATCTTACGGCGTTCAATGGACATGCTTTCCGGCATGGTCAGAATCAATCGATAGCCTTTGGCAGCGCAAACGAATGCGAGCGCAATGCCCGTGTTTCCCGAAGTCGGCTCCACTAACAGTGGGTTGTCTCCGATACGGCCATCAAGCTCCGCCGCTTCGATCATCGCCAGCCCGATGCGATCCTTGACCGAACCGAGCGGATTGAAGAATTCACACTTGCCAAGGATATCAGCCTTCACCCCGGCCTCGTCGGCCAACCGGCCCAAGCGAACCAGCGGTGTAGCACCGATTGTATCGACGATACTGTCGAAAATCCTACCGCGGACTTTGGCTCTGGTGTCCTGGTTGTCGTCGTTCATCTTCCCATCCCTAGCCAGTTACTTTCGGCCCTCCAATTGCGCTTCTTTCGATCAAATCGTGAAATCAAGAGTGCGGCGGCCTTCACTCTCCACGCCTTGGGCTCGCGCCTTGTCACATAAATCATCAATGGAGGTCGAATCCAGATGTGTCATCATCTCGTCTTGCAGAACGTCCCACAACGGTTGTACGACCATTTGGCCCAAATCTGATTCCGACAGGTTTTTGTCCGAGCCTTCCGTCACCTCCACCGAACGCACGACGCGCGCGATATCACCGACACTGATGCGCCGGCGCTCCCGCGCCAACCGATATCCTCCGCGCGGGCCACGCACACCCACGAGGATCCCTTCACGCACCAATTGCTGCAGCGCCTGCTCCAGATAGCGGCGCGGAATGCCCTGACGGCGAGTAATCTCTCGGCTCTGTACGGGCTCTGCGCCGGCATGGTAAGCGATATCGAGAACTGCCTCGATGGCATAGAGTGCCTTTTTCGACAATCGGAACATGGCGTTTCCCCTTCAACCCGTTCCTGTTGACCCAAAACCGCCGCCACCGCGCGCGGTATCATCAAGTGTTGCCGTCTCGCGCCATTGTGCGCGAGTCACCGGCGCCACGACCAATTGCGCGATGCGCATGCCGCGCTCAATCGTGAAAGGTTCTTGCCCGTGGTTGATCAAAATAACGCCGACCTCGCCCCGGTAGTCGGCATCGATGGTACCGGGACTGTTGAGCGCGGTGATCCCGTGCTTGATGGCCAGGCCCGAGCGTGGCCGCACTTGCGCCTCATACCCCGACGGGATGGCAATGGCGATACCTGTCGGTACCAATGCCCGAGCGCCTGGTTGCAGAATCAAATCGGCATTCACAGCGGCCAACAGATCTGCGCCCGCACTTTCAACGGTCGCATAGACCGGCAACGGTAAATCGCGCCCGTGCTCAAGCCGTTGCAGGTCGATGGTAACGCTTCCGCCCGCCATCATACGATCTCCGTTTCTGGCGAGAGTGTCTCGGCGATACGTCGTGCCAGACGCTCGCCGACTTCGGTTTTGCTCAGCGCCGGCCAATCTTCGCTGCTGCCTGCCGTGATCAGGTGCACGGTATTACTATCGCCGGCGAAGGTCCCGGTTTCGGGCGAGACATCGTTGGCGACAATCCAGTCGCAGCCCTTGCGCGCAAGCTTGGCTTCGGCGTTGCCAACAACGTTTTCGGTTTCCGCGGCAAAGCCGATTACCAGGCCGGGACGCGTGCCGCCAGCTTGAGATAACGTCGCTAGGATGTCTGGGTTCTCCGCCAAATGTAGTGGCGGCGGCGCATCGCCTGGGGGTTTCTTCAATTTTTCCGACGCTTCCTCCGCCACCCGCCAATCGCAGACGGCAGCAGCACATACCGCGATGTCGACCGGCAAGGCCGCTTTACAGGCCGCCAGCATTTCGGCTGCCGACTCGATATGCACGGCCTTAACACCAGCCGGGTCCGCAAGCCGGGTCGGACCGCTGACCAGCGTTGTTTCCGCCCCCAGCGCGGCAAGCGCGGTTGCGATGGCATGGCCTTGTTTGCCCGACGAACGATTGGCGATATAGCGCACAGGGTCGATGGGCTCATAGGTGGGGCCACTGGTGACCAAGGCGCGTTTGCCGGCCAATGGCCGCCCCGTGGAAAAGAATTCTTCCAGGGCTGCTACGATATCCAATGTGTCGGTCATACGGCCCATGCCATATTCGCCACACGCCATGTCGCCTTCTTCGGGCCCGATCATGGTCACGCCGCGCGAGCGCAGCGTGGCGATGTTCGCCTGCGTCGCGGCGTGCTCCCACATACGGACGTTCATAGCGGGCGCGGCAAGCACGGGTTTGTCCGTAGCCAGCAACACCGTTGTCGCCAGATCATTGGCTTCGCCATGTGCCATCTTAGCCAAGATATTAGCCGTTGCCGGCGCCACCAGTAACACGTCGGCCTCGCGGCTGAGTTGGATATGTCCCATCTCATGCTCATCAGTCAGGGAGAACAGGTTGTCATAGACCTTGTCTTCGCTGACGGCGCCCAACGCCAGCGGCGTCACGAACTGCTTGGCCGCATCGCTTAACACGCAGCGCACGCTTGCGCCGCGTTCTCGAAGGCGGCGCACAAGATCCGGGCATTTGTAAGCTGCTATGCCGCCCGAGATGACCAGTAGAATTCTTTTACCATCCAGCACAGGTAGATTTCCTGATTTCACGGAATTTTGGTGTGATACATTAGTGTTTACCAACAGCACACGCAAGCGCCGAGCGATTAGGTAAGGAGTAAAATTACCATTAGAACGGCACCGGCCACCCACAGCCCTTTGACCAGCGTTCCGTAGCTGGTCTCACTGTTTTTTAAGGACCGAATGGTATCGGGATGCAGGCGCACGCGGCCATCGGCGATCATGCCCGCACTTTCCTCAATGCCGTCCAAAATACGCGGCAACCGCCCGAGCGTATCCGTGATGCCATCCACAGCGTCGCGCACGCGGGCTTCGGGGCCTAAGTTTTCGCGCATCCAATCTTCGATCAACGGTCTCGCCAGCATCCACATGTTGGCTTCCGGGTTCAGTTGCCGCGCTGTGCCCTCGGCCACCAACATGGTCTTTTGCAGCAACAAAAGCTGCGGCTGGGTTTCCATCTCAAACGTTTCAGTAATTTGGAACAACTGCCCCAGTAAGCGGGCAATGGATATCTCGTTCTGCGGCTTGTCCAGAATGGGCTCACCGATGGATCGGCACGCCTGCGTGAAGGCATCAACAGATCGGTGCGGCGGAACCCATCCGGCCTCAAAATGCACTTCGGCTGCGCGCCGGTAGTCGCGGGTCAAAAAGGCCAAAAGCATATCGGCAAGAATGCGTCGGGTTTTCAAATCCATCCGCCCCATGATGCCAAAATCGACAGCGCCAATGGCGCCTTCCGGCGTGACAAACAAATTGCCCGGGTGCACGTCTGCATGGAAGAAGCCGTCGCGAAAAACCTGCCGGAACGTCGCATTGGCAGCCTTGAGAAGGATGTCGTCGGGGTCATGTCCTGCGTCAACCAAGGCATTGCGATCGTCCAGCGCGACGCCGTGTATCCGCTCGGTGACCATCACACGCCGCCCCGTGCGGCTCCAATCCACTTTCGGGACGACGAAATCCGCATCGCCCTCGAAATTTTCCGCCAGTTCCACGGCAGCGGCGGCTTCGAATCTAAGGTCCATCTCCAGTTCTACGGTTTGGGCCAAAGTTTCGATCACTTCGCGGGGCTTCAGGCGTTTCAGATCAGGCCGCGCCGTCTCTACCAGCCCTGCAATCCAGCGCAGCAGATCGATGTCGCGATTGAAAGCATCTTCAATATCCGGTCGCAGCACCTTGACCGCGACTTCGCGGCCATCACTGGTGACGGCGAAATGAACCTGCGCGATGGAAGCAGCGGCTATAGGCTTCTCATCGAACGAGGTAAACATCGCGTCCATGTCTTCAGCGAACTCGGCCTCAATGGTGGCCTTCGCCTGGGCTCCTGGGAACGCCGGCAGGCGGTCTTGCAATTCAGACAAGTCGGCGGCCAATTCCTCACCCAGCAAATCGGAGCGCGTGGCCAGTGCCTGGCCCATTTTGATAAAACTCGGCCCCGCTTCATTCAGCGCCCGAGCAAGGCGTTGTCCGGCCCGGCCTTCGGCATTGCGTTTCGAGATCAGTTTGGCGACCGCCACGATGCCCGGCGCCACGCCAAAAATCTCCAGCGGAAACAACGCGTCATGACGGGCAAGGATGCGCGCAACCCTGAGCAGATGACCGGCGTTTTTTAGCGCGCCAAACATGGCTTAAACGCGCCAGGCGGAATGCAGCGCCGCGATGCCACCGGATAAATTCCGTACCTTGACGCCTGCCAACCCCGTATCGGCGATCATATTGGCGAAGGTTTGCTGGTCTGGGAATTTGCGGATGCTCTCCGCCAGGTATTGGTAGGCTTCGCGGTCACCGGCGACGCGTGCGCCCAATACCGGCAGCACGCTGAAAGAATACGTGTCGTAAAGCTTCGCCAACATTGGCGCGGTAACGTGCGAGAATTCCAAACACAAGAACCGTCCACCCGGTTTAAGCACGCGGCGCGCCTCGGCCAAGGCGCGCTCGATATGAGTTACATTGCGGATGCAAAAAGCGATCGTGAAAGCATCGGCCGACATGTCGTCGAGGGGCAGCTTCTCAGCGTCGCCGTTGATCCAGGTGATTCCGTCTAGAATGCCTCGGTCGATAGCGCGTTCGCGACCGCGCTCCAACATTTCCGCATTGATATCAACGACAGTCACAGGGCCGCCGCCGTGTTCCAGAAACTTGAACGCAATATCCCCCGTTCCACCGCCGACATCGACCAGCGCCATATCCGCGCGCGGCCGAAGCCAATCGATCATGGCGTTCTTCCAGAGCCGATGTACGCCAAGGCTCATGAGATCGTTCATCAGATCGTAGCGGCTGGGGACG
>JABIPG010000059.1 GCA_018698795.1 Rhodospirillaceae bacterium
AAGTTGAGTTTACCCTCACTAACGCGGATGTCCCGTCTATAACGGTCACGCGCACCGTTGCCGGCAAGCAGCAGACTCAATCCCTGACTCCAAGCCTTGGTACGTTCAGAGTGAAGACGGATGCGTCGATCACATTGGACTTACAGAGCCTTACGGACGCGACCGACGTAACGTTGGTCGCAGCTGGCCGGAAGGCCGGTGAACCTGCAGGCGGCAAGCATCCAGCCATCCAATGGAAAGTCAAAGTGGTGAAATAGGCGAGATCACGACAAGCGCATCCACCGCCACGGGGTTGGCACCGTTGACGATCAGCGGGTTGATATCGATTTCGGTTATATCGGGGTGATCCAGGGCCAATTGGCCGAGGCCGACAATCGCTCGGACCAGGGTGCTGCGATCGACGGCAGGCATACCGCGATACGGGCCGAGAATGCCGACGCCTCGAATGCCATCCAGGAGGGCCGCCGCTTCATTTTCTCCGACAGGTGCAAGCGCAATCGCGACATCACCAAAGGCCTCTGCAAAGACGCCACCGAGCCCGAAACTCACGCATGGTCCGTATTGCAGGTCACGCTTCATGCCCAGCATGAACTCGCGCTCACCTCGGATCATCTCCTGCACCAACACTTCGGATGTCTCTTTCAATAACCGCTTGGCGATATTGGCAACCTCAACTTCGCCCGCAATCCCGATTTCTACTAACCCATGTTCGGTTTTATGGGCGAGACCCGGCGCACAAGCTTTGAGCACCACGGGATATCCGATTTCCGCTGCCGCCAAACACGCGGCCTCAGCGCTGTTGACCAGCACTTCGCGGCAGACCGGCACACCGTAGTCGGCGAGCAGGCGTTTGGCCTCGAATTCCGAAAGCACCCTCATGACCGACGCTCCAGGAATTCACGATAGTCAACGAGCGCACGCATGGCCTTGACCGCACCGCGCGCCGACAAGTAAGTCGGCACATGATTGCGTTTCAATTGCGGCACAGCCTCGGAGGCTAGCGAGACAGCCCCGGTCCAGCCGATAATCAGCGGTTTGTCAGTGGCTCGTGCGGCCTCCGTGAAAATCTCGGCATAGAACGAGGCACGCGGCTCAGCCACCATCGTGACCAGCAAGATGACGCCATCGATATTTTTTGCCTCCGCGACAGTGCGGATGGTGTCTTGATAACCCGTGGCATAGGCGCGGATTTGCTGCGTCACATCCACCGGATTTCGCACCGCGCCGAAACTCGGCACATACTGGCGGATGGTTTCCTGTGCGGTCGCGTCCAAAGCCGGGATTTCCAGCCGGGCGCGATGGCATTCATCCGCAGCCACGCCGCAAATGCCGCCCGATGGCGCAATCAGC
Source organism: Rhodospirillaceae bacterium (assembly GCA_018698795.1). GTDB lineage: Bacteria > Pseudomonadota > Alphaproteobacteria > Rhodospirillales > Casp-alpha2 > TMED8. The sequence continues at coordinate 1,351 of JABIPG010000059.1, forward strand.
CCCATATTGCGGCCTCTCGGGAGTTTTGCTCTGAGCCAGGAAAAAGTGATCGCCGTCGGCAGCAATTCCGATGCGTCATCGACGCGAATGAGACCATATTTTCGGCACACCGCATCGAATACTGCGTCCGAGCCGACCATGGCGCCGGTGTGTGACACCGCCGTCTCGCCGGCGACATCGGAAAGGCCGATTTTGTACACCACAACCGGCTTACCCGCGCCCGCCGCACGGGCGCAAGCAGCGGTAAACTTGGCCGGATCGCGAACACCTTCGATAAACATCGCCACAACTTTGGTGTCGGGATCGTCCACCAGGTAATCCAAGTAATCCGCGATATCGAGATCCGCCTCATTACCGACCGATATCCAATGACTAAAGCCACCCTGCTCTTCCGTGCCGGTGCCCAGCATGGAACCGCCGACCGCGCCGCTTTGGGTGATGAAGGCGATGTCGCCCTTGGTAAAGGCATCCATGGCGCAAACCATGGACGTGCACGGTACCAAGTCACCGACGACAGAGATAAAGCCGTTTGTATTGGGCCCCAAAAATCGCACGCCGCCTGCTTGGGCAACGCTCAGAAGTTCATCTTGAAGTTTGGCGTCACCGGCCTCCGCGAAGCCCGATGCCAGCACCACGGCGGCCTTGATCCCTTTAGCCCCGCATTCGCGCATGACGCCGACACTCGCCTTGGCCGGTACGGCGATCACCGCCAAGTCTACGGATTCAGAGATATCGGCCAAGCTGGCGTAGCATTTGAGCCCGGCGATCTCGGTTTCTTTCGGATTGACCGGATAGATCGCCCCGGGAAAGCCGTGTTGGATCAAATGCCGGAGCGCCACGGTGCCGAGCTTATCTTCACCGCCAGCTTTCGTGGCCGACGCACCGACCACGGCGACCGATCGCGCCTTTAGCATAGCGTCGAGCATGTCGGTTTTAGCCCTTGTTGCCTTGCACCTTATCGATCATGGCCCGCACGGCTTCGTCGTGCTCGTCGGTATGATGGGCAAGTGCCTGGTAGGCGGCGGACATCTCCAACAGGGTTTCCAGCCGCGCATGCTGACTTTCGCGCAATAATTTTTTGGTCATGCGGAGCGCGTGCGCCGGGTTGGCGGCAATGCGCCCGGCCAGTTCGTTGGCCGCATCTAACAGTTGATCCGCAGGCACCACCTTGGAGACCATGCCGCAATCGAGCGCCTCGGCGGCGTCAATCGTGTCGCCGGTGAAGGCCATTTCGTAGGCTTTCGATTGACCGACCACACGCGGCAAAAACCACGCGCCACCATCACCCGGGATGATGCCAAGCTTAACAAAGCTTTCGGCGAATTTGGCATATTGCGATGCGATCCGCATATCGCACATCATCGCAAGATCACACCCCGCGCCAATGGCCGCGCCATTGACCGCCGCAATCGTCGGCACGTCAATATGGTAGAACGCCAGCGGGATGCGCTGAATGCCCGTGCGGTAATTATTCCGGATATCATAGGGTCCGCCGGCCGACGCGCCGGTCTTGTCGCGCATGGCGAAGATATCGCCGCCGGCGCTGAAGGCCTTGCCCGCGCCCGTCAAAATTACGGCTTTCACATCGTTGTCTGCATTGATGCGCGCGCAGGCGTCTTCGAAGTCGCTGGCTTGATAGTCACCGCCGAGCGCGTTGCGTTTGTCCGGGTTGCTCATGGTGAGCGTCACCACGGCGCCTAGTTGTTCGTAGGTCAGGAAATCGGCCATTGTCTCCCCGCGTTTTCGTTTTCTGGTTCTCGTCCCGATCGTTTGTGGCTCAGTTGTAGCGTATCGGCACACCTGATAAAAACAACCCGATATGGAAGACATTCGTTTCCCCCCCGGCACGCTGCCGCCTGAAGCCGAAACGCTGCGCCAAGAGGTGCGCGCCTTCATTTCCGAACACCTTAGTGATTACCCCGCCGAGAAGCGCGCCCGCTCGTGGTCCGGCAATGACCCTGCATTCAGTCGTCTGATGGGCGCCAAGGGCTGGATTGGCATGACATGGCCGAGGCAATACGGCGGCGGCGAGAAAAGCGCGCTTGAGCGTTACGTGGTGCTGGAGGAAATGCTGGCCGCCGGTGCGCCGGTCGCCGCGCATTGGGTCGCCGACCGGCAAAGCGGTCCGCTGCTGTTGAACTTCGGCACCGAGGAACAGCGCCAGCGTTTTCTCCCGCCCATCACACGCGGCGAGAGCTGTTTTTGTATCGGCATGAGCGAGCCCAACTCAGGCTCCGATCTGGCCTCCATCCGCACGCGCGGCGAACACACCAGTGAGGACTGGGTGATCAACGGCTCCAAAATCTGGACATCGAAGGCCCACATGGCGGATTTCATGATCGCCTTGATCCGCACCCAACCGCAGGACTCGACAAACCGCCATGCTGGTATGTCGCAATTTTTAATCGACATGAAGACGCCCGGCATCACGGTGCGCCCGATCCAAAACATGGCCGGCGAAAGCATGTTCAACGAAGTGTTTTTTGATGACGTGGTGGTCCCCGATGAAAACTTGGTCGGCACGGAGGGTGGCGGTTGGGGCCAAGTAACGACGGAACTGGCGTTCGAACGCAGCGGGCCTGAGCGCTATCTCTCCAGCTACCGATTACTCTATGAGCTGGTCGACGAGTTGGCGGAAAATCCGACCGAGCGCAGTGCCATCGGCGTTGGCCGCATGGTGGCGCATTTGGGTACGCTCAGACAGATGTCGCTGTCGATCGCCACCATGCTCGAAGCTGGTGAGAACCCCAATCTCGCCGCTGCGCTAGTAAAAGAACTAGGCGTCGACTTCGAACAAAGCATTCCGGGCCGCGCTCACGATCTTATGGGCCGCGCGCCGCTGATGGGTGGCAGTGACCTTGATCAGGTGATGGCTTATATCACGCAGGCGTCGCGCTCGTTTTCGCTGCGCGGCGGCACACGGGAAATCATGCGCGGCATCATCGCGCGCGGGCTCGGCCTTCGATGAGTGAGCTTACCCAAATTCTCGCCGATACCGCCGAGCGGCTTCTCACCGACCACGCCACCAAGGCGGTTCTTCTTGAATCCGAGCAAGGTACGTGGCCAAAGGAATTGTGGCAGGCATTGGAAGAAAACGGATTGACCCAACCGCTGGTGCCCGAAGACAAGGGCGGCGTTGGTGCCGGTTGGGAAGATGCATTCGTTATCGCCTTTGCCGCCGGGCGCCACCGCACGCCCGTGCCCTTGACCGAAACCATGGCCGCCGGTTGGCTGTTGAGCCGCTTGGGGCTCGATATTCCGTCCGGCCCCTTGTCGTTGATCGACGACGGACACCAGCTTGAGTTTGTCGATGGCCGAATCTCGGGCCAGGCACAGGGTGCGCCTTGGGCCAAACAGGCCGGGCAAGCGCTGACCAATATCAAGTTTGACGGCGGATGGCGGGTCGCGCACATGGCCATTGATCAGGCATCCGTAACGCCGGATCTATCCATTGCCGCCGAACCCCGCGATCATCTGAATTTTGACAGCGCCGCGCCGCAAGCGTCGGCTGCTTTTCCCGCGCCGACGGCGCTTGCGCCCATACGCTTACTGGGTGCCTTGATCCGTAGCGCCGAGATGGCTGGCGGTCTTGGCAGGGCTGTGGAGATGTCCGTCAGCTATGTTACCGAACGCCAACAGTTCGGCCGAGCCCTGGCCAAGTTCCAAGCCATCCAGCAGATGCTCGCCGTCGCTGCCGCGCGAGCCGCCGAAGCCCGCATGGCGGCTGAATTTGCGTTCGGCGCTATGGATCGCTCCAACGGTGATTTGGAGCAGGCCGAATTCGATATCGCAGCGGCTAAAATTATCTGTGGCGAAGCGGTGGAAACCGTCACCGATATCACCCACCAGGTGCACGGCGCCATCGGCTTCACGCACGAGCACGAACTGCACTTCACCACCCGCCGGCTGTGGGCGTGGCGTGGCGAGTTCGGCGCTGAGACGTTTTGGGCGGAACGGCTAGGCCGCGCTGTGATGGCGCGGGGCGCCGACAAGCTCTGGCCCGATCTGACGGCACGGCAATCACGGGGTTGATTTGCGATCAGTTCTCATATCATCGGACTTGTTTTATTATTAATTAATACCTTTAATTAATAAATATCTTGACTTTTATCCTATTTAATCTATGCGGTTGGATGAAGACGGCGCAATTTGTTCAGCCACGACCGATCACCGGTCAGTAGCCTGGATCATCCCGAATGGGTTCATCCGTCTTCACCAGTTTGAAGCTTCCCGCAATTTACCGCCGCAAGTGTCTGCGGTTATTTTGTGAACGCATTCACTACTTTGTAGAGATTTTTGTATCGGAATAGGGAGAAATTGGAATGGTCAATCCTTTCAAACTAAAGGGACCCTTCGAGGCGGATTACAGCGTCGATGACGGCGTTATGAAACCGGAGGGGCCGACGGCTCGGGAATTGGGCAAGGCGTTGGCCGAACGAGACACGCGACCTCGACAACGGGGCATCGTCGCCCACGAGCGGCATAGCCCGCCGCCCCGTCATGTCTTCACAACGATGCCACCCCGCAAGCCGCATCGGCCAACCGTCTTCGATACATTCGGTGAAGTCGGTCGCGGACGACGCAACGATTCCGAAGATGTGCTCTCGGCACGACGGGCCCTGGCCTGGGCGGGCTACTTGTCGCGGGACAAAGCGTTGGACCGAAATGGGGTCGACAACGAATTTTTCGAAGCCATCGAACGGTTCCAGAAAAGCGTGGGGGTCAAGACGGATGGCTGGATGGGGTCTCGCGGCGAGACGGCCAAAGCCCTAGATGCCGCCATCGCACCAAAGGTGCAGGCATATACGGCATCAACTGCCGAAAGCAGACCAAAAGAGCGCAAAGACCTTGTCGTAGACGATCACGATCTTATGGCCGAGAAACCGGATGTCGAAACGCCAAAGTCACGTCAAGTGGGCGAGACCAAAGCGAAGCCTAGTGCACATACTCAAAACGACGACACATCCGATGCCCGGGAACATGGTACAGGAAAGGCTCCCGTCCTAAAGGGCACTACTTTCTTCGGTGGCGCCGGGATGGAAGGCGCCTACCTGGATGACATGGTCAAGGCTTTGGAAGATAACGGCATCGGCAACGCCAGAACCGCCGATCCGAAGAAGTGGTCGAAGGGAACCATGCGAGATGCCTTTGACATACTTTCCGAACGGAACCGAGACGATGAGTCCTCCGATCTTTCAAGTATGGGAAAGAAGGGTGACCAATTCAATTTAATAGGGTATTCTTATGGTGGTTTGCAGGCCGCTCAAGCGGCTGCTGACTATGCGGAAAAGGGTGGTAAGGTCGATCATCTGGTGCTTATCGGCACACCCGTCAGCAAGGAGTTTCTCGACAAATTGAAAGCCAATCCAAACATTGGCAAGGTCGAGGTCATCGACCTCATGGAACAAGGTGATCCAATTCGTGCCGGGATGGGTACCGGGGAGTTGATAAGCGCCGCACCAAAGTTAGGATTGGATTTCAGTGAAACATATAAAAAAGACCACAGAGGCCATTTCTACTACGGCGGAGGCGATTCCAATGGACGAACCCGAAGAAGGGAACTGGCGCGGCGGCTTCGTAAGCTTGGACTTCAATGATGATCCGGAGGGTTAATAACATCATCGCGTGCTCAGTTCGCTGGTGGGCTGGCCACTTCCTGCAGATATCTTCGCTAGGCATTCTGTATTACCAATGTTTGGCTCTACCACGTGCTTGGACTATAGGAGTTTTTGGCGAGACGAGCGCGCCTGAACACTATTTTTTGGCCTATGCCTTGGAGACGACAACGCTCGTCCTAGCGTCGGGAGGCCTGATGGTAACGGCAAAGTTTATCCTCAGGCGCTGGAGCATATCGCTGGTGGCCTGGCTTGCTGTCTTCGCCGTGCATTGCATTCAAGTATCGGTTTTGGCGGCAAGTACGTACAGTGAGAATATCTCGATCTATATTGCTGAACCTAAAAAGAATGCCTTCACCGAGTCCGTTCGGTTTTACAATCAGAGCCGGTCCGGCGACGTGGCCCAGAAATTGGGCCAAGTTTCCGCGCTAAAAGAGTCGATGTTCTTTGGCGCCGCCGGTATGGAAGGCCGCTACATCGACGATATGATTGTGGCGCTTGAAGAGCACGGTATAGGAAACGCCAGCGCCGCTGATTCCAAAAAATGGTCGTAGGGCATTCTCGGTGACGTCATCAATGTGTTTTCCAAGCGGGAACGGGATGACGTGATATTACGGTTTTCAGCCATTGGCGGAGAAAGCGTTCAACTCAATCTGATAGGATATTCATATGGAGGACTGCAAGCCGCACAAGCAGCGGCCGACTATGTGGAAAATGGCGGCAGGGTCGATCACCTAGTGCTCATCGGCACGCCTATCAGCACGGAACTCCTCAATAAACTGAAAGCCAATTCGAATATCGGAAACATCGAAGTTATTGACCTTACGGGCCAGGGCGATCCTATCCGCGCGGGAATGGGCACTGGTGAGTTGATCAGGAGCTTTCCGGAATTGGCCGCCGAATTCACCTAAAGCCGACTGCATCACGGTCAAGGGCATTTTTTCTTTGGAGGCGATGATTCCGAGGGCCGAAAACGGCGCAGCAACCTGGCAAAATCACTCCGAATTTTAGGATTGAGGTAGGCAAGCATTGATCAAAGACAGCAGAGCCCCGAATTCTCGAAAGTGGGCTGCTCAAATCCTCCAGGTCACAGCCTTGACCGGTTTGTATTTGAAATCCGTCGAGATTCCGTTTTTGTGGACTTCGCGACCGTTCGGTCGATGGATGGGTGCAGAAGCAGATTTCCTGGGAGTTTCTATGCTGACGATCAGCGTCGCATTGGCGTCGGGCATTTTGATGGTCGCCGCCCGTTTCCTCGCGCGGGAATGGGGGATTTTATCAATTGCATGGCTGGCTTTGATCGGTGTCCATATCATCCAGGACTCCGTACTCGCCTGGGCCGCGTACTCCCGATAAGCTCACGCCAACAGCTCGACGAATTGTCGAGCTTTGAATTGTTCAATCGTACGCGGAAAAATATGGCGCGCCCGGGAAGACTCGAACTCCCAACCTCCTGATTCGTAGTCAGACGCTCTATCCAATTGAGCTACGGGCGCAGGCTCCTATTTGGGAGCGGGCCGGACACTACAAGAGCTTTACCGCCATGGCAAGGCTCGGAATGCCATCAAACGCATGAAAAATAGGAACTTGTCCCGTCACCAGCGTTTGAGTACTATCTCCGGCAAACCAGGGGATCGCTCGGGCTCTTGAGCTTGGCGGCTGTGCGGATAATGCAGCATTTAATATTGTTTAATAATGTGGCAATTTAAATGCTCGACAGGGACCAACAATAAGCAAGGCAGTCTTGTAGAATGGATTATAAAAAATTCCGGCTTCTGGCCATTGGCTCGGCCCTGATTGTATCGGCGTGTTCGTTCTCGGAGGACTCGCTGTGGCCATCATTAACGGGTGAAGACCCGGCGGGTAGCACGAGTGAGGCTCAGGAACAGGCTTCGGCCAAAGCGGCGGCGCCTCAACAGGCGCAAGCAGGCGCGCAACCGGCAGCCACTGCGGTGCCGGGACAGCCCGCATTGGGCACCGGCAATTTCGTTCCGTCGGGTGTGACCCCAGGGTCCGCGACAGGCACGTTTGTCGGCAAAAAAGTTGTCGAACTGCGGGGCGAACTTCAGCGCCTGCAGGGCAACATCGGCCAGCAAAACGGCCAACTGCAAAAATTGCGTGGCCAATTGGTCGCCAACTCGCGCCGCTATCACGGCACCATCGCTGCGGTGAATGCGCGCTTGCAGGTCGGCACCACGCCCGGCAACCCGATCTTGGTGCAGCAGTTCAAAAGCGCGCAAGCTGATCTCAGCCGCGTCGCGCAAGATGTCACCGGCATGAACGAGTTGGCCAACTCCATCGGCAGCAGTTCCACCATGTCGGCGTTCCTTTCCGAATCGGCCAAATCAGCTTTCGCCATTTCCGGGGCCATCGACGAAGATCACCGCCAACTGGCGATCTTGGAAGACGAAGTCAATCGCACCGATGTTTTGATTGACCGCCTGTTGACGGAAGTTTCGGGTGATGTCCGGCGGCAGACCAATTACGTCACCACCGAACAATCCAACCTGAACCTGATGTCAGCCGGCATCAAAACCGGTGAAATTTATGGCGGCAGCTTGCTCAACGTCGCCATGGCGAGTTCCGGCGGCGGCATGCAGGTCAGTGCTGGCGCGCCGCGCCCGACGGCCAATCGCCGCCCGTTGGTGGTCATTCGTTTCGACCGCAAGGACGTACCGTACCAGCAAGCGCTCTACAATGCCGTCAGCCGGGTGCTGGAAAAACGCCCCGATGCCGTGTTCGATCTCGTAGCTGTGGCGCCTTCCGCGGGTGGCCAAGCTCGGGTTGCATTGAATACCAACAAGGCCCGCCGTCAGGCCGAAACTGTCTTGCGCTCACTCATCGAGATGGGCCTTCCGCCGTCCCGTGTCGCGGTCGCGGCCAGGACCGCAGCCACCACTCGGACCAACGAGGTGCACCTCTACATCCGCTGATCCAGATCGATAGAGTCTCGAATTCAAGCGGCGCCCGAAAATCGGGCGCCGTTTTTCGTATTCCCATATTGCCCCCGCGCTTGGCTTGGAGTTAAATCGCCTATGGTTCAATTACGCGACGATCTTGGTTCACACCCGGTTACCTGGACGGAAGTCCACCGTGACACCAAATACCTGACCCGCAAACTCCTGCCGCTTGGCCCCTGGAAAGGGATTATTGCCCTCACCCGGGGCGGCCTCGTACCTGCCGCCATTCTAGCGCGGGAAATGGAGATCAGGGTGATCGACACCTTGTGTATCTCCAGTTACGACTATCAAATCGCCGATGGCAGCATCGAGATTTTAAAAACGCCTGAAGATGCTGTGAAATGCCAAGGTAAAGGCTGGCTGTTGATCGATGACTTGGTCGATACCGGCACCACCGCCAAAGCGGCGCGCGGGATCATCCCGAAAGCGCACTTTGCCACCGTCTATGCCAAACCGAAGGGCCTCAAACAGGTGGACACTTACGTCCATGACATCCCCCAGGACGTCTGGGTGTTTTTTCCGTGGGACACGGAACCGCAATATATCCGGCCACTCGCTGAGCCGGCCAAGGAATGAGCCGCCGAAACGCCTTTTCCTCGCCTCTCGCTGCATTGGCGGCAATCATTTTGTGCGTGTTGTCCGCGCCCGCACAAACCGCCTCAAATGCGCTCGAACGCATCAAACTGCCGCCAGGGTTCAATATCGAGCTCTACGCCCGCGTGCCCGGCGCACGGTCCATGGTGGTGATGGACGACTGGGGCGTGGTACTGGTCGGCAGCCGGGGGCCTCGTATCCACGCCGTCATCGACGATGACCGCGATGGCCGCGCCGACCGTGTCATAAAACTTTTCAGTGGGCTGAATGTCGCCAACGGCATCGCTTGGAAGGACGATTGGTTTTACGTCGCTGAACAACACCGCCTGGTGCGCTACCGCGCGCCGGATTTAGCGACACTGGCAAAGGCCGAGCCGGAGGTTTTGTTCGATCAATTGCCCGACGATTCGTGGCACGGCTGGCGTTATGCAGACTTCGGCCCCGACGGTGCGCTCTATGTCTCCGTTGGCGCTCCGTGTAATATCTGTACCGTCAACGGGCTGGAAGGCACCATCGTGCGGCTCAAGGCGCCTGACTGGAAGCCCGAGATTTTTGCCAGTGGCGTTCGCAATTCCGTCGGTTTTGCTTTCCACCCCAAAACCGGCCATCTGTTTTTCACCGACAACGGCGCCGATGGCATGGGTGATGACAGCCCGCCGGACGAGCTTAATCACGCCTCTGCATCGGGCCTGTGGTTCGGCTACCCATGGTTCGGCGGCGGCAAGGACCGCACGCCGGATTTTGCCGGGCGTCCCTTGCCCCGCGACGCGACGTCTCCGGCCATCTCTTTCGGCGCCCATGTTGCCGCACTGGGCGTAAGCTTTATCACGGGCAGGCACTTCCCCTCCGCCTATCAGGGCGACGCCATTGTCGCGCAGCATGGGTCATGGAACCGCTCTGTCCCCGACGGCTACCGATTGGCCCGCATCCGCTTCGACAAACAGACCCACATGGCGCTTTCATGGGAGCCCTTCGCCGAAGGTTGGCTGGGTGCCGATGGCACCGCCTGGGGCCGCCCGGTTGACGTTAAGATGACGGCGGCGGGCAACTTACTCGTCTCCGATGATAAAGCAGGGGCAATTTACCGAATTTCCCACGAGTAATTAGATCGCCAACTAGATTGAACCGGGCCTTTCGGTTCAACCCATTGATGATTTTTTCTGTATTTTATACCCTCATTGCATGACGGGCTTCAGAAGGGAGAGTATTGAAATGAGTGAGTCACAAAAGGTTTTACAGTTACCCGTATGGCGAACGGTGAAAGCCGCATATTTGGTCATCTTTCACAACCCAGGCCTCGCCTTGAAACTGGCACTTATCCCACTCACCCTCACGCTTCTATCCAGCATGGCCACCGCATGGCTGTTTGCCGGCAGCAACGTCGAACAGCTCGCGCAAGACCCCGGATGGATGATATTTGGCGCAGGGTCGACAATCATCGTATATGGCTCAATGATCCCGACGATCACCGCTTGGCATAGATTGGTCCTTCTTGGGCATGATCGACCCGACGCCAGAATTGGCTATTCCATTCGCGCATCGGAGTGGCTGTATCTATGGAAAGGCTTTGTGTTCATTTTGATCATGTTTTTAATTTCTATTCCCACCATTGTTCTTATCGCTCTCATCGGTGGCGTCGTCGGTGCCCTTGGCACCGCAGCTGAAGGAAACGTGTCTGCACCCGTATTTGTGGTGGTGATAACTGGCGTCGCTTTGGTCGCTAATGTATTTCTTTATGGTTTTGTATTGCGCTTCAATCTTGTTTTCCCGTCGGCGGCCATCGGTAAACCGATGGGATTTGGTGAATCGTGGCGCCGAACTCGCGGAAACACTTGGCGTTTATTTGTGATCGCCTTCGTCACGGTCTTTCCCTTCATGGTGTTTCCGATGTTGATAAGTGCTGCCCTATTTGGTTTTCAACAAATTCCCAGCATCGAAAATCAAGTGTTGTCGAGTTTGATTCATACTCCCTTTTGGATTCTCGGTCTCTGCGTCGGCATCTCATTCTGGTCGTGGGCATATCGCTATCTGGTGCAGGAAATGCCCATTCTCTTGCCTGATGAATAATGCAGCACACACCGTTATTTGATCACAATTGTTGCGTCGTTTGGGGTTGAATCATACTATTTTGACCACTGTGGCCTTTCGCCAAGGGGGAAGAAGCGCGTCCGAATGACCTCAAATGTATCCGGTTTCGGCATGCTCAAACGTTCGTTGCGATCGCCGTTGGCACGGCGGTTAGCGGCGACGGTTTTTGTCGCGATTCTTTTTATCGAAGCCGTAATCTTAATACCCTCAGCCCTGAAACTCGACGACCGCTTGCATCAACGGATGCGCGAAGATGGCTTGGCGTTATTTCACATGATCGACGCTGCTTCCGATGGCGGCAAAGACGCGCTCATGCAGGTGGCGATCGGCGGCGTCGATGTGTCAGGCGTTACCAGCGTTGCACTGCTTTTCGACGACGGCACACCATCGTTTGTCGTCGGCGAACACCCGATCCTCAACCGACACCTGCCCAAATCCAAGCCTACGTTCGAAGCTATTGTGCCCGATACCAGGGCCCACGATTTAGCTTGGCGAGGGGTTGGGAGCGATTTCACATATACGCTGGCGTTGCGGTTCGATACCAGCCATGTGCCCACAGAGATTATGAATCTTGTTTTTCGGGTTGGCGGCCTCACGCTGCTGATTTGCGTCTTTACAACTTTGGTGATCATGATCGTTCTGTCGCAACGCTTGCTTGGCCCAATGATCGGTCTGCGCGAAAGTTTGATCAACTCAAAGGGCAATCTACGCGAATTGGACCTTGATCTCGACGGCCTGACCCGTAGCGATGAGATCGGAGATCTCTACAGAGGCGTTCACCAACTGGCCCAGGAAATCGCCGCCAACCTGGAAGAGATCCAAGAACTGGCCCGTTTCCCGGCAGAAAACCCCAACCCGGTAATGCGATGCCGCTCCGACGGACGCGTGTTGCTGGCAAATGCGGCGAGCGTAGCTATCCCCAAGCTGTTCAAGGACCCTGAGCAAACCATTGTGTCGCGCCGTCTGCTGCGGATCGTAATGCATGCATTCGAAATTGACGAACCTCGCTCTGAACAACTTGATCTGGATGGCAAAACCTATCTGCTTGCGGCCCAGCCGTTCCCCGAAGCGGGTTACATCAATATTTACGGTCGAAATATCACGGAACAGAAAGCCGCTGAAGCGGAACTGCGCGACGCCAACACCAATCTTGAGCTCGAAGTCCAGCGCCGAACCGAGCGCCTGCAACGCAATGAAGAGGAGCTGACCCGCAATATCCGTGAGTTGGAGCGCTCTCAGCAAACTCTCGAGCGACGCAGCACGGAATTGTCGGAGCTGGCCGATAAGTACGCGCATGAACGTGAACGCGCCCTGGCGTCGGAAAAGGCCAAGTCGGAATTCCTTGCCACGATGAGCCACGAGATTCGAACCCCCATGACCGGCATTCTTGGTCTGGCTGACATCTTGTTGGAATCTGATCTCGGCGCACCCCACCATGACACGGTCGTTAAACTCCGAGGTGCGGGCGAAAGCCTGATTACCATTATCAACGACATTCTCGATCTGTCGAAAATTCAGGCCGGCAAACTGGAAATCGAACACATCGACTTCGACTTGAGTGGGTTAATCGCAGATGCCCTCGATCTGATTCGCCCGAAAGCCGAAGCCAAGGGACTGGCCGTCACTTTGGAAGTCGACGAAGACCTGCCGATGGCAGTCAATTCCGACCCTACACGTATCCGCCAAATTCTCATCAACCTGGTCGGCAACGCCGTGAAATTTACCCATGAAGGTTCGGTCAAGGTCGCCGTGACGCATGATCTACTTGAAGATGGTTCCATCAAACTGCAGTTCTACGTGATCGACAGCGGCATCGGCATTCCGGCGGAAAGTCGCGACCAGTTGTTTGATGATTTCACACAGGCCGACACATCAACCAGCCGGAAATACGAAGGCACCGGGCTGGGCTTGGCGATTTCAAAGCGGCTTTGCGGCCTTTTGGATGGGGATATTGGTGTCGAGAGCGAAATTGGGGACGGATCCACTTTTTGGTTTACCGTAACCGTGGGCGCGGCCAAGACCGACGTCAAGGCAACGCAAAAACCCTCCGGCCTGTCGTTTGTTGCCGACCGCTCGCTGCGGATATTGATTGCCGAGGACAACCCGCTCAACCAATTGATCATGAGGAGCCTGTTGGACTCCCTGGGCCACGACCTGACAGTGGTCGAGACCGGTGCGGCGGCGCTGGCCGCGGTCCGCAGCGACACCTTCGATCTGGTTTTGATGGATGTGCGCATGCCGGAAATGAACGGCCCAGATGCGACGCGCGCCATTCGCCAGTTGGAACGGCCAAAATGCGACATCCCCGTGCTGGCCGTGACCGCCGATGCATTGGCGGAGCACGTGAGCGACTATCTGGCCGCCGGCATGACCGCCTGCGTCACCAAACCCATCAATCGCGGCGAACTACTCACCGCGATCAACGACGCTTTCGGAGAAGACATACACGTGCCGAAAGAGCTTGCCCCGCATCCGCAAGATGACATGCCTCCACCATCCGCCGAGCGTGAGGAAGCTAGCACCACGGCCCCCACGGGCGAAGTTCTTGATTTCCTTGCTGAACTCAACGACCTTGCAGACAATGCCAATTGAGCAAACGCGAGAGCCTTATGCCAATCCCTCCCCCAACGCCCCCCTATATCATCCACGCCGTCAAATATGCCCACCACAACCGCAAGGGCTCGGAAAACCTGATCCACGCCGGCGATCTACATGATGCCGACATGCCGTTGGATTTCTTCGTCTGGGCGTTGGTCTCGCCCGAGCGAACGTTCGTCGTCGACATCGGCTTCAATGCCGAAACCGCCGCTAAACGAGACCGTAAGCTGATCCGATGCCCATCGGAAGGCTTGAAGATGGTCGGTGTTGACGCGGCGACGGTCGAAGACGTGATCATCACTCATATGCACTACGACCACGTCGGCAACTTCGATTTGTTCCCAAACGCGAACTTCCACCTACAAGACCGAGAGATGTCCTACGCCACCGGTCGGTCGATGACAAAAACCGTATTTAACGCCGCCTACAACGTCGAAGACGTCGTCGATGTGGTGCGCGGCGTTTATGGCGGGCGCGTGCAGTTCCACAACGGCGACGCGGAGCTGGCACCCGGGCTGTGGGTGCATCATGTCGGTGGTCACACGGACGGGCTTCAGTTCGTGCGCGTCTGGACGGAGCGCGGTTGGGTGGTGCTGGCATCCGACGCCAGCCATCTCTACGCCAACATGGACCAAACCAACCCTTTCCCCATCGTCTACAATGTGGGCGACATGGTGGCGGGCTACGATCGATTGCGGGAAATGGCAGACAGCGAAGCGCACATCGTTCCCGGCCATGACCCGCTGGTCATGGACCGTTACCCGGCATCTTCGCCGGAACTCGAAGGCATCGCCGTCAGGTTGGATAAACCGCCGGCGGGTTGATCATCGGCTGGTATCCGGCGCGAAAAACCGCAAGCACACTCGGCGGCGTCAGTACCGTCACCGCGCCTTGGCGGGGCCGGTCAAACGGTGCGCCATAACCTTCCGGCGCATAGGGCAGCAATTGCTTGCCAAGCACCAGATGCGGCGCCTCATCGAGCATGACGAATGCCCCATCAGGCAAATTCGGCAATCGTGCAGAATGTCGCTTCTGCTCGGCCTGACGTGGGATGGCGCGCTCGGTATGCAGGCCGTTGTCGATCTCTTTGGCCGGCAATGCGCCACAACCCCGGGCATCCATCCCCCGGACATCCATCCATAGCGCCTTGAACCGGTTGTAGTCGGCGCGGCGGCATTCCGCACAAGGGCGATGGCCAGCCGCAAACGCGACGGCTTCATCAAGGAAAAACAGTTCCGTATAACGCTTAAGCGTCATGACCCGGCGGTGGCGGTTGTTGAACTCAAGCCGACACGCCACCCAGTTTTTATGCCGCCAGCGCGCGCGGCCAAGCACGCGATTTTCATCATGCAGAACACCGCGATTACCCATCATGGTGCCGCGTGCCGGCGTGGCGATGATTTGCCCGTCCGGTGTGACGCGGTTTTGCAAGGGCATCAGTCAATCGCCAGGTTATCGATCAGGCGGGTCTTGCCAAGCCACGCAGCACCCAACACGCGGGCCGAGCGGCGTGGGTCTGTCACTGGCTGCAAGGTTTCGGAATCACAAACAGAAATATAATCGACCGATAAAAATCCAGCGTCCGATAGGTTCGCAGAAGCGGCTTTAGCTGTCAGTTCACCCGCGGCGACACGCCGCAAATTGTCGTAAAGCGCTGGGGCAATCGCACGTTGTTGTGGCGAAAGATAGGCATTGCGCGACGACATGGCGAGGCCGTCCGCCTCGCGCACTGTCTCTCCGCCAACGATCTCCACGGGGATATCCAGGTCTCGCACCATGGTGCGGATGACGCAAAGCTGCTGATAATCCTTCTCGCCGAACACCGCGACATCGGGCAGGCTTTGCAGCAATAGCTTGGTAACGATGGTCGCCACGCCGACGAAAAATTGCGGTCGGAATTCGCCTTCCAACACCGCTCCCAATTCTTCGACGATGACTTTGGTGGCGTGGCCATCTGGGTACATGACGTCCGGCGTCGGCGCGAACATCAGGGCCGCGCCGGCATCCTCGAACATGGCTGCATCGGCGGCCTCGTCACGCGGGTAGCTGTCGAAATCTTCGTTGGGGGCAAACTGGGTTGGATTGACGAACAAGGTCGCCACCACGCGTTCCGTACGGTTGTCGGCTTCATGCACCAAAGAGAGATGCCCCGCGTGCAGCCCACCCATGGTCGGCACGAGACCGACGCTCATCCCCTCAGCGCGCCACTGGGCGACACAACGTCGCAAGTCGGCAATGGTCCTGACAATCTGCATAAAACGCGCCCGTCAGTCCGCTGGCTTTTCGACGCCAAAGCAATGTTCCAGGCCCGGAAAACGCCGGGCGCGGACATCGTCGGCGTAGGCCTTGGCGGCATTCGTCATGGCGGAGCCAAGATCGGCATATTTCTTGACGAATTTCGGCGTGAAATCGGCAAAAGTACCGATCATATCCTGGGTCACCAGAATCTGCCCGTCGCAGGCGGGAGACGCACCAATGCCGATGGTCGGCACTTCGACTTGCTTGGTGATTGCACGGGCCACGGGTTCCACCGTGCCCTCGATCACCATGGCAAACGCACCGGCATCGGCAATCGCCTGGGCATCGGCCATCACCTGCTTGGCGCCTTCATCGTCTTTGCCTTGGATCTTAAATCCGCCACGGTGTTCCGCTTTTTGCGGCAACAATCCCACATGTCCCAGCACAGGCACACCGGCATCGACAATGGCTCTCACCGTGGACGCCATCTCCACGCCGCCTTCCAACTTCACCGCTTGGCAGCCCGTTTCCGACATCACCCGTGCGGCCGAGGCAATGGCCTGGTATTGCGACGTTTCATAGCTGCCGTGCGGCAAATCGACGACCACACAGGCGTGCTCGGTGCCGCGCATGACGGCTTGGCCGTGCGCGATCATGATATCGAGGGTCACACCGCGCGTCGTCTCCAAGCCATAGATGACCATGGCCAGAGAATCCCCCACCAAAAGCAGATCACAATAAGGGTCCAACGCCTTCGCCATGGGAGTTGTGTAGGCTGTCAGGCAAACCAGTGGGTCGCGACCCTTGCGCGCACCGATGGCATCGGTGCCCACACGCTCGATGCTCGAAGGTTGGTTCATCTCTATCAAAGCCCCCATCTCGGCTCTGCCACTCAATTGTGCAATGCACAATGAATCGTCACGAATGTCAAATCCCACCATCTTTTCGGCGGCTGGCATCGTCTTCGCGGCGGGCTCTAATACGACCACGAAAACCCCAAACCAAAACCCCGACAAACAGCAACAACATCCACCACACGGCATGTTCTCGAAGCGCGATCAGTACGGGATTGTCCATGTCTTACCTATCCGCTGTCATGAGTGGTTGGCACGATAAACGCCAAGCGCGTATGATAACGGTTATCATGCTTTATTCTCCTTCAAAAATCCTTCTATCGCTCATTTTTCTGTCTCTCGCCGGCTGTGTGCCGGCCGAGCCGCCATCCACTTCGGGCAATAGCAGAACCGCCCCCCGGCACATGATATCAGCGGCCAATCCGTTAGCGGCACGGGCTGGGTTGGATATGCTGCGTGCCGGCGGCAGCGCCGTCGACGCCGCCATCGCCGCGCAAATGGTGCTGACACTGGTCGAGCCGCAATCATCGGGCATCGGCGGTGGCGCCTTCATGATGCACTTTGACGCCGATGGCGAGGGCGTTGAAAGCTACGACGGTCGTGAGACTGCACCGCGCTCGGCACATCCCAAGATGTTCCTGAAAGCCGGCAAGCCGATGAAGTTCATGCAAGCCGCGGCTGGCGGATCATCCGTCGGCGTACCGGGGTTGATCGCCATGCTGGAACTGGCGCACCGCGATCACGGCAAGTTGCCATGGCGCCAGTTATTCCAACCGGCTATTGCGTTGGCCGACAAAGGTTTTGCCATTTCACCACGCCTTTCTGGCTTGCTGAAGAAAGAGAAAATCCTGCGCAACACGCCATCGTCGCGTGGTTATTTTTACACCGCAAGCGGTAAAAACCGCGCCATGGGCACCCTGATCCGCAACCCTGACCTAGCCACGACATTTCGCACAATCGCCAACGGCGGTGCCAAAGCCTTTTACCGAGGCGCTATCGCCAAGGACATCGTCAACGAGGTGCGCCGCGCCGCCAACAATCCGAGCGGCATGACGTTGGGTGACATGGCGGCCTATCGGGCTGTCAAACGCACGCCCATTTGTGCGCCGTATCGCCAATGGAAGGTCTGCGGCATGGGGCCGCCATCATCGGGCGGTTTAGCCGTGGCGCAAATTCTAGGCCTTTTGGAACCTTTCGATCTCGGCAAGCTTGGCCCCGCTTCAGCCGAGGCGGTGCATTTGGTCGCCGAGGCCAGCGCACTTGCGTTCGCCGACCGCAATGCCTACGTGGCCGACACCGATTTCGTGCCGGTGCCGATGCGTGGCATGCTGAACCGCAATTACCTGCGCAGCCGGTCCAAGCTGATCCAACCCGCCCGTGCCGGTGGCAAGCGCAAGCCCGGCGTACCGCTTGGCGCAACCGCGTTTAATTTCGCTCCCGGCAATGGCACCAAAGGCCATTCCACCAGCCACCTGAGCGTCGTTGATAGCGATGGCAATGCGGTCTCCATGACGTCGAGCATTGAAACAGTGTTCGGCTCGCGGTTGATGGCCGGTGGGTTCATCCTTAACAACCAACTGACGGATTTCTCGTTTCGCCCTGAGCGCGACGGCAAGCCAATAGCCAACCGCCCGGCGCCGGGCAAACGCCCACGCAGTTCCATGTCGCCGACCTTGGTTCTCGATCAAGACGGCAAGCTGGTCATGGCCGTGGGCTCGCCCGGCGGGTCGCGCATCATCGGCTACGTGACCAAAACCGTGATCGCCGCGCTGGACTGGAACATGGACATGCAGGCCGCCATCAGTTTGGGCAATTTCGTCAATCGCAACGGCGCGACGGATTTGGAAGCTGGCACCGCCGTCGAAGCCCTAAAGCCCAAATTGGAAGCCATGGGCCACAAAGTTCGACTGATGAGCCGCGTCAGCGGCCTGCACGGTATCCGCCTCTCCAAGGCCGGCCTGCAAGGTGGCGCTGACCCAAGGCGCGAAGGGGTGGCCATTGGGGACTAATGGAGACATTGACGGAAAACCGCTTTGGCAACTCGGCGCCTGCGACCTTGCGGCGGCCATTGCCAAGGGCGAGGCTACGGCTACCGACGCGGTAACGGCATCGATCGAACGCATGCGTGCCGTCAACGGCATCATCAACGCTGTCGTCGACGATTTGAGCGACGCCGCGCTGAAAACCGCAGCCGCCCATGACACATCTTTCAAGCAGAACGGTCCTTTGGGCCCGCTGCATGGCGTGCCAGTCACGATCAAAGAAAACATCGACCAGAAAGGCCACGCCACGCCCAACGGCGTTGACGCCTTCAAGGGCGTCATCGCGCCGGACGACGCGCCCATCGTCACGAATTTGACCCGCGCCGGGGCCATCGTCATCGGGCGTACCAATACGCCGGAATTCTCATTCCGCGCCACCACTGACAATGAGTTGCATGGCCGCACCATGAACCCCTGGAACGACTGGGCGTCAGCGGGCGGATCATCGGGCGGCGCGGCGGCGGCGGTGATGTCGGGCATGGGGGCGCTGGGCCACGGCAACGACATCGGCGGCTCGCTGCGTTATCCCGCCGCGGCCACGGGCGCCGTGACCGTCAAACCGGGGCTCGGGCGCACACCGGCCTATAACCCCTCCGCCACCGCCGAACGCGGGCTTTTGGCGCAATTGATGTCCGTGCAGGGCGTCCTCGCCCGTGAAGCGAAAGATATTCGCCTCGCCATGCAAAACTTGGTGAATTACGACCCGTCGGACCCCTGGATGGTCCCGATGCCTTTCGACGGGCCCAAACTTGAAACACCAATCAAAGTCGCGTTCACCAAAAACACGTTCGAGTTTGAGCTGCACCCAGCCGTCGACAAAGCGCTGACGACGGCCCGCGACGCGCTGGCCGATGCCGGGTATGAAATCGTCGAGACCGAGCCGCCGCTATTGCGCGAAACGGCGCGTGAGGCCAACCGCTGCTTGTTCGGCGAAACCATCGCCATGCTGGGCCCCGACATCCGCACTCACGGCAGTGAAACGGTCCAACGTATCTTCGAAAACTACGCCGAATACTTTGAACCCTACGAGGGCCACGACCTCTTACTCGGCATGGCCAAGCGTGCGCACTACGCCCGTGCCTGGACCACCTTCCTGGCGGAATACCCGTTGGTTCTCACCCCTTTCCTGCCGCATCCCACCTATGCGTGGGACCGCGACGCACAAGGCTTGGAAGGTGTCATTGAGGTATTGGGGGCGGGCATTTACAGCTATTCCATGAACTACATGGGGCTGCCGGCAGGCATTATCTCCGCCAACGCCAACGATGGCTTGCCGGTGGGCGTGCAGATCGTTGGGCAGCGTTTCCGCGAAGACCTGATCATCGATGCCTGCGAAGCCGTCGAAGACCGCGTCGGCGTCATGGCGGAGATTTTGTTCGGGCGTGAGGCGGCGAACTGACCGCAACGATTTTCTTTCCGCCCTGACCTCAGCCGAAATCGTACGCGTTTTTGTCGCCAAGCAAGTGTCCGGATTTGACCCGAAGCCGCCTCAACAGGTTTGCCGATGCCTAGCCCCGTGTTAGCGTTCGGCAAATTGCAGCCAAGCAACTGCGGCTTGGACAAGTTGATCAGGAGCCCCCCTATGCAGTCCAGTGTGGTTGAGTTTTTCGGATCCTTGCAGAGCCCGTATTGTTATTTTGCATTAGATCGACTTGAGGCTTTGAAGCGCGATCTGAGCGTCCAAATCGTCATGCGCCCGGTTTTACCCGGTGTTATCCGTATAGCAGATATCTTTGTTGACCGTTCTCAGATGGAATTGGCCTATTTCGATCAAGATGTAGCACGGACAGCCGATTTTCTTGAACTTCCCTTTGGTGAGCCCCTTCCATCACCAGTAAATTGGGTTGAAGGAGGAGGTTGGCTTGCCGACCAGGAACAAGGTCGGGTGTTTCGCCTCTATAATATGCTTTTTCAGGCATTTCACTTATCCAAGCAGTTCCAACTATATGCCGCATTGATGCGCCTCATCTGGGCGTCGCGAACACGTGACTGGGACAAACCCGAACATCTTGCCAAGTGCCTTATCGAAGTTGACCTGCCAGAAGATTTGATCGACCAACCTGATGATTTGTCTCCAGAAGCCGAACACTATTTCGCGGCAAATCAACAAGCGATGAACGATAGTGGGCATTGGGGTGTGCCGATGTTTTCTTGGCTAGGAGAACCTTTTTACGGTCAAGACCGCCTCGACCAGCTTCGCTGGCGGATTGAAACGACTTAAAACTCAGCACCAGTCCGCAAATAGCGACTTCAGGAAACTTCACACGCTAACGAGAAAAGTCCGGCATTCTCTCGAATCCAAACACTGGAATGGAGCTTGACTGGCTAAGGGTTCGCGTGAACAGCGAATCTCGCCGTCAGCGCGTTGCGACGATAAAAATCCGCCGGAAGGGGAATAGCGTTTTGCCGTCGGGCCGCTTGGGGTAGATATCCCTGAGCCGGTCGGCATAGTCGTCGAAAAATACCTGGCGCTGGTCTTCGGTTTCCAGCGCATCCAAGTAGGGCTTGAGCGCTGAACCTTTGGTCCATTCGGCAACCGCGTTGTCGCCTTCCAGCACTTGCAGGAATTCGCTTTCCCAGATGTTCAGCTGGCTCACGTGCGGGCGCAGCAGGTCGTAGTGCTCTTCCGGCTCCATCACCGGCGGCAGGCCGCGCGCGCCACGTATTGTGTCGGCCCAGGGGCTTGCCTCAATGACGTCGTGCATCAGCGCGTGCGAGGGTGCCTTGTGGTTCCGGGGCATCTGCGCGGCGAAGACGCCACCTTCGTCCAATGAGCTCACCAATCCCGGAAACAGCGTCTCGTGACCGTCGACCCATTGCAAAGCGGCATTGGAGTAGAGCACATCTGCGGGCACATCGGGGCGCCACTTGGTTAAATCGGCTTGCTGCCATTTCACCCGCGGGTCGTGGGCGTCGTCATGGGCCTCGCGGGCGCGGGTAAGCATTTCCTCGGAGGCGTCGACACCGATGATATCCGCCTCGGGCCAGCGGTCTTTGAAAAAGTTTGTCAGGTTGCCAGGGCCGCACCCGAGATCGTAGACCGTACGCACATCATCGGCAGCAATCTGGGCCAACAAATCAAGCGCCGGACGCAGGCGTGGGCCTGAGAATTTCAAGTACTGTTGCGGGTCCCAAATGGCGGTCATTGTAGAGAGAGATTACACCGCCGGAACAACAAATCAACCGCTCCGATCGGGCAGGGAAATGCGGAAATGGGAGCCGCCCGCACCCGTATCGACAAGTTCGACATCGCCGCCGTGGGCGCGTAGAACATCGCGGACAATGACCAATCCGAGCCCGGTGCCGCCTTCCCGCGCCGAGCCGGCGAAAGGTTCGAAAAGCTTCGTCCGTGCTTTTTCGGAGAAGCCCGGTCCATTGTCTGTCAGATCGATAATAAGCTCGCCCGCATTTTTGCTCGCAACCACGTCTAAAACCGTGGCGCCGGCCTCACGCGCGTTGCTGATAAGATTGGAAAACACCCGGTACAACTGCGCGCGGTCGGCCTCCAGATCGACACTGAAATCGATGCCATTCTTGACAATGATGGCATTGCCGCTCTCGTCGGGCTCGCGATAAGCGGCAGCCGCCTCGCTGACCAGTTCCTGCAAGTGGAAAGGTGATGGTTTCAAGGTTGGCGCCGCGTCACCGGCATAATCCAGCGTCTGGCTGCAAAGCTGCACGGCGCGATCGACGGCGTTGTAGAGCCTCGGCAACACGCTCTTGACCTCGGGGTCATCAATCGTCGCCAGCCGATCAAAAGCCAACACCGCCGTCGCCAAGCTGTTTCGTAAATCATGGTTGATTTTCGCCACCGCCGCACCGAGCGTCGCCAACCGTTCTTTTTGCCCCAATGCTTGGCGCAACTCGCCCTGCATTTTCGCCAATTCGCGCTCCGTCATGCCGATTTCGTCGGACCGATTGGATGCGCGCAACTCGCGTGTCGCGTCCTGGGGGGCGCGGCGAAAGGCAGTGATGCTTGAAGTAATGCGCTGGATCGGTCGCACCATGAGCCAGCGCAGGCTCAGATAAACCAATCCCGCCGTGAACAACGAGATCACGATAGACAGCTGGAGAATGCGAGCCGAGAACGCATACATGGCCTCGCGCATCGGCGTTTCATCCATCAACACCTCGACCGTCACGTCAGCGCGCTTGGGGGACATGCCGATGATACGAAGCACGCGGTTTTCATCTTGGCTGAGCGTCGAAAAAGCATCGCTGATCCAACCGACGAACCCGCCGCGCCTCAAATCAACGACCACATCAACATTAGGCGGCATATCGTTGGCGAGCATTAAGGTGCGGCGCTCAGGGCCCTTCAAGACGATACCGTACGCCTCTGTCTGTTCCAGCAACACTTCTTCCAACTGACTGTCGGGTGCCTTGTCGGGCATGGCTTCGAGCGCTAGCGTCGCCAAATGCGCGCGCAGGACATGTTCTTCCAGGTAGCTCTTTCGGAAACGCGAGATCGACGGCGTCCAGATCAGGAACTCCGCCAACATCACAAACAACACCGTCAAGATCAGCAACCGCGCCGACAGGCTGGTAATGAATGGCGGTAATGCAGCGCGGTCATCAGCCATGCGGGTGGCTCCTGGAAAATCTATCGCGGCGCCGATTCTAACCGAATTTCGATAAGAACCGCACAATCTTCCGCGTTTTCTCACTGAACAGAGACGGTGTGTAGAAACTTCCTGCGGCGCGCTTGGAGGCCTCGCCCAAAGTTGGATACGGCGCGATCATCTGCGCCACGGCGCCGACCTTGATATTCTGGCTCAACGCCAAGCCCCAGGTGTGGATCAGCTCGCCCGCGTGCGGCCCGGCGATGCCGCAGCCCAAAATCTTGCCCTTCGGCGTGACGATGGCCTTCACCAAACCATCGGTCTCGCCTTCGGCCTGGGCTCGGTCGTTTTCGTGGAACGGCCAACGCAACACCCGGATATCATGCCCCTGCTCGCGCGCTTGCGCTTCCGTCAGGCCGACCTGCGCCACTTCGGGGGTGGTGTAGGTCACCCACGGCACAGTGCGGTGGTCGGCTTTGGCCGGCATACGGAACAACGCGTTCTTGATCACCACGCCGGCGTGATAGCCCGCCACATGGGTGAACTGATAGCCGCCGGCAACGTCACCGATGGCAAAAATTTTCTTGTTCGAGGTGCGCATGCGAGCATCGACCTCGATGCCCATGGGCGCAAATTTGACGCCGGCCTCTTCCAATCCAAGCCCGTTCACGTTGGGCCGGCGACCGGCGGCAATCAACAACCGGTCGCCATCGAAAGTCTCTTCCTTGCCGTCGCACTCGGCAATCACGCGCACGCCGGTGTCGGTTTTCTCGATTTTATTGACGCGACCGTTTTCGCGGATGTCGATACCCTCCGAGATCAGCCGCTGGCGCACCACGTCGACCAGTTCCGGGTCATCCTTGGGCATGATCGAAAACATCTCCAGCACCGTCACCTTGCAACCCAGTTGCCGGTGCGCCTGTGCCAGTTCAATGCCGATAGGCCCGCCGCCCATGACGATCAAATGCTCGGGCAGGCCGGTTTGTTCGAATACGGTTTCGTTGGTGAGGTAGTCCACATCATCAATGCCCGGCACCGGCGGCACGAAGGCGGAAGACCCGGTGGCGATGACAAACCGGCGCGCTCGGATGCGTTTGCCGCCAGCCTCGACTTCCTTGGGACCAACGAATCGTCCTTCGGCCTCAATCACGTTGACGCCCAGGCCTTCGAAACGCTCGACCGAGTCCATGGGCGCAATGGCGCCGATGGTGTTATGGACGTGACCGAAAACGCCCCCGGCATCAATGTTACCGAGTTCGGCGCCAACGCCGAAACGCCCGGCATGGCGAACGGCCTGCGCCGCATGGCCGGCGGCCAGCAAAGCCTTAGAGGGTATGCAACCTGTGTTCAAACAATCGCCGCCCATTTTGTGTTTTTCGATCAATACCGTACTGGCCCCCATCTGCGAAGCGCCGGCAGCCACCGACAACCCGCCGGAACCGGCGCCAATAACACAGATATCAACGTTCAGAGTGGTCGCATCATTCGCCATGTCAGGCCTCTTCGCTTTTATTTTTTTTGAATTTCTTGTGCATGATCGGCACCAGCGACAGCAACGCCAGGGCAATGATCGGGCCGAGAATTTCCGGCTTAAAGATGATGCCCATATCCGGCGTGCCACCGGCATCGAATACCGCACCCAATCCGTTACCGACACTCACATAAACCGCGCTGCCGGGGAGAATGCCAATAAACGTGCCGATGGCATAAGTTCTGAGCGGCACACCCAGAAACGCCGGCACAAGGTTCACCAGCCAGAACGGAAAGACCGGAACGAGGCGCAAAAATAGCAGATAGCTCATGGCGTTGGCCTGAAAACCAGCTTCCATCTTGCGGATCGAAGCGCCCATTTTGGCGTGAAAGTAATCCGCTAAGGCATAGCGTGCGATCAAGAAGATCGCGATGGCGCCCAGCGTTGCGGCGCTGACGACCATGATGGTGCCGCCCACCAGCCCAAATAAGAACCCACCTCCGAGCGTCATCCATGTGGCACCGGGCAGCGACAAGGCCACCACCGTGGTGTACGCGGCGATGAATATCACTACAGCCAGGGCCTGATTCGCCTCCGTCCATTGCAGAAGTTCCGTGCGGTGTTTACTGAGTGCGTCGAAAGATAGGAAATCAGCGCCGCCAAACACAAAAAACGCAACGATGCCCGCAACCAGCAAAAACAGCGGAATCAAGCGCCCAATGGACGGCTTGCCTGATTTCGTTTGTTCAACTGCGTCCGGAGACGTCTGGTTTTCGCTGTTCATAGTGACCTCAACCTATACACTCGATATAACGCTAACAACCACGGTACACCGGGCTTGGCCAATAACGTTCATGTGAAAGTTAAGTGACCAGCGAGAAACCCTGCACGCCAAGCGTTGACTTACCTCGCTCAAGCCCGTATACACCGGGCGAATTTACTCAAGCGGAGCAAAACCGTGAAGCGTACGTACCAACCTAGTAGACTGATCCGCAAGCGCCGCCATGGCTTTCGTAGCCGGATGGCAACTGTCGGTGGCCGCCGAGTTCTCGCCGTCCGCCGCCGTAAGGGACGCAAGCGCCTTTCCGCCTGATCGCGACGCCTTGGAGTTCTCAGGGGTGCCGCCAGGGGGTGCCGCGTGAGCGCATCTTCATCCAGTCGGATTTCAGAGCTGCCGCGCTTGAAAAAGCGTCGGCAGTTTTTGCGCGTGGCGCGCAGAGGCCGGAAATGGGCAACGCCCGGTCTGGTGCTGCAAGCTAAGCGCCGAGATGCGGATGAAGCCGAGCGCGAACTGGCGCTCAATAATGAGTCTGGACTGGCGGCTGAAATCAAATCTGGACTGGCGTCTGGGCCCCGTGTGGGTTACACCGTCAGCCGCAAGGTCGGCAACGCCGTCAGCCGCAATCGCGCCAAGCGCCGACTGCGCGCCGTCGCCGGTCAAATCCTGCCAGTGCATGGTCGCGCTGGCTGGGATTTTGTCATCATCGGTCGCCAGGGAACACTTAAGCGTTCGTTCCTGAATTTGGTGAAAGATTTGGAAACGGCGCTCAGAAAGCTCGATTGCTATGCCAATGAGCGCCAAGGTTAACCAGGGGGAAGCGGTGGCAAAGAACGCCCTTCAAGGATTGCTGAAAGCACTGATCCGCAGCTACCAGCTGCTGATATCGCCGCTACTCGGCCACAATTGCCGCTACTTGCCCGGTTGTTCTGAATACGCCATGGATGCCGTAGAGCGTCATGGCCCGGTCTCGGGCTCGTGGCTGGCGACCAAACGCATTTGCAGTTGCCACCCCTGGGGCGGATCGGGTTTCGATCCTGTACCAGATACACTGAACACTGATAAATCGTCCGATCATGGATCGGCCCCCCTATCTTCGAGAGGTTGAAGAACCCATGATCGAGAACCGCAATATGATTTTGGCCATCGTGCTATCGGTCGCCATTCTTATGGGATCGGAATTCATCTTCAAATTGTTAAGCCCGGAACCACCGCCCGGCGAGCAAGTTGAACAAATCCAGCAAGCCCCTGGCGCACCACAAACCGCGCCGCAAGCTGGTGCCGGCAATATCCCGACGCCAGCGCCATCGGGCTCGACCGTGCCCAGCGCTGGCCCGTCGCCGACCATTCCGGGCACGGCCAGCATGGCCAGCATGGTCAGTTCCGCCGAAAGCCGCGCCGCCATTTTGGCGAAAGGCGGCCGCATCAAGATCGCCACGCCACGCCTCCGCGGTTCAATCGCACTGAAAGGCGGCGTCATCGACGATCTGCTTTTGGCCGATTATCGCGAAACCCTGGATCCCGAAAGCGCCAATATCGTCATCCTCACACCAAAAGGTTTGGATGACGCCTATTACGCACAGTTCGGTTGGGTGCCGAAAGGTAAGTTCGCTGTCCCCACCGCCGACACCGTTTGGTCTGCCAATGCTGCGGCGTTGACCCCTGAAGTGCCGGTGACGCTAAGTTGGGACAACGGCCAAGGCCTGACCTTCAAGCGCACCTATGCCATCGACGCCAACTTTATGTTTACAGTCACCCAGGAAGTGGTGAACGCCACGGGCGCACCGCAGTCGCTACATGCCTATGGGCTGGTATCGCGGCACGGCACGCCGGAGACCACAGGTTTCTATATTTTGCACGAAGGCTTACTCGGCGTATTCAACGAGACGCTGAAGGAAGTCGACTATGAGGACCTGAGCGAGGATGGTCCGACCACGCAATCGTCCACCGGCGGCTGGATCGGCATCACCGACAAGTATTGGTTGGCCGCCCTAGTGCCCGACCAAACGACCACCGCCAACTCTCGCTTCCTGCATTCCAAACAAAACGGTACTGATACCTATCAGGTGGATTACGTCGGCCCGGCATTGACTGCCGCTGCCGGTGGCAGCGTGAAAAGCGTCAACCACATGTTCGTCGGTGCCAAGGAGGTGAAACTCCTGGACGGCTATGAACAAGAGCTCGGCATCGGGCGTTTCGATCTAGCCATCGATTTCGGCTGGTTCTACTTCCTGACCAAACCGATCTTCTATGCGCTGTTGTGGATCAACAACCACGTCTTGAACCTGGGTGTCGCCATTCTGTTGCTGACCGTCGGCATTAAGCTGCTGTTCTTCCCGCTCGCTAACAAATCCTACACGTCGATGAGCAAAATGAAGAAACTGCAGCCGAAAATGACGCAAATCCGCGAACGCTACGGCGACGACAAAATGCGCATGAACCAGGAAATGATGGACCTCTACAAAAAAGAGAAGGTCAATCCGGCAAGCGGCTTCCTGCCGATCCTAATCCAAATTCCGGTGTTCTTCGCACTCTACAAGGTGTTGTTCGTCACTATCGAGATGCGCCACGCGCCGTTCTTCGGCTGGATTCAGGATTTGTCGGCGCCCGACCCGACCAACTTGTTTACGCTGTTCGGCGCCATTCCCTGGACACCGCCGGAATTTATGATGATCGGCATCTGGCCCATCATCATGGGGGCGACCATGTTCCTGCAGCAAAAGCTCAACCCGCAGCCGGCCGACCCGGTGCAGGCCAAGATCTTCTTGTTCCTGCCGCTGTTCTTCACCTTCCTGCTGGCGCGTTTTCCGGCCGGATTGGTGGTCTACTGGGCCTGGAACAACCTGTTGTCGATCTTGCAGCAGTGGGTGATCATGCGGCGCATGGGCATGACCGGCAAAGAAGCATTGCAATAGCCGCCCGCCAGCGGGCAAGAGCAAGGACCAGCCGTCATGGCCGAGCCGACACCGGAAGAATTGGAAGCCGGTCGGCTGCTGTTCGCCCAGCCCTGCACGTTCGTGCTCGGCTGCGCCAACATAAAGCAATTGCCCGATGACACCCTGCCCGAGATCGCCTTCGCCGGGCGTTCGAACGTGGGGAAATCCAGCCTGATCAATGCCCTGGTCGGCATGAAGGCGTTAGCACGTACTTCCAACACACCGGGCCGCACGCAACAGATCAATTTTTTCGATTTGTCGGAGCGGCTGATGATCGCCGATTTGCCGGGCTACGGCTACGCGCGCGCCCCGAAAGACCAAGTCCGGCAATGGACAAACTTAGTAAACACCTACCTGAAAGGCCGGGTCAGCTTGCGCCGCACCTTTGTGCTGGTAGACGCGCGCCACGGCCTGAAGACCACCGACCGCGACATCTTTGCAATGCTGGATACCGCCGCACAGCCCTACCAAGTCGTGCTGACCAAATGCGACAAGGTCAAAGCCGGGCCGCTGGCGACGTTAGCCCAGAACGTCGACAAGGAACTGCTCACCCACGGCGCCGCGCACCCGACAATCGCTATCACCTCGTCGCGCAAAGGCAATGGCATCGCCGAACTGCGCGCTGAAATTACAGCTCTCGCGCTACCTGCCTAGAGCGGACCGCTTCAAGCGTCCGAAACGCTTTTAGTTCCGATCGATGTTATTGTTCGGTTGGAATGGACGCTTAAAGCCACAAGCGGAAGACCGACTTTTTCATCCTACAACCGGAGAACTTATAAATCTGGCGTTGATTTTTATACAGAACGCCTGCCCAATAGGCGGTTGATCACTCTGCCATCAATGAACAGAAGTCCCGAGCCAATAATAAGGGCACCCATGATTTCTTTTGTTTGAATGGGTTCGTCCAAAAATACATTGCCTAAGGCCAAAGCGGTTATCGGCAGCAACAAAGTCACTAGCATGACATTGCTGGCACCAGCTCGGACTAATATTTTGAAAAATACGATATACGCGACGGCTGTCCCAAAAACAGCAAGCGCCACCAATGACCATATCGCATCCATGCTCGGCGCAGGTAAATTCCACGGTTTATCGATGAAGCAAACAATCACGCCGATGATCGTTGTGGAACACACCAACTGTAACGTAGCCGCTTTCATCGGGGCTACACCGGACAAGAACCTACGCCCCCAAAGAGCTGCAAAGCCGTAACTAAGTGCGGCTGCTAAACAAAGAATTATACCCAGTGTTTGAGCGCCGTCTATCGGACCATCAAGCCCGCGTAACACGGCAACCCCTAAGACACCGAGAAGAACACCAATAACCCTAAATACGGTCAATCCTTCTTCTCGAAAACTCGCCATCACAATCACAGTAAATAGTGGCGTCATGGCGTTGATAATAGACGAAAGACCCACGGTTATTTGTGTCTGACCGGCGAAGATCAACCCGAATGGAAGAACATTGTTCAACAGCCCCATACCAATAAAGGGAAGCCATGCCGAGAAGGTCTTTGGCAGCGAGTGACCCAGGTACCAAAACATGGGCAACAAAACGATGGCTGCAATTGACACACGGGCCAAGACAACCGTCAAAGGAGGGAGTTCTTTTACAGCGACACCCGCGAAAAAGTACGCACCGCCCCACAAAACGGATAGAAGAACTAGCAAACTCCAGTCTTGGCTGTCCATTGTCTTTGGAGCTTCCATAGATCGTTCCCTTGTGGACATTTATTTGTGTTTATCCTGGATACATAGGGACATAAATTCCACCCGATTGTTGCGGTGTCGAATGACATTGGGCAGTCGGCATGTGATTGACCGCTTTGGGGCAAAAGCAGTCTCGCGTGACGCACTTAGTGGTCGGCTGCTGATAGCGGATCAGCAGACGCCCTGCCCTATCCTTGCTTCCAGGGCAGTCCCGCAACTTTCCATCCGCCGATGGTGCCGCGGTGGCCGGCGGTGTCTTTGTCGCCTTCGAAGCCTTCCAGGATATTGTAGCAATCCGTGTAGCCCGCTTGCGTGGCGGCGGCGGCGGCGAAACGCGAACGCACGCCCGAGCGGCAAAGGAACATCACCTTGGCATCGGTATCCGGCGCGGCAGCATTGAGCTGCGTGAGAAAATCCGGATTGGCATTACCGGTGGGGAATACGATCCAATTCACGAACTTCGGCTCTGCCCCCAGTTCCGCCAAATCGGGCACGCCCACATATGAAAACTCCGCGTCGGTGCGCACGTCCACCAGCAAGGCGTTAGAGGCGCTTTGCAGCGTCTCCCAGGTCTGTTGAGGGCTGAGATCGCCCGAGTAAGCGCCGTCTTCGGCGCTCGGAAGCTTCGGCTTATTCATCTACTTACTCCGAATTGTCATTGTCGAGGGCACTGAGCATCTCATCGACGGAAATAAACTTACGCCTGGGCGCGCCATCCTCAGCTGCCGTTTTTTCCATTTCGTCGATGCGTTTCCATTCGTCAAAACAGACCCATCGCCGGCCGCGTTCATGGAGCAGCGCTTCCAAACACTGATGTCCCGTTTTGGACGGGTCGCCCTCGGGGGGATTGTCGTCTTGAATATGCCGCGCAGCTTGCTCTCCATCCGGGCGGTTGGTTGAGATGACCCCCACCGGTCCGCGCTTGATCCAGCCCACCGCATACAGCCCAGCCTCAATCCGTCCCGAGGTATTTGGAATAATCCCACGCGCGTCGTCGAACGGCGCACCGTCGAGCGGTTCGGCCCGGTAGCCGATGGCGGAGATCACTAACCCGCAGGGGATTTCGAAAAACGTTCCCGTACCTTCAGCACGTCCATCAATCACGCGGGTCCGCTCGCATCGGATGGCTTCGGCCCGCCCGTCACCTAAAATTTCCACAGGGCTGGCATAAAATTCCAGATGCAGGGCTTTCGGTTTGTCGCCGGGCGGGCGCTCCGCGTAATCCGCCAAGGTCGTCAGGTTCCGTTGGCGCACGCGGTGTTCTCGCTTTTCATATCCGGCGAGTGCGGCATCGATGTCCGATGGCATTTGCTCTGCGCGCACGCGCGGCGCCGCTTGGGTGAGCAAGCCAAGCTCGCGCAATTCAACATTGGTGAACGCTGCGTCCGCCGGCCCACGCCGGCCCAGCACATGCACCTCATTGATCGGCGAACGGTCGATGGCTTCGGTCACTGGGTCGGGAAGGTCCGTGCGCGCACGGCCGTAGGCTGAGCGCATGAGCACACGAGCACAATCGATGGCCACATTGCCATTGCCGATGACGGCAACGCTCGGGGTATCGAGATAGGGATTAAGGTTTTGGAAATCGGGGTGGCCATTGTACCACCCGACAAAAGCCGCCGAGCCATAAACACCGAGCTTGTCGGCGCCGGGGATGGAGAGCCTGCGATCCGAGCGCGCGCCGACGGCCAACACCACGGCGTCGTACATCTCGCGCATTTCAGTCAGGCTGACATCACGCCCGACCTCAACGTTGCCGTAAAACCGCACCCGTTCCATGAGCGCGGTTTGTTCGTATTTGTTGGCGATTTTCTTGGTCGTCTGATGATCGGGCGCCACGCCGCCACGGATCAACCCGTACGGCGTCGGCAAGCGTTCAATGATATCGATCTCGCAATTGGGGCAAGTCTTCAGGAGCGCGCTAGCCGTATAGAATCCGGCAGGACCGGAACCGATTATGGCAACCCTGATGGGCATCACGTCACCCCTTCAGCCGCAAGTTCCTCACCCGTCCACCGTCCAAGTGTGGCCCTGGCGCAGCAGTGCGTTGATGTCGGCGGGTTGCATCTTCGATGCGCCGCCCGAATGTTCGTGTACTTGCCGCTCATAGCTGGGTGCCGGGTCGCAATAGATCACGCCGACAACCACCGGCGCGGTGGGGTTTTCCAAGCTCGCCAGCAAGGTCGCAAGCATGCGGTCGGTCTCATCATGCACCATAATATCGGCCTCAGAAATGCCGTCCTCGCCGATCGTGACCACCTCAAGCTCCAGCCGTCCCGGCTTCAGCCTCAAGCCCTTATCGCGCTCCTTGCCGAAGATCAGCGGCTGCCCGTGTTCGGCCACCACTTGGCGGTCGGCGGCGACGGCTTTTTCGGTGAAATCAGCGAACACGCCATCGTTATAGACGATGCAGTTCTGGAAAATTTCGACGAACGACGTGCCTTTGTGCTCGTGCGCGCGCCTGAAGATATCCGGCAGCACTTTCTGCTGACTGTCGATGCCGCGCGCCAAAAATCTCGCGCCGGCGCCCAAAGCCAATAGCGCCGCCGATAGCGGTTGATCGACCGAGCCCCCAGGTGTCGAGGGCGAGCGCGTGCCAACGCGCGAGGTCGGCGAGTACTGCCCCTTGGTCAAGCCGTAGATCTCGTTGTTGAACAGCAAGAACTGCACATCCACATTGCGCCGGATCAGATGGATCAAGTGGTTGCCGCCGATCGACAACGCATCGCCGTCACCCGACACCAGCCATACGTCCAAATCCGGGTTGGCCAACTTGATACCGGTTGCGAATGCCGGCGCGCGACCGTGAATGGTATGGAAGCCGTAGGTAGCGACATAATAGGGAAACCGCGATGCGCAGCCGATACCCGACACGAACACGGTATTTTCAGTGCGCGCGCCGACGTCGGCCAAGGCTTTTTGAACGGCGCGCAGGATGGCGTAGTCGCCGCAACCGGGGCACCAGCGCACTTCCTGGTCGGAAGCGAAGTCTTTTGCCGTCAAGGCAGGGGTGGGTGCTTCGACGTTCATATCAGGCCTCCAGCCGCGCCCGAATGGCGCTTTCCAATTCGTCGATCTTAAACGGCTGGCCGGTGACCTTGTTCAGGCCCTCGGCGTCGATCAAGTATTCGCTCCTGAGCAGCGCCACCAGCTGGCCGTTGTTCATCTCGGGCACCAAAACGCGCTCGAAGCCGCCCAGCAAATTCTTCAGGTTGGCTGGCAACGGCCAGATGTTCCTCAGATGGATGTGGCTCACGTCGACGCCCTGCTCCAACAAATTGTCCACCGCGCGGCTGATCGGCCCGTAGGTGGA
Source organism: Rhodospirillaceae bacterium (assembly GCA_018698795.1). Lineage (GTDB taxonomy): Bacteria > Pseudomonadota > Alphaproteobacteria > Rhodospirillales > Casp-alpha2 > TMED8. Next base: position 35,109 of record JABIPG010000059.1, read on the forward strand.
CCCCCAGCCGACGACAGCCAACGGCCCCTTCGAAGCTCCGGCCTCGACGGTCTGTGGTGTGACATCCTCGCCAATACCCAAAATTTTTCGGGTCCGCAGATCGGTCATTTCCTGGTGGTTGGCCGGGTCGTACGAGATATGCCCGCTCGACGCATCCTTCTCAATGCCGCCGATGCGGTGCTCAAGCCCCGGCGTACCTGGGATAGCCCAAGACCGGGCCAAGGTCTCAGGGTCGCGCTCGAACGGCTTGAAGTCTTCCGGGTCGGTGCGGAAGCTGACGGGAATGCGCTCCATACTATCGACATCGGGGATCAGCCAAGGCTCGGCGGCGTTGCCGATATAGCCGTCGGTGAGCACGATCACCGGGGTCATGAATTTGGTTGCGATGCGCACCGCCTCGATAGCAACGTCGAAACAATCCGCCGGCGAGCGCGCGGCGAGCACACACAGCGGCGCATCACCGTTGCGGCCGTAGACCGCCTGAAACAGATCCGACTGCTCGGTCTTGGTGGGCAATCCGGTGGAAGGGCCGGCGCGCTGAGAGTTGACCAGCACCAGCGGCAATTCGATGCTGATGGCAAGGCCCAGGGCTTCGCCCTTGAGCGCCACACCGGGACCGGAACTCGACGTCACGCCGAGTTTGCCCGTGTAGGACGCCCCAATGGCGGCGCAGACGGCGGCGATTTCATCTTCCGCCTGGAAGGTGGTCACGCCGTAGTCACTCAGGCGCGACAACGAATGCAGCACCGGCGATGCCGGCGTAATCGGGTACGAGCAGAACACCGTTTCCAAATCCGCCAACGCACCCGCCGCCGCCAGGCCCCAAGCCATGGCCTCGGCGCCCGTGACGGCGCGGTAGACACCGGGCGCGATCTCGGCCTTCGCCAGGACGAAGCCGTGAAAGCCTTCGTGCTCCTCGGCGGTTTCCGCCAAGGCGTGGCCGGCGTTAAGCGCTGCGATATTGCTTTCCGCGACGCCCGGGAGCTTGCCGAATTTTTGTTTCAGCCACTCAATCGTCGACTCGCGGTCGCGCGCGAACATCCAATAGACATAACCCAGCGCCCAGAAATTCTTGCATCTTAGCGCCTCTTTCTTGCCGAGTCCCAGGTCGCTTACCGCATCGAGCGTCAACTGCGAGATGTCGAGCTCAATCACCCGGTAGCCATCAAGCGTGCCGTCCTCAAG
>JABIPG010000054.1 GCA_018698795.1 Rhodospirillaceae bacterium
AAAAACGCGGCGCGCTCGGCGGAACATGCCTCAACGTCGGCTGCATTCCGTCCAAAGCCATGCTGCAATCCTCGCATCACTATGAGATGGCTTCGAGCGAGTTCGCTGATCACGGTGTTCAGGTTTCAGGCCTGAAGCTCGACCTCAAAACCATGCTGGGACGCAAGGAAAAGGTCGTCGATGATCTGACCAAGGGCATCGAGTTTTTGATGAAGAAAAACAAGATCGACTACCACGTCGGCACGGCGGAGATCACCGCGCCCGGCGAAGTTTCAGTCAAACCGCCCAAGAAGGGTGCGCGCAAACAAAAGCTGCAAACCGCCAACATCATCATCGCAACGGGCTCCGACGTGACGCCGCTGCCGGGCGTTACCATCGACGAAAAACAGATCGTCTCAAGCACCGGCGCACTGTCGCTGCCGAAAGTACCGAAGACCATGGCGGTCATCGGTGCGGGTGTCATCGGGCTCGAGTTGGGCTCGGTTTGGCGGCGCTTGGGCGCGGAGGTCACCGTGATCGAGTTCCTCGACATGGCGCTGCCCGGCATGGATGGTGAGATTTCCAAGAACATGCAACGCGTCCTGAAAAAGCAGGGCATGAACTTCAAGATGAAAACCAAGGTGACGGGCGCCAAGGCCGTGCGCGGCGGCGTCAACTTGACCATGGAACCGCGCGACGGTTTGGCCGACGGGGCAAAGGCAGAGACATTGAAAGCCGAAGTGGTGCTGGTCGCCATCGGCAGAAAACCCTACACGGAAGGCCTGGGCCTTGAGAAGGCTGGCGTCACCGTTGACGAGCGCGGCTTCATCCCCGTGGACGAGGACTTCCAGACTAACGTCGAAGGGATCTATGCCATCGGCGACGTCATCGGCGGCGTCATGCTGGCGCACAAGGCAGAGGACGAAGGCATGGTTTGCGCCGAGATCATGGCCGGCGAAAGCGGCCACATCGATTACGACGGCATTCCCGGCATTGTCTACACGCACCCCGAAGTGGCCGCAGTGGGCAAGACCGAGGAACAGTTGAAGGACGCGGGTATCGAGTACAATTCCGGCAAATTCCCGTTCTCCGCCAACTCCCGCGCGCGCTGCAACGCAGATGCCGACGGTTTCGTCAAAATCCTGTCAGACAAAGCCACCGACAAAGTGCTCGGCTGCCACATCATCGGCCCGGCGGCTGGTGACTTGATCCAGGAAGTGGTCAACGTCATGGAGTTCGGCGGCTCGGCGGAAGACATCGCACGCACCTGCCACGGCCATCCAGGCTTACCCGAAGCTGTAAAAGAAGCGGCGCTAGCCGCCGGCGGACGGGCGATCCACATTTAGCCTCTCGCGTTCGCCTCTCCGCAATCGTCACGCTTTGACGGACGTGTTCGCGTGACGCTTATTCGCCGGCGACTTCGCGCCCCGTGGGTGGCAACTTCGGGTCACCGTAGAACGGTGTCGAATTGAAACCAGGCGGCACCAGTCCATCGATCAAAGCTTCATCTTCCGACGTGAAATCGTGCGCCAGGGCATCAATGTAACCCTGCCATTGATCGAGAGTTCGAGGCCCGCCGATTACGGAAGCAACGCCTGCGTTGTTGAGCACCCATTTGACCGCGAATTGGGCGGCGGTCATACCGCGCGCTTCGGCATGAACTTTAATCTGCTGGGCGATGTCGAGGGATTCGTCACGGTATTCGGTATTCATGATGCGTGGATCATTGCGTCCGGCGCGCGAGCCTTCCGGCGGCGCTTCTCCCGGCACGTATTTTCCGCTCAGGATGCCCCGCGCCAGCGGGCTGTAGGCGACAAAGCCAACGCCAAAATGTTGGCAAGCGGGTAGATGTTCTTGTTCCATGACCCGGTTGACCGCGTTGTAACCAGCCTGCAGGACAATCGGGCGAGGTACACCGAGCGCATCGGCACAGAGCACCATCTCTGCAATGCGCCAGGCATATGTATTTGAGACACCCCAATACCGCACCTTGCCCGCCGCGATGAGATCGCCCATCGCACGCACCGGCTCATCCAGCGGCGTCGCCAGGTCATCGACGTGAAGATAGTGGATATCCAGGTATTCCGTTTGCAGGCGCGTCAGGCTGCGTTCGGCCTCCATCAGGATGCGTTTCCGGCTGTTGGTCTTGTCGATGGCTCCCTGGTTCATCGATGCGCCGACCTTCGTCGCGATGATCCAGTCTTCGCGCTGTCCGGCAAGAATCCGACCCAGCTGCGCTTCGGACTCGCCATAAGCATAGACGTTGGCAGTATCGATGAAATTGACGCCAACGTCGCGGGCCGCATCAACGATGCGTTTCGCCTCCGCCTCGTCGGTCTGCTCGCCGAACATCATCGCGCCGAGACACAACTCGGACACCATCAAGGCGCTTTCACCCATGCGGTTGAACTTCATGACTGGTCTCCTGTTCATTTCATGTCAGTTCGGCACGGCCGTTGTTGAGCACAACAACATCACGCTCTAGGGCCTTCATGCGGAAAGCCAGCGTGGTTCCATTTTCTTCGCGCCAGATTTCAGTGCGCAGGGTCTCGCCCGGAAACACAGGTGCCGACAGGCGCACGTGCAGTGCCTTCAATGCCGTTGGGTTGTAATCGCAGCACGCCCGCACGATGGCGTGACCAGCGAACCCATAGGAGCAAAGCCCGTGCAGGATCGGTCGTGGGAACCCAGCAGCAGCAGCGGATTTGGGATCGGCGTTATGCGGATTTGGGTCTCCATTCAGGCGGTAATATAGGGCCTGCTGTTCGAGGGTCGGTAGATCGCATACCGCATCCGGTTCGCGCTCAGGCACAGGATGGGGTTTGCGCACCGGTCCGTCGGGGCCGCCGAAACCGCCGTCCTTGCGGGCAAAAGTGGTATGGAACACCCGAAACAATTCTTCGCCTGTCGCGACGTCGATGCCGGTCCGTTCGGTATAGATTAACGCGCCTCGTCCCTCCCCTTTGTCGACGATGCCGGAGACGCGTGTTTGTGCGCGGATATGGCCGGCTGGCGGCACGGACTTGAGAAACTCCATGCCCTGCTCAGAATGCAAGCCATGTTCCCAATCGATGCCTGTATCAGGCTCTCGAATCCATAACCCGGGATAGGCCATGATCGCCGCCATTGTCGGAAAGGTCTGCAGGCCGTCCTCGTAGACGAATGGCAACTGACGCTCATCCGTGGGTTCGAATCCGAGACCGACGCTCAACGCATAGAACATGGTATCGCGTTCCGTGTAATGGTGATCAATCACCGGAAATTCGCGGGCCATGAGTGCTTGGAAATCAATCGTCATGGGATTTGGGCTGCTCTGTGCGGTTTTCTTATCGTTTAGGCGGGGTAAGATCGTATCGATTGTTGTCCATTGAGAGAGATTGATCAAGATGCTGCTCCACGACCTCTTGCACCGTGCTGGGCGCTATCATGCTGATCGCCCAGCCTATTGCGTAGGTGATGAATGGCGCAGCTACGGAGAAGTTGCGGCGCGCGTGACCCGTGCCGCCAGCGCCATGCGCCGTCTTGGCATTGCATCGGGTGATCACGTGGCGGTCATTGCGGAAAATGGACCGTTTTTCCTGGAAGTCTATTTTGCATGTTCTCTCGTCGGGCTGGTGTTGGTGCCGATCAACATCCGGCTCTCGGCAAACGAGGTTGATTTTCTACTCACCGATAGCGCGGCCCGGGCCGTATTCACGGACGCTGCATGTGCACCACTGGTGGACCGCAAGGATGGATTGATCCACATCCGCGATGATGGGGCCTCCACGGACGGGTTGTCGTGGGAAGCCATGTGTGCGACGGATGCTGGCGAATTCAAACAGTACGAAGGCGGCGGCGAAAACGACCCTGTCCACATTTGCTACACAGGCGGCACCACCGGCAAGCCAAAAGGCGTGATGCTGAGCCACCGAAACGTCATCGCGTCAGCCGGCAACAAAATTGTTCTCGGAGGTTTCCAGCGCGACGATGTCTGGTTACACGCGGCGCCGATGTTTCACCAAGCAGACAGTTGGGCGACCTTCAGCTTTACGGCGCTCGGCGCTCGACACGTCTTTATGCCGCGATTTGACGCCGCCACAGCAGTCGATCTGATCGAGCGACACGCGATCACGGGTTTCCAATTGGTGCCGACGATGATTCTGATGATGCTGGAGGTGGCCGGTGTGGCGAAGCGTGATTTCTCTTCCGTGCGCCGGGTACTCTACGGCTCAGCGCCGATGCCGTTGGAGAACCTGCACCGCTGCATGGATGTTTTCGGCCCCGTATTCCAGCACATTTATGGACTGACGGAAGCCGCCGGCACCGTCGCCGCAACGCCTTGGCCGCCACTGGATCGTGAAACCTCAGGTAATAAATTACTTTCTTGCGGCCAGCCGATCATCGGGGTCGGTATGGAAATTCGTAATGACCAGGACGCGCCCTGCCTCGTAGGCGAAATCGGTCGCATCGCGGTCAGCGGCGCCAACGTTATGCGCGGGTATTGGCGACGCCCGGCGGAAACCGCTGACACCCTCATCGAAGGTTGGCTCGACACCGGCGATCTTGGTTTCATGGATGACGATGGGTTCGTCTACATCGTCGACCGGGCCAAAGATATGATCATCTCGGGTGGCGAAAATATTTATTCGACGGAGGTCGAGCACGCTCTGTACGAACATAGGGACATTCTCGAAGCGGCAGTTATCGGCTTCCCGGACCCAAAATGGGGCGAGGCCGTAACAGCGTTTGTCGTTCGGCGAACCGGCACCAATGCTTCCGAAACGGAAATCATCGCCCATTGCCGCCAGTCAATCGCCGCCTACAAGTGCCCCAAAAAGATTATCTTCATGAAGCAGTTGCCAAAATCAGGCGCCGGGAAAATAATGAAAACCGAGTTGAGAAATGGCTTGAGTGAAGCCTGATCTCAAGGTTGCGGCAATCTTATGGTTGTCGCCTTTCACCGCTATTGATGATGCCGGGACATTCTATCGCCCCCCGTCCATCACCATCACGACCATCAATCGACGTATTCGAAGCTCTGCTTGATCGGGTCGTAGACTTGCAGGGAGCATGACCGAATATCGATGTACCAGCCGTGCAGCCGCAGCAGGCCGGCGCCGACGCGGTCTTGAATACACGGGAAGGTCATGAGGTTTTCGAGCGACACCAACACGGCGCTCTGTTCGCACACCCGCGCTTTCACCTCATCGGAAGCGTCGGGCATGGTGCCCTGGACCCGCCGATAGGCCGATTTCACTAGGCTCATCCACGGCGGCACGAAAAAATTGCCCTCGCCATCGGCCTTATCAGCCTCAAACAACGAATGAATGCCCCCGCAATGCGCATGCCCCATGATAATCAAGTGTTCGACGCCGATGTGCTGGACGGCGTATTCCAGGGCCGCACTGGTGCCATGATAGTGGCCCTCACGCTCATAAGGCGGCACCAAGTTGGCGACATTGCGCACGATGAATAGATCACCCGGGTCGGCCTGCATAACGATGGCTGGGTCGACGCGCGAATCGGAACAGGCAATCAGCGCCACCTTGGGCTTTTGCCCCTTATCGACGAGATCTTCATAGGTGCCGCGCTTCGCCTCGAAATCGCCGTCGCGAAACGCCTTGTAGCCGTCTGTGAGTTTAGATATCGGATCCATAACCGGGATGTTAGCGGAACCCACCGCCATGGCAATCCCTTAGCGGTGATCAGCGCCGACGGCATTTGAAACCGAGGCAAAACCGTCTCGCGCCACCAATTCAGCCAATTCGCGCTTGATCCGCACAACCAACCGAGGGCCGCCATAGACAAGCGCGGAGTAGAGCTGCACCAAAGAGGCCCCGGCACGGATTTTGGCATAAGCGTCTGCCCCCGACGCCACGCCGCCGACGCCCACCAGCGGCAGCTTACCTTCCGTCAGCCGATAGAAATCGGCCAGCACCTGGGTCGACATCTCCAACAGTGGCGCACCGCTCAGGCCGCCGCCCTCGCCCTTCGCTCGGCCCGCCAAGGTATCAGGGCGCTCAATGGTGGTGTTGGTGGCGATTAGGCCGTCGATACCAGTCTCCAGCACCACCTCGGCGATGTCGGCCTTATCTTCATCCGTCAGGTCGGGCGCGACTTTAAGCAGCAACGGCGGTTTGCTATCAAGCGCGTTCACGGCCTCGCGCACCGGCACCAAGATTTCACGCAACGGCCCCTTGCCTTGCAGCGCACGCAGGCCCGGCGTGTTCGGCGATGAGACATTGACCACCAAATAATCAGCATACCGACCCAACGCGTCGATGCCTTTCAGATAATCATCGACGGCGCTGTCGCTATCTTTGTTCTTACCGAAATTGACGCCCACGGGGCCTGTCGCCTTGTCACTTCGTGCGGCCAAGGAACGTCCAGCGGCTTCGAGCCCTTCGTTGTTGAAACCCATGCGGTTGATCACGGCGCGGTCCTCGGGCAACCGGAATAGGCGTGGCCTCGGGTTGCCGGGCTGTGGGCGCGGTGTGATGGAGCCGACCTCGGTGAACCCAAATCCTAGCCGCAGTACCGCGTCAGGCACTTCGGCGTTTTTGTCGAAGCCCGCAGCTAGGCCGATCGGATTCGCGAACTCCCGTCCCCAGAGCGCGACCTTGAGTAAGTCCGGGTCAGCGGCACGATCCTGCCCGGCAAACCCCGTTTTCAGCGACCAAAGCGCCAATCCGTGTGCGGTTTCGGCCTCCAGGGCAAACAACAACGGCCGCATCAGAGGGTACAGATCAGGCATCGGCAACGTGCTCCGGGAAGACATGGTTGCCATCGTCTCCCAATGGCAGCGGGTCGGCGCGAACAACAGCATCTACGCCGAGGTCACCGTAAAGGTGCGGAAACAATTGCCCGCCGCGCGACGGCTCCCATTTCAGCGCATCGCCAAGCGCCCCGACATCAACCGTCAACAACAGCAAGCCGTCTTGGCCGGTGCGGTGCTTGGCGGCGCTCTCGATCACCTGTGAGGCGGTGGAGAAATGGATGAAACCATCGGCTTTATCTTGCGAAGAACC
>JABIPG010000145.1 GCA_018698795.1 Rhodospirillaceae bacterium
CAGATACTTTGGGTCTTTGAAATCGTAAGGCGGGCCGGTGAGAATTTGCGATAGTTTCAGGTCCTTGCCCAACACGACGATGCGGTGATTGCCCGAATCGACCACAAACATACGCCCGTCGCGCGCCAGCATCACATCATGCGGACTGCGGAACGCGCCTTTGCCGGAGGCGGGTTCGGCCAATGCACCGACTGCGCGCCCCCGCCGCACAATCACCACCGAACCCCAGCCGGTGTTGCCGACGAAGACATCGCCTTTGGCATTGATCGCGACGCCTTCGGGGCCGGCCATGCCGCTGTTCCACGATGTGGTCAATTTCCCGACGGGTTTGCCGTCGGCACCCGGAGAAATCGTGTAGACGGCGATGCGGTCGTTAGCGGTGTCGGCAACCAACAAACGGCCGTCAGGCGCAAAGGTGAGGTCGTGCGGGCTGGAGAGTTCTTTCTCGCCAATGGTGGAGACCAATTTCAGGGTCCTGGCGTCGAGCACGGCAACGCGGTCGTTATCCAGATCAGCGACATAAAGATGCTTGCCGTCGGGCGATAGCTCAACATCGTGCGGATGGGCGAAAATGCGTTCCGACTTGGCGGCGGGAATTTGCGGCATGTTCTCCGCAGTGGCGGGATGCGCCACAAACCAGAGAACGAATACGAGGGCGATCAAACGGCTCGGCATGGCTCACTCCATCAATTCAAACATCATCAGCAGGTTGCGCTGCAACGGATTGAAGTTGTCGTCTGATATCATATAGACCAAGGTGCGGTCCGTTTCATCCCGTCTGACGTCAATGCCCTCGAAATTATCGGCTGTCATGGGCGGGCGGATTTCGGCGATCAGAGTGCCGCTCAGATGCGCGCCGGCTTTGATTGAGTTGGCGCTGAGCTGACGTACGCGCGCGGCAACACCGTCGCGCAGGGTATAGCGTCGTTCCAGCACCAGCACGTCACCGCCCGGAAGCGTTGCCGCGCCGGTCGCACGAAAGCCGTCCGCTAGCCCATAAGTGATGACCGACCAACCGCGAGGGTCGCTGATCCAGGCGATGGCGTCACCGCCGCCTTTGGGGCCTTCGCTGATGGCCAGCAAGGCGCCGTCATTCAGCGACGTTAGTGCCTCAATGCCGCTATTTTTTGGCAGTCGGTTCAATTCAGCAGGGGACGCCATAGGGCGCGGACGTATTTCTCCGGGCAGGTAGCGCCACAGTCGGTGGTCGCGCTCGAAGGCAACGATGATTTCTCCCTCGACGCCTAGCGCCATGGCCTCTGCGTCGGAATCACGCTTGCGGCGGAGCGGGGTACCGTCCGGCGCAGACAAAGCGTCGAGCACCGTATTCGCGATGCCGGAAAGATCACCTTTCTCGTTGTAGATTAGGTTGGCGGCCAAGCGCCTTCCGGCATCGGAAAGCGCAATCATGTGCTTTCCGTCGGCACTGATGCTGAGTGCTGAGAAGCCTCCGAAATCGCCATCAGGGCTGGCCATCTCCAGACCGCCCAAGAACCGGAGCGTACCGGCTGTACGTGTGTCGGGAGAGCCGGGTGCAAGCAATACAGCACGGGTTTCCACGCGAATGGGCTCGGCATTGACTGGCAACGTCATGCACAGAAAAGCCAGAATGATGCTTAGCCGCGCTTTGCTGGCCGCCATGTTTTAAGTCGCTTATTGGCTTCCGTTAATTGCGCCGGGGTCAAATTCGGCTTCAACTTGCGCCGCGCCTTCTTGGCCTTCGGAAAACCGCGATTGGCCGAAAGCGTCAGCCACTTATAGGCTTCCGCCGGGTCTTTCTGCACCCCATGCCCGGCACTGTAGACGGTGCCCATGATGTATTGCGCTTGTGCATGGCCAAATTCAGCGGCTTTTCGCATCCAGGCAATCCCGTTGGCTGTGTCGCGTTTGACGCCGAGGCCCTTTAGGTAGCGGCTGGCGATGGCATACATGTCGCGCGATGATCCGCCGGATTCGGCGCGTCTCAGCATGGCAGAAAAGTTGCCTTGCCGCTTCGCTTTGGCCGCCGCGACAGCCTTGCCGGCGACGCCGGATTTCCTGAGATGGTCGATATAGGCGTCGAAATGGGTTAACAGCTTGGGGACGTCGGGTTTGCCGTAGTTCCAGGCCTTGTCGGCGTTCAAGTCCGATTGTGTCAGGTGACGGCGGAAGTCGGCACACCAGTTGTCTCGGGTCTCGAGGCGGAATTGCTGCATGTCACGCGTATCACGGCGCACGTCGAAGTCTTGGTAGGCTTTTTCCTCATAGATCAAAGCCTCGCATTCCTTGTCGAGCTTGCGATCCTTGCCGGTGCGGCCACGTAGATGTTGCAGGCCGTGTCCGACCAGTTCGTGCACGATGACAGCGGCTAACTTGTCGGTGGGCCATTTGACGCCATAGCGCCCGATGACCACTAAAAATTCCTTGCGACCGTTCTTTTTGGCCTGGAAAAAATCCGGGAAAAACGCGGCGATGATTGAGGACGCCATTTTAGCTTTCGGGAATTCGGCATCATAGACCAGCGTAACGCGGCCGTTGTTGCGGAGTTGCTCAATGCGTTTGGCGCTGAAGGGTGAACGCGCATAAATAACGTCGATGGCTTTTTTGATGTTCGCCATGGCTGGTTTTAGCGCCATAACGTCGACATCCTGCGAACCTGCCGGTGGCAATGTCACCGCGACCAAACGGATACCTCGGTGTTCCGTATCCAATGCCGTGGTGCGGGCAAGCGCCGATGGTGCGGCGATGGCGGCCCATATGAGCAGGGTTAGGATTCCGATGAACCACGCCCGGCTTGGTCGGGCTACATGTGTGAATGCGTAGTGCATTATCGCTTTGGTCCAAATATGAAATCAGGCGTTAAACCATATGGCGAGCTTTGCAGTTTGTCCATCTACCTTGTCTATCGGGTATGGCCCGCGAGTCTCGCTCAGGTCCAGTCCTTCTGATGCTCAGGCACGTCTTCACCTTGCGGTGCACCTCGATTGTAGGCGATAGAGGTGTCTGTTTCCAAATAACCGTGGTCATGGATGACAACGCGATCGTCTTCGAGCAGGCAGACAGCGTAGGCGGGGTTTTCCGTGCTGCCGGTCAATGGTGTTTCGTCGTCCATGATCAAGGCCACTTGGTGCGCCGTTGCCTTGACGGTGGAGAACGGAATGCCGTTCCACGAACCGTGGCACGCACGGTGCAGATGGCCGAAAAACAGGTGACGAACGTGATTGAACCCCCTCAAGCATGCCGCCAGATCCTCGCCATTGGCCAGCCGGATCAGATCGAGGCCGTTGACCCCGACCTTAAACGGCGCGTGGTGCATGAACAGATAGACGTCCTGCTTTTGGCCGAGGCTGTCAGTAAGCTCGTTCCGTAGCCAGCGCAGCCGGTCTTCGCATAGTCGACCGCCGGCCTTGCCGGTATCGACCGTGTCCAAGATCACAAACCGGCCAGCGGATGTATCGAGTGTGTAGTGCAGAAATCCATCCGCCGACCAGGGCAGGTCGGGAAGCGCCGCGCGCGCGGTTTCGCGGGTATCGTGATTGCCGATTAGCGGATGCCAAGGCATGGAAAGCTGGCCCAATATTTCGATCAAGGCGTCGTAGGCGCCGGGCTCCGCCCAATGGGTCAGATCGCCGGTGACCATGCAAAGCGCGGCATCGGCATGCTCGGCGTTGATACTGGCCACTGCATCGGCCAAACGCTGGCGTCCGTCGAGACCGAACAAGGTTTGCGGCGGGGCGACAAGATGGGTGTCAGTCAGGTGAATGATTTTCATTGTTAATCCTAGCGTGTGACGCGTGCCGTATCATAAATAGGATCACGGATGGAGGATATGAGATTCCTAATGGTGGAAGCATTTTTCGGTTGAGGTTATGCCTTAAGGTATAATGCTTGAAGTGTGGGAGAGGCGAGGAGTAATATCATAAACAGTCGTTTCAAGGGGACCGAATATGGCAAGACCGACGATTCCGCCGACCGGTGTGGAGAGAACCTTCGATCCCGCCGATATCATCGTCTCGAAGACCGATTTAACCGGCGTCATTACCTATGCCAATCGGGTTTTCTGCGACGTTGCCGGATACGAAGAAAGAGAACTCGTCGGCCAGCAGCACAACATCGTGCGCCACCCCGATATGCCGCGGTGCGTGTTCAAGTATTTGTGGGATACGATATCCACCGGCAAAGAGATTTTTGCCTTTGTCCTCAATCAGGCAAAAAACGGCGATCATTATTGGGTGTTTGCCCACGTGACACCGTCCTACGATACCTCCGGCGCAAACCTTATCGGCTACCACTCGGTGCGGCGCGTGCCTGAGCCCGGGGCCTTGGCGGTGGTGTCAGGCCTATACCAGCAAATCCTTGCTGAGGAACAAAAACATCAGAGCGCCAAGGAAGGGATGGATGCGGGTTTAAACCTTTTGGTATCCGTGCTGGAAGAAAAAGGCATGGGTTACGACGAGTTGATTTTCACCTTGCTCGGCAGCGCCTAAACAACCAAATCTCAACCGCCCGCTGGTTCCGGCGTTTCCAGGTTTTCCATGATCCGGTGCAGAAAACTGTTGAGGTCGAACACCTCTTCGGTGGAAAAGCCATCCAGCAGTCTTTGGTGCAAACGCAAAGAGACCGCGAGGATTTCTTCGTGCATTGCGCGACCGGCGTCGGTTAGATGCCATTTCCGTCGCGTTTCGCTGGCGGTGGCCGCCAATCCCTTGGTCTCGAGACGCGCCAGTGCGCGGCTGACTGCGCCCTTATCGATACCGATAATTCGGCTCGATTCGGTCACCGATGCGCTGGGTTTGCGGGTCAAGATGACCAACATGCGCCATTCCATCACGCCGATGCCGAAATCTTTTTGAAAAAGACGCGACGAATCGCGGACATAGCGATTGGTCACTTTTCCCAACAGCACCAACGGAGAGTGAGAGTGGCTGAGCGTCTGGCGATTGGTGTCGTTTTCGTCCTCAACTGATACCAGGAAAATCGAGGTATCCAACTCCGGTGTGGTGAGTTTTCGTTCCATGTATGCTCCTCATGCTGCGGGGCATATTTGCAATAATTTGTTGACATGACAACAAAAATAACGTTTGTTGACATGACAACATAATATCGGCGGCATGACCGACGCTTGAGAACATGCCATATTTTGCTGGCCGCCGGCAGGTGTACGAAGGACCCAGGAAATTGAGCTTTCGATTATTCTCCGACAAGAACCGCCCCGTCCATATGGGGGCCTATCCGAACGAGCGCTTGGCCCGTGTCAGCACCTTACCTGATCTAAACATCATACCGGCCATGCAGCCGCTTTCGTTCGAGCGGCCTGATGCACCAGAAGCCATCGTCAATGCCATGGGTGAGTATCAAGCCATGCTCGATGCCATTCGTGATGGCTTCGTCAACAAGGTGCGCTCGGAAGTTCCCGATGATCTCGAAGAACGCGCCAATCATCTCAAGGCGTTCGCGTATTTCTCGGATGCGACGATGGTTGGTACGTGTGAACTTCCCCACAGTGCGCTGCTGGCAGAGCCGTTCCGCAATCCCGATATCGACCGCTTGGCCGACGAGTTGCGGACCCGTCAGACCAAGACGCTGGCGTCGGGGATCGACATCATCATGGCGGATTTGAAAGAATCCATGGATGCGCCGCCGACCACCATCGACGGCCATACGCATGCGGTTGTTTTTCTATATGAGTACCCGCGCGATCCTGCCGCCGACGAGCCCGGTACCGAATGGTTGGACGACGCCCAAGCGCATCGCGCTAGCTTGCGTGCATCTGAGACGGCCGTCGTGCTTGCCAACTATATCCGGCTGTTGGGGTACGACACCCGCGCCCACACGGCGACGTCATCCGATGTCGATTTAGGTAAATTGGCCGTTGCCGCCGGGTTGGCTACACTTGAAGACGGCGTGCTCACCCATCCCTATGTCGGTTCACGCTTCGGTGTGGCTGCTTTGACCACGAATTTTCCGCTGCAACCCGACCAGCCCCTGGCGCCCGCCAAGGACCAGCCGCGTAGCCGCACCCATGGAGTGGCCTGGAAGTTGGGGATGGGGTTTGCCAAGAACGCCTTTAACCGCGAACCCTTCGGTAAGCGGCGCTATGTGGACGGTGAACATCCGTTCGAGAAACTGCGGCGCGTTGACAACACCACAACCTATATCGACGAAGAGCGCGTCGCGCGGGTGCCGAAACGCACCGATATGTTTGCACGCGCGCAGTTCGGCGACATGGGCAAAAAACTGCAAGATGGCGCTAAGGGCGGCCACTATGTTCGAAAAGCCCCGACAGCCATGGCAAAGCGCCGCGTGCTGGGCGCCTTCGTGATGCTGCAGGATGGCGATTTCGCACCAGAAAAATCTTCGACGACGACAGATGCGCAACGCAACGCCGACAATATTAAAGCCGCAACTTATTTTCTCGGTATTGATGCGGTGGGCATATCGCGTTGCCCCGAATGGGCGTGGTATTCACATGATGCCATCGGCGAACCACAGGCACCGCGGCATGATCAAGCCATTTCCATGATCATCGACCAAGGTTACGAGACCATGGAAGGCGCATCCGGTGACGACTGGATTTCCGTCTCGCAATCCATGCGCGCTTATCTCAGGTTTTCATTGCTGGGCGGCGTCATTGCCAAACAAATCCGCAATCTTGGGTATTCCGCTAAAGCCCATTCCGTTATGGATGGTGAGGTCTTGCAGCCGCCGTTGCTATTGCTATCGGGGTTGGGTGAAGTCAGCCGTATCGGCGAAGTGATCCTTAATCCGTATCTTGGGCCAAGATTGAAATCCGGGGCGGTGACCACGGATATGCCCATGGCGCACGACAAGCCCATTGAGTTCGGTTTGCAGAAGTTTTGCGAGAGCTGCAACAAGTGCGCGCGCGAGTGTCCGTCGGGCGCGATTACGGCGGGGCCGAAGCGGATGTTCAACGGCTACGAGATTTGGAAGTCAGACAGCCAGAAATGCGCCACGTACCGAATAACCACGCCGGGTGGTGCCATGTGTGGGCGGTGCATGAAGACGTGCCCATGGAACCTGGAAGGCCTGTTGGGTGAAGCGCCGTTCAGGTGGGCAGCCATGCACATGCCGGCTACCGCCAAGCTGTTGGCGAAGCTTGATGATGCGCTCGGTAATGGCGGCCTCAATCCGACAAAGAAGTGGTGGTGGGATATCGAGTTGGAGGACGACGGCGCGTACCGGCCAGCCCACGCGCCGGTCAATGCACGTGGCCTGCAAAAGGACCTGGATCTCAAGTTCGAAGATCAAACCCTGGCGGTCTATCCCGCCAACTTAGCGCCGCACCCGTGGCCGTTCCCGTTCCATATGGATCGCGAGAAGGGGATTGAGGCCTATCAGGCGCTGATAACAGCGCGCGAGTATAAGGCGCGTCTGGTGCGGGGCGAGATCGAAGGGCTGGCGCATGAATACCGCATTGAAGGCGATGCGCCGGTGATCCGGGTTGAAGTGTCGAAGGTGGAGAAAATGACGCCCGACACGACCAAATTCGAGTTTCGTTCCCTGGACGGCCAGCCGCTGCCTGAGTGGACGGCAGGCGCGCACCTTGAAATTGTCGTGGCGCCGGAATTCTTGCGAGAATACTCGTTGTCTGGCGATCCGGCGGATTCGAGCAAATATCAGATCGGTGTTTTGCGCGAAGATGAAGGGCGCGGCGGCTCGGCTCTGATGCATCGTATTTTTGCGGAAGGTCGCAAGGTGTTCATCTCGAAGCCAAAAAACCTTTTCCCGCTGGAAGAAGACGCGACCAAAAGCTTCCTCATGGGGGGCGGCATCGGCGTCACGCCGATGATTGCGTTCGCACATCGCCTGCATGCACTGGGCAAAGATTTCGAACTGCATTTTTCGGTCAGCCGGCGTGAGGACGCTGGGTATCTGGACGACATCGCGGTAGTGCCTTGGAAAGACAAGGTAACGCTGCATGTCTCGTCGGAAGGGACCCGTGCCGATCTTGAAGAGGTGCTGAAGGACTACGAAGACGGCTGGCACGTCTATACCTGCGGTGCCGACCGCTACATGACCAGCGTGCTCGAGACCGCTGAACGCGGAGGGTTCCCCGATGAGGCACGGCATTTCGAGTATTTCTCGGTACCCGAAATGCCGGAGTACGAGAACCATAACTTTACCGTGCGGCTCAAAGAATCCGGCCAAGAGATCGCCGTGCCAGCGGACAAAACCGCCGCCGATGCAGTCCGTGATGCGGGCATCCATATCGACATCAAATGCGATGACGGCATCTGTGGCGTTTGCCGCTGCGATCTGGTCGCCGGTGAAGTTGAGCATCGGGATTTCGTGCTGTCCAACAAGCAACGCGAAACCGGTATCATCCTATGCCAATCCCGCGCTGCGAAGCCCGATGGTGTGATCGAGATCGATCTTTAATCGCACTGCGATTGCTGTGTTGTCGCTGAGGGTATGGCGGAACGCGAGTGCAGAGAAAGATAGGACGGCCGCTTATGCCCGGCGCTGCATGCGCTCGCGTGTGTCTTCGTCGAACAGATCCGCCAACTGGTTCATCATGGTGCCACCGAGCTCTTCGGCGTCCACGATCGTCACCGCACGGCGGTAATAGCGGGTCACGTCGTGGCCGATGCCGATGGCGGTAATCTCGACGTCGGAGCGGGTCTCGATCCATTCGATCACATCGCGCAGATGGCGCTCCAGATAGTTGCCCGGATTGGCCGATAGCGTTGCGTCATCTACTGGCGCGCCGTCGGAGATGACCATCAGAATGCGCCGCTGTTCGGGCCGGGCCAATAGGCGCTGGTGCGCCCACATAAGCGCTTCGCCGTCGATATTCTCCTTCAGCAAGCCTTCGCGTAGCATGAGTCCTAGGTTTTTGCGCGAACGACGCCAGGGCTGATCCGCGGCCTTGTAGATGATGTGTCGCAGGTCGTTCAAGCGTCCGGGGTTTTTCGCCTTGCCGTCGGCAACCCATTTCTCGCGTGCCTGGCCGCCTTTCCAAGACCGTGTCGTGAAGCCCAATATCTCCACCTTCACGGCGCAGCGCTCGAGCGTGCGCGCCAAGATATCACCGGCCATGGCGGCCACCGTGATCGGGCGGCCCCGCATGGATCCGGAATTGTCGATCAACAGCGTAACAACGGTGTCACGGAAATCGGTGTCGCGTTCCATCTTGTACGACAGTGGATGGGTCGGGTTGGTCACCACCCGCGAAAGGCGTCCGGCATCGAGCATGCCTTCTTCCAAGTCGAACTCCCATGATCGGGTCTGTTTTGCCATCAACCGGCGCTGCAGCCGGTTGGCCAGGCGCGAGACGACACCTTGCAGATTGGCAAGTTGCTGGTCCAACTGGTGGCGTAGCCGATCCAGTTCTTCCATGTCGCACAGGTCCTCTGCGCCGACGATCTCGTCGAAGGAATCGGTAAACGCTTTGTAGCGCGCATCAGTTGACGGCGCGTTGCGGTCCCAGGGTTCGTTCCAGCGGCTGGGCCCAGCGGGTTCTTCTTCGCCTTCGCCACCCATGAATTGCTCGTCTTCGCCGTCGGCAAACTCGCCCTCGTCGGACATTTCCATCTCGCCGGTTTGCCCGGCCATCATGGATTCGTCGCCTGAATCCGAATCCATGCCGTCGTCGGACTGGTCAGAGCTGTCTTCGGAATCGTCTTCGCTGTCTTGGTCTTCTGGCTCCAAATCCGAGGCGTCGTCTTCCATCAGGTCGAGTTCTTGGATAATTTCCGTCACCACGTCTGAGAAACGCGCTTGATCGGCCGGACAGTCGGTCAGTTCCGCCAGTTGTTTGCCGATACGCTCTTCCAGGTCCGAACGCCATACTTCCATCAGCTTGTGGGCGCTGTCGGGTGCTGGCTGGCCGGAAATTTTCTCACGCACCATCATGGAAACCGCATCGACCAGATTGGCGTCGTTCTGTTCGGTAACCGACCCAAAGCCGCGTGCCTTGCAGCGTTCATCAAGGAGAACGCCGAGATTGTCTGCGACGCCGGTAAAACGTTTGGCGCCAAGGCTTTCGCAACGAACCTGCTCTATAGCTTCATAGACGGCACGTGCTTCGGGCCCTCTGGGCATATGCTCGCGGTGAACCTCAGCATTGTGATAACGCAACCTGAGCGCCAAGGCGTCGGCGACGCCGCGCATCTTGGCCAAACCGGCTTGGTCGAGAGCGCCAACGGGGGTTGGGAGAATGGCCGTATCTTGCGTCGCGGAAGCTTGCCCTGGCGAATAGTTGACGGTCAGGTCCTTCTCCGCCGCCAGCGCTTTAAGAGCGGCGGCAGTGACCCGTTTCACCAGTTCGTTGGGTTCTTCTTTGCGTTGCATCGGGCGGTCCCGCGTGCCGGTCCTACTGGACGACGGCGTTGGCTGCCGATTCGGGCAGTTCTTGGCCCAAGCAGCGCTGATAATACTCGGCCACGATGGGGCGCTCGATCTCATCACATTTGTTCAGGAACGTGAGTCGGAAAGCAACGCCTACATCGCCGAAAATCTGCGCGTTTTCAGCCCAAGTGAGCACGGTCCGTGGCGACATGACAGTCGAGATATCGCCATTGACGAACCCCGATCGGCTCAGGTCGGCAACATCAACCATGGCACTGAGCGTCTCGCGGCCTTCCTTACTATCGTAAGCAGGCGACTTCGCTAGGACGATGCCCAACTCCGTGTCGTGCGGCAGATAATTCAGCGTGGCGACGATGTTCCAGCGGTCCATCTGGCCTTGGTTGATTTGCTGGGTGCCGTGGTACAGTCCCGTTGTATCGCCAAGACCAACGGTGTTGGTGGTGGCGAACAGCCGGAAGTACTTATTCGGGCGCATGACCCGGTTCTGATCGAGGAGCGTCAGTTTGCCTTCGACTTCCAACACGCGCTGGATAACGAACATCACATCGGGGCGGCCGGCATCATATTCGTCGAAAACGATGGCCGTCGGATTCTGCAGCGCCCATGGGAGAATTCCTTCGCGGAATTCGGTCACCTGCATGCCGTCCTTGAGTACGATGGCGTCCTTGCCGATCAAATCGATTCGGCTGATATGGCTGTCGAGGTTGACGCGGATGCACGGCCATTTGAGGCGTGCGGCAACTTGTTCGATATGGGTCGATTTTCCGGTGCCGTGATAGCCTTGGATCATCACTCGTCGATTGTGAGAGAAGCCAGCCAGGATCGCGAGCGTGGTGTCGGGATCGAATTGATACGTATTGTCCACATCTGGAACATGGTCGTCGGCTTGGCTGAAAGCCGGGACCTCCATGTCGCTGTCGATGCCAAAGACCTCGCGGACGGATAGCGTGATGTCGGGTTCCTGCTGGGACGGGGTTTCGTTGGTATCGACGGGCGTACTCATATGGAAATTTCCCAATTTCGCTGGTTGTCTTGATGGGTGAAGGCTCCGCATGGGAGCGGAACCCAAGACACCTAGGGGGTCAGGCGGCTTCCGTCAAGACCAGCGGAGGTTGGAGCACGTACGGTGCCAAGGTGGAAGTGCGATCATGGCATCAAAAATGAAAGAATCACTTTATACGCCTGATTGATATCTTTGATCCGGTCTTCATCGGCCTCGGCTTCGCCGGCGTCAGGGTGATGGCGTTTTACGAGAGCCTTGTAGCGGGTTTTGACCTCATCGACGGTGACCGGCGGCTCCATACCAAAGATGTATAAAGCACGTTTAACATCGTCATTGACCGGCGTCTCAGAGGCGGCGTCTCGGTCACTATCGGGGCGAGCTTTTCCACCTAATGCGTCGAAAGGATCGGAAAAATCGCCTCTCCAGAAGGCTCGCGCCTGCTCGGGCGTTGGCGGGCCGTCACCCAAGGGCCAAGAGGGGCGTCGCCACACAGTATCAGCTCGGCGATCGGCTTCGACTTCGTCATCTGACATGCCGGCGAAATAGTTCCAACCCTTGTTGTACTCCCGCGCATGTTCGAGACAGAACCAACGATACGAATCCATGTCGTCGCGCGAACGTGGAGCGCGGTGTTCGCCCTCTGCTGCGCAATCAGGCCATTCGCACAACTGCACGCCCGGATCGACCAAGCGGTCGATTATCTCCAGTTTCGGCATTTCAATTTTTCCGGCCATAGATCAAATATGCGACGTGTCGTGTATCCAGGCAAGCGGACGAAAGACATTATCCGTGAATCGTGATCGCGGTGCGATGTTAAAACGATTGGTAATAAATCTATAACTATAGATATATTGTGTTTGACAATGTATTCATTCCATTCTATGAAATCATTGAAGGGCGCATTGTTGTATGTGATATGTGCCTTTGCAGATTAAGGGGGTATGCGAAGCAGGGGTTTCGCTTATCGATAACTAAGGGGGAATAACCAAATGAATAGCCAATTGATCAGCCGCAATATCGTTGTTGGTGGGCGACGGACGAGCATTCGTCTGGAGCGCGCCGCATGGAATGCGCTTGATGATATCTGTGGTTTTGAAGATATCAGCCTCAACCAGCTTTGTTCGATGATCGAAGCACGCCGGACCGGTGGTAGCCGGACAT
The DNA here is from genome assembly GCA_018698795.1 of Rhodospirillaceae bacterium. Taxonomy (GTDB): domain Bacteria; phylum Pseudomonadota; class Alphaproteobacteria; order Rhodospirillales; family Casp-alpha2; genus TMED8. The sequence goes on from JABIPG010000145.1 coordinate 12,476, forward strand.
CCTCTGTCCGCGCTTATATCGTGAGTTATTATCATCAGTTGGCGCTCAATTCGCGCCAAGGGATGCAAAGCCAGGTCACGGCGATGGCCGCGGGTGCGGGCTAACCGTTACTCTTCCACGCCGGTATAGTACTGCGGCCACATCCGTTTAACGATGTGGCTGGCGGGGTCGTATGCGACGCAAGTGCCGAGAACGGCAGGCTTGCGCGTTGGCGGTTTGCTGGCATTTTCTCGGTTGCGCATGGGAATGATGGTCTGATAGGCGGCTTGCGCCAGCGGCCCCATCACCATGTCTCGTATATGCGTGCAGCTTTTCGTGCGCCCCAACACACCGTGGACGGCTTTGCGCCATCCGGGGCCGATCTTCAAACCTTTGAGGCCGGCCACGGCAGGTGCGCCCCCAACGCAAATGCCGAAAGGCGAGCCGACGGTTTCAGCTTCTGCCGCGATAATTTCCATGGAATCGTCGATGGTGATTCGCACTATCATATGGTGGATCGGCTCTCCGGCAGCGATGCCGCCTCGGTCGATATTCTCGAACGAGTAGGTTTTTCGGTCGGTGATCGTTGCTTCGATATCCCATAGCCCGTCATCGCGCTGAAATCCTTCGCAGGTAATCTTTCGCGTGTGAATGTGGCGACGCGGTGCGGGTCGGGAGAGAGCCATGAGGGAGGTTTCCTTGATCGTTGGGCAACGTGAAGTCGGCGACGTAGCGGGCATCCATGCCAATAGACTTGGTGTCTGTCAAACACCGTGCCAGAGGGGAAAATCACACTTTACTTTTTACCTAACGAATGTTAGTTAGAATTCATGATGGTCATTGCATCGCGAATCAAAACCCAACCGCAAACCCAGCCTCAAACCCAGGCGCCGCCGCGCCGTGATAACCGCCGTCCACAACTGCTTGATGCCGCGGCGCGCAATTTCCGCGAACAAGGCTATGCGGCGGCCTCCATGCGCGATATCGCAGCGGGCGCCGGTATGAAGGCCGGGTCGATGTATTACTACTTTGCGTCCAAGGCCGATCTTTTGATTGCCGTCCATGAAGAGGGGATTCGCCGCATTTCGGCAGCGGTGGACGAGGCCGTCGTGTCGGGAAGCGACCCCTGGTCGCGGCTTCGGGCAGCCATGTCGGCGCATCTCAGCGTGTTGTTGGATGGCGGCGATTACGCGCAGGTTGTCATCCGTGAACTGCCGCTCCACGAGTATGCGGTGCGCGAGCGTCTGGTGCCGCTGCGCGACGAATACGAGGCGCGGTTCGCTCAATTGTTTGATGATTTACCGCTGGTTGACGGGGCGTCGCGCAGGCATCTGCGATTGCTTGTTTTAGGCGCCTTGAATTGGTCCCAAACCTGGTATCGGCCGGGCGGCGATACGCCGACGGAAATTGCCGGCGCGTTCTTGGATTTGTTAAAGCCGTTGGCTGCCGAGAGTAGCCGCCAA
>JABIPG010000278.1 GCA_018698795.1 Rhodospirillaceae bacterium
GATCGGATGCATCTCGGCCATGTTGGCGCCCCACAGCACGAAAGCGTCCGCGTGCTCGAGATCGTCGTAACAACCCATCGGCTCATCGATACCAAAGGCGCGCATGAAAGCACCCACGGCCGACGCCATGCAGTGGCGTGCGTTGGGATCGATGTTGTTGGAACGCAGCCCCGCCTTCATGAATTTGGCCGCCGCGTAACCTTCCCATACGGTCCACTGGCCGGAGCCGAACATGCCGACCTTCGTAGCGCCTTTCGGCGCTTCGGGGTCGATGGCGGCTTTCCATTTCTCGGCCATGATGTCGAAAGCTTGGTCCCAGCTGATTTCCGAGAACTCTTCGGAAGCTTTGTCGAACTGGCCGCCCTTGCCGCGCAGCAGCGGTTTTTGCAGGCGGTCCTTGCCATACATGATCTTGGACAGGAAATAGCCTTTGATGCAGTTCAGGCCTTTGTTCACCGGCGCATCGGGATCGCCTTGCGTCGCGACCACGCGTCCGTCCTTGGTGCCGACGAGCACGCCGCAGCCGGTACCGCAAAAGCGGCACACGCCTTTGTCCCAACGAATCCCGTCATCGGCGGCTTCGGCGCCGCCGATGGCTGGTAGTGCCATGCCGGCAGCGGCAGCGGTGGCCGCGACGGCGTTGGTTTTCATAAAATCGCGTCTGTTCATTTTCATGGATTTTACCTTTCGGTCCGGAAACTGAATCTATTGTGCGGGTTCAAATTGGTGATAAACGAGTGACGCAGACAGCACGCCTGCGATCTGGTGAATGGCCAGCAGGGAATCGCTGGCACTTGATTGATCGGTGTCCTCGACGGTGACGATGATATTGCCGTTGTCCGTATGGTCGTGAATTTCGACGCCGGGAAGTTCGGCTAATCCCGCCTCTACAGCGGCAACGTTTTCGGTGCGCGCGTTCACGAGAACACCGCAAACATTGAAATCATTGGCTTGTTTTTGCCCCATGTTCACGGCTCCTTGGCCTAAAGGCCCCCTGGTTGCGGATTAAGATCGATAGCTTCGCTCGGGCACGGGCCGACGCAGGCGCCGCAACCGTTGCACGCGGCGACATTGATGGCTGGCTTGCCCGCAGCGGAAAATTGGGCACCGGTGACGGGAAACGAAATGGCATCGGCTTGGCACTTCCCCTCGCAGACCCGGCAGGTCACGCCTTGAGCCGACATGCAATCCGCCGTGACTGTGATTTCAACCTGCCACGGCGCGTTGTCACGCGGGCCAAAAGCGCCTGAGCGGCAAACATCGGTGCACTCGCCGCAAAAGGTGCATTCGCCAATGGCAAAAGTGATGATGGGAAATCCGGCCGGGCCGGCCTCAATGATACCTTCGGGACACGAATCGGCACAGTCGTCGCAGCGTTCGCAGATATCAGTGAATTCTGCTTCCGGCAGCGCCCAAGGTGGGCGCACCACATCTTTGGTGCCGAAAAGATTTCCTCTGAGGAGTGATGCCCTGGAAACGCTGGTGCTCACGACCGTGTCTTTCTGGAATTTGATTGTTGCGATTCTACTCGTTTGTACAGACTACGAATTGATCTAGCTCAAGTGATTGATGTGGATCAAATTCAGTTAAAAATAGTTCCAAACCGCAAAAAAAATGAGCGCAAGGATCGGGTGGTTTCGGACTCAAAGCCGCGATACCATGCCTTCATGAAAACACCGCAAAACACCCAATCGCGCGACTTCGCCCGTATCTCGGACGCCATCCACTACCTCGTGACGCACCGCGAAGAACAACCCGAACTGGCCGACGTCGCCGACGCCGCTGGCCTGGCCCCACACCACTTCCAACGCCTGTTTACGCGTTGGGCCGGTGTCAGCCCGAAAAAATTTTTGCAATACATGACCTTGCGCGACGCCAAACAGCGTTTGGCGGGCTCCGCCAGCGTGCTTGATGCGGCGCTCGATTCGGGTCTTTCGGGCCCTGGGCGATTGCACGATCTGTTCGTCACCATCAACGCCGCCACGCCGGGTGACTTCAAGGCTCGCGGCGCGGACTTGCGGTTCCGATATGGTCTCCACCCAAGCCCGTTCGGCGAGTGCATGGTCACGATCACTGACCGCGGCGTCGCCGGCGTGTCGTTTGCAGGTGATAAAGACCCAGCTCAATAGCTGGCCGAACAGCAGTCGGGCTGGGAACGCGCCGAGTGGACGCAAGATCCCAACTCGACCGCCCCGTATCTGCCCCGCATCTTCCCGACGGATGGCTCGCCAGAAAAAACCGACGCGCCGCTGCCGGTGTTTCTGCGCGGCACGCAGTTCCAGCTTTTGGTCTGGGAGGCGCTGTTGAAAATTCCCTCAGGCGCGCTGGTCAGCTACGGCCAATTGGCCGCCAGCCTGGGCCGCCCGCAAAGTGCCCGCGCCGTCGGCACCGCGTGCGGCGCCAACCGGGTCGGGCTGTTGATACCGTGTCACCGCGTCATCCGCGATACCGGCGTCATCACCGGCTACCGCTGGGGCCCGGAAAAGAAACGCGCCATTCTGGCCTGGGAAGCCGCGAGAGAGACTTCCCAGGGAACGAATAGAGCGGCTTAGAACGAGATGGACGGACTCAAGTCATTCAAGTCCTGGTGACTTAGGCCCAGCCCAGTTGTTTTAGTGAATGCCCGTCGTTCCAGACTTTCGTCATGTGACTAATTTTATCGCCGTCGAACTGCATGGCATAAACATAATCCGCCGCCACGGTCTTGCCAGTCGGTGCCCCCGGCCCGCCTTCGCCGGTCTGCGTCCCGTGGAACACAGCCGCCGCAACCACGGTGCCGCGCGCTTGATCGCTAGCAAAAGCCTTCATTTCATAGTGGCCGTCCGGAATAGGACCGAGCAATCCCTGCATCCAGTCGGCATAGCCGGCAAGGGTCGTCACTTCCGCCAGAGCGTCCGCCTGACAGGAAAATGTGGCATTGTCCTGGCAATAGTCTTTGCAACCGTCCCAGCCTTTGCCGGTCTCGCAAGCGTCGAAAAAGTCGTGCGCAATACTTGTGATGTCGCTTGTCATATCGATTTCTCCCCAAATCTTGAACAAGGCTAACAATGGAGCTTCGCTCCCTGATCACGGATTTTGTAACATACTTATGTATTCACCCCTAAAGAATTCCGGGCCAACAACGCGGCCACGGCTCGCGGCTCCAATCGGGTGGGGCTGTTGATCCCGTGCCCCCGCATCATCCACGAAACGGGCTCATCACCGGCCACCCCTAGGGGCCAGAAAAGAAACGCGCCATCCTGGCGTGGGAAGCGGTTAGAGAGACGGCGAAAGGGACGGATAGGGCGGCTTAGGCCGCTTGCTGTTTTTCTGCGACGCTGACTGCTTTACGTGGGACC
>JABIPG010000053.1 GCA_018698795.1 Rhodospirillaceae bacterium
AAAATTGGGTTCGTTCCCCAGATTTTTTTATGACTTCAACAAAATCAACAGCTTCCAACCCGGAAATTGCCGTCAGGTTTGGCGGCATTGGGCGGTTCAGCCGACGCTGGTGGTCCAATCAGGGTCTTGGTGTTTGTCCCAATAAAGCGCTGTCAGGCGTTCGGTCACAGCGCCGGGCGCGCCGGCGGGGAATGTGTGGGCATCGACGGCGCGCACCGCCATGATGCCGCCGGCGGTCGATGTGATGAAGGCTTCGTCGGCTTGCAACAAGGCATCAATAGGCAGCGGGGCGGCGTGGGCAGAGATGCCCATTTCTGCCAGCAACTCCAAGGCCGTTGCGCGGGTGATGCCGTGCAGCACGCCGCTGGCCGGTGTGGTCACTCGGCCATCCTTGACGGCGAACAAGTTGAAGCCCGGGCCTTCAGCAACGTTGCCCGCATTGTCTTGTAGCAAGACGTTCTCCGCGCCCGCGTCATAGGCCTGATAGAGACCCGTCACCAAATCCAGCCAGTGATAGTTTTTCACGGTCGGGTCGACGGCACTGGGCGGGATGCGTTGCACGTCGGCCAGGTGCAGATCAATACCACGACGGCGTTGGTCTTCGTTCGCCACCCAGCCGAACGGGATGGCGAAGGCGATGAAGGTCGGGATCGCGTCGCGCGGATCGCGGCTGAAGGTGGGCGAGACGCCGCGGGTCAGCACCATTTCGACGTAGGCGTCATCCAACTCGGCGCGGCGCACGCACTCGGAAAGAATTTCCTCCAATCGCGTCCGCTCGAACGGCAATTGCATGCGCAGCTTTTCGATGCTGGCTTCAAAGCGTTCGATGTGTTTGTCCAGGCGGAAGAACCGGCCTTGCCACACATGCACCACGTCGTAAGTGGCGTCCGAGCGCAAAAAACCCCAGTCGAGTACGGAGATTTTGGCCTCCGACATGGGCACGTAGTTGCCATCGATGTAAGCAATCCCGGGCGGGAAAGCCGGTTGCATCAATGCGCCTCATCCCAATTGGCGCCATGGCCGGTATCGACGACCAGCGGCACGTCCAGATGTGCGGCACCCTCCATCACGCCTTTCACCAGCGCCGTGGCGCTTTCCAGTTCGGCTTCGGGGACTTCGAAAATCAGTTCATCGTGCACCTGCAGCAGCATGCGGGCGTTTGAATTGGCGTCGGCCAAGGCATCCGGCAGGCGCACCATGGCGCGCTTGATGATATCGGCGGCGCCGCCTTGGATCGGTGCGTTGATGGCGGCGCGCTCGGCGAAGCCCCGCATGTTGGGGTTGCGGTCGTTGATGCCCCGCATGTGGCACTTGCGACCGAACAGGGTTTCGACATAACCGAAATCTTTCGCCTGTTTCTTGGTGCGCTCCATGTAATCCTTGATGCCGGGATACTTCTCGAAATAGGCGTCGATGTAGTCTTTCGCCTCACCGTTGGAGATGCCCAATTGCCGGGCCAACCCAAACGCCGAGATGCCGTAGATGATGCCGAAGTTAATCGCCTTGGCGTTGCGGCGCGTCATCGGGTCCATCCCCTCGATGGGTTCGCCGAACACTTGGTTGGCGGTGATGGCGTGGATGTCGTGGCCGGCGTGAAAGGCCTGTTTCAGGGCATCAATCCCGGCCACGTGCGCAAGCAGGCGAAGCTCGATCTGCGAGTAATCCGCCGACAACAGAACGTGGCCCTTGTCGGGGATGAAGGCTTTCCGGATCTTGCGGCCTTCCTCGGTGCGGACCGGGATGTTCTGCAAATTGGGGTCGGATGACGACAAGCGCCCCGTCGTTGTGGCGGCCTGGGCGTAGGATGTGTGTACGCGGCCTGTACTGGGGTTGATGGCGGCGACCAGTGCGTCGGTGTAGGTGCTTTTTAGTTTCGAGAGCTGGCGCCAATCGAGCACACGGGCGGGCAGGTCGTGGCCTTCGGCGGCGAGGCCGTCCAGCACATCGGCGCCGGTGGCATAGGCGCCGGTCTTGCCTTTCTTGCCGCCGGGAAGCGACATTTCGTCGAATAATATCTCACCTAGTTGTTTCGGTGAGCCGACATTGAATTCGCGCCCGGCCAGCTTATGGATTTCGCCTTCCAAATCGGCCATGCGCTTGGCGAAATTGTTGGACAGGCGTTTCAGTTCGGTCGCATCAACTTTGATGCCGGTGTGTTCCATCTGCTCGAGGATCGGCACCAATGGACGCTCCAGCGTCTCGTAGACGGTAACCATGTGTTCCTCGGCCAGGCGCGGCTTGAAGGCGCGGTGCAGGCGCAGCGTGATGTCGGCGTCTTCGGCGGCGTAGTCGCAAGCCTCGTCGAGCGCAACGAAATCGAAGGTGATCTGTTTTTTGCCGGTGCCGACCACGTCCTTGAATTTGACGGTTTCCAGGCCCAGTTGATCGCGCGCCAACTCGTCCATGCCGTGCCCATGCAGCCCGCCTTCAAGCACATAGGACAACAGCATGGTGTCGTCCAAGGGCGTGATGCCGACACCGTAGCGGCGCAGCACCTGCATGTCGTACTTGAGGTTTTGGCCGATTTTTAAAACGCTCGGGTCGGCCAGTAGCGGCCGCAGCAGTTCCAGTGCGTCGCTGATGTCGATTTGCTTGGGTGTTTCGATATCGGACATGCCGCCCAGCAGGTCGCCGGTCTCGCCGCTGCCTGGCACTTTGTGCGCCAGCGGCACGTAGCAGGCCCGGCCGGGTTCGACACTCAACGATACACCGACCAGTTCGGCCTGCATGGAATTGAGGCTGGTGGTTTCGGTGTCGACGGCGACCAAACCTGCATCTTGGGCTGCCGCGATCCAGGGCTTGAGCGCGTCCAGGTCCTGCACCAGTTCGTACTCGGTCGTGGCCGGCGGGGTGTCCGGTGCATGTGTATCACCGGCATTGCCGCCGATTTGTGCTGAGATGGTGGCGACTAAAGATTTGAACCCTTGCTCGGAGAGGAAGCCGAGCAGCACATCGGGGTCGGGTTGTTTGACGGCGAAGTCGGTGATTTCCGCGGTTATCGGCACGTCGTCGCGAAGCCGTACCAACTCGCGCGAAACGCGGGCCATGTCGGCTTGTTCTTGCAAGCGCTCGCGGCGTTTCGGTTGTTTGATCTCGCCGGCGCGCTCGAGCAACGTATCGAGATCGCCGTACTCGTTGATCAACAGCGCCGCGGTCTTGACGCCGATGCCTTCGACGCCGGGTACGTTGTCACTGGAATCACCGGCCAGAGCTTGCACGTCCACGACTCGGTCGGGGCCGACGCCGAACTTCTCGACGACTTGGTCGTGCCCGATGACGCGGTTCTTCATGGCGTCCAACATGGTGATGTTCTCGTCGACGAGTTGCATCAGGTCTTTGTCGGACGACACGATAGTGACCTCGATACCTTGGGCGGAGGCCTGCCGGGCGTAAGTGGCGATCAGGTCATCGGCTTCGAAACCGTCCATGTCGATGGCCGGCAGGTTCAAGGCCTCGGTGGCGTCGCGCACCAATTGGAACTGCGGGATCAACTCGTCCGGGGGCGGTGGGCGGTGGGCCTTGTATTGCGGGTAGATGTCGCTCCGGAAGGTTTTGCGGGCCCGGTCGAAAATGACGGCCACGTGGTCGGCGTCGGTATCGTCCAGAAGCTTCATCAGCATTTTGGTGTAGCCGAAGACGGCATTCACAGGCGTGCCATCGCCGCGGGTCATGGGCGGAAGCGCATGAAAGGCCCGGAAGATAAAGCCGGAGCCATCGACGAGGAAAAGATGTTTTGGGGGTGTGGTGTCGGTCATGCAGGTACTATGATAGCTCAACACGAAATTGGAAAGTGCGCGCAGTTTCGCAACTCGAAAAGTACGCCGCTGTAACCAATCTGAGACAGCTCGGTCCAGATTGCGGTTCTGATAGAAACTGAAATGACTCGTATGTTTGGTGCTGGGTAGGACTTGGGAGGATTTCCGCCCCTAGTGTGCCTCGGAGAGCGAGGCCCCTTCCGCCAACACATAGTGGCGGGAGCAATACGGGCAAGTCACTTCGGAATGCTCACCCATCTCCAAATAAACCTTGGGATGACCGAGCGCGCCACCGCCGCCGTCGCAGGCCACGCGTTTGGTGGTCACTTCAATGGTTTCATCGGCAAGCTGGTTGGCATTGGCGTTCATCGTATCGGTCCTTTGGGAGAAAATCCGTTCCCGGAGATGATAGCTGAACTTGCGCTGGAATCAACGACACTTGACACCCAGCCTTGACACCGGGCCTTGACACTAGGCGAGCCCTGCGCGATGCAACGCCATGGCTTATTTCTCAGCTCCCAACAATCCAGATGCCGCCATTATCACATCGGGTCTATCGAAGACCTACAAGGGCAGCGCCAACACGCCACCGAAAGACGCATTGAAAAGCGTCGATCTGACAATTCCGCGTGGCTCGTTCTTCGGATTGCTCGGGCCCAATGGTGCCGGCAAATCGACACTGATTAATATCTTGGCTGGCTTGGTGGTGAAGTCCGCCGGTAGCGCCAGCATATGGGGCTATGATGCGGACCGCGAAATGCGCGCCGCGCGCCGCTGCATCGGCGTGGTGCCACAGGAACTGCACATTGACCCATTTTTCACGCCGCGCGAAACGTTGGAACTGCAGGCCGGTTTGTATGGCATTCCTGAAGCCGCACGGCGCACCGACGAGGTGCTCGATGCCGTCGGCCTGTCGGACAAGGCTGATGCCTATGCACGCTCGCTTTCAGGCGGTATGCGCAGACGGTTGCTGGTGGGCAAGGCCATGGTGCACAGCCCACCGGTGCTGGTGCTTGATGAGCCGTCGGCCGGCGTCGATGTTGACCTGCGCCGCCAGCTTTGGGCACATGTGAAACGCATGAACGCGGCGGGCACCACCGTATTGCTGACGACGCACTATCTGGAAGAAGCCGAAGCCATGTGTGACACCATCGCCATCATCAACCACGGTCGCCTGATCGCTTGTGAATCGACACCTGACTTGCTGGGGCGGCTGGATGCCAAAGAGATGTTGATCACCGTCGATCAAGATCTGGCGGCGGTGCCGGAAACACTGGCCGCGTCCTTGGCCGGGCACGCGGTGGAATTGGAAACGCCCCGTCGTCTGCGTATCGCCTATCCGCCAAGCTCGGTGACCAGCGGGCAAATCCTCGCCGCGGTCAGCGAGGCCGGGCTTGAGATCATCGACGTCACCACGCGTGAGGCCGATCTGGAGGACATTTTCCTCAACCTGACCCGCGATCCCGAACATATTGCCGGGGACGCGGCTTGATCCGGATCGGCATTGCCGTTGTCGTTTTTTGGCTTACTGCCTGTGCGCCGGTATCGGTTCCGCTAGGCGCAGCTGTCACGGAGCCCGAATTTACAGATGACGCCTTCACGGCCTCTGATGGCACGAGGCTGCCTGCGCGGGCCTGGAAACCAGAAACAGACCCGCCCAAGGCGGTGATATTGGCGCTGCACGGGTTCAACGATTATTCGTATTTCTTCGACGATCCGGGCGATTTCCTTCGCGCGCGCGGGGTCGCATCTTTCGCTTACGACCAACGGGGCTTCGGCACCGCGCCCAACCCCGGTAGTTGGGCCGGGGTTGCGGCCTACGCGCGTGACGCCGCCGACGCGGTGAGGGCGTTGAAACGGCGATTTCCAGGAACGCCGATTTTCCTACAGGGGACCTCCATGGGTGGTGCGGTGGCGATGGTCGCTGCCGGTGGTGGGGTACTGCCCAAAGTTGACGGCGTCATCTTGGCCGCGCCGGCGGTTTGGGGGCGGGCGACCATGCCCTGGTATCAGCGGTGGGCCTTGTGGCTGGGCGCGCATAGCGTGCCTTGGATGAGCGTCACCGGGCAGGGGCTCGGGATTTTGCCATCCGACAACATTGAGATGTTAGTGGCGTTGGGCCAGGATCCGCTGGTAATCAAGGAAACCCGCATTGGCACGCTTTATGGTTTGGTCAACTTGATGGACGCCGGTTTGGCATCGGCCTCGGGTCTGACAACGCCGGCCTTGATTCTCTACGGCGAACGCGATCAAGTGATCCCCAAGCTGCCGACGCGGCGCATGTTGGTGAACGTGCCAAGCGCAGCCCGGGTGGCGCTCTATGAGGGAGGTTATCACATGTTGTTGCGCGACCTGCCGGCGATGACCGTGTGGAAAGACATTGCCGCCTGGATTGACGACCGCGCCGCACCGTTACCCTCCGGCGCCGACAAACGCGATGTAGCCCGACTGTTGGGAGAAGACGATTGACGAACGCAACGAAATTCACCCCCTATTGGTGGGAAGCCGCCCCGCCCCGGGAACTGCCGGAAACTGATGTCGATGCAGCATGCGACGTTGCGATCGTGGGCGCGGGTTACGCTGGCCTGGCCGCCGCTCTGACATTGGCCCGCGCCGGCAAGAGCGTGCAGGTGTTTGATGCTTCGGACCCCGGCATTGGCGCATCGACCCGTAACGGCGGCATCGGCAGCGGCAATTTGAAACCCAGCATTTCACAGCTAATCAAAAAGTTCGGCCCCCAGCGTGCCACCACCATGTACGCCGAAGGTGTGACAGCTCGCGCCGATCTCAAACGCTTCATTGAAGACGAGGGCATCGATTGCCAGTTTGATTTGTCCGGTCGTTTCGGCGGCGCTTGTCGGGAAGAGCATTTCAATAACCTGGCGCGTGACGCTGATCTCTTGAACCAGAACTTCGACATCGGCGCCACGATGGTGGAGCGAAAAGATCAACAGGCGGAAATCGGCACAGAACTATACCACGGCGGTATGCTGCGCCCCGACATCGGCGGCCTGCACCCGGCACAGTTCCACCAGGGTATGCTGGACGTGGTGGAGGAAGCCGGCGTCAAAGTCCACGGCTACACGCCGGTGCAGGGTATCCGCCGCGATGGCAGCGCCTATGAAGTGATGACCACGGGCGGCACGGTGAAGGCCGGCCATGTCATTGTCTGCACCAACGGTTATACGGACGGCGCCATTCCGTGGCTGCGCCGCAGGTTGGTGCCGGTGGCGAGCCAGATCATTGCCACGCAAGAGCTCGCCCCCGAGGTCATGGACCGGCTGATGCCGAAACGCCGCATGATGACCGAGAGCCGCATCATGGGACACTATTACCGCCCGTCGCCGGACGGCACGCGGATTTTGTTCGGCGGACGTATTTACGGCCAGCACGAAGCTGATCAGCCCTTGCCCTACGACCACCTGTACCGCGATCTTATCGAACTGTTCCCTGAACTCGACGGTGTGGGTTTGAGCCATGTCTGGTGGGGCTTTGTCGCCTTTCCCATGGATCAGGTGCCGCATTTGATGGAGCGTGACGGCGTTTTGTATGCCACCGGATTTTCGGGCTCAGGCGTTGTATGGGCGCGGTGGTTCGGCATGAAGGCGGCCTATCGGGTGTTGGGCCAGGGAGGCGGCGAGAGCGCCTTCGCCGATCGTATCTTTCAAGCGGTGCCGTTTTATGACGGGCGGCCCTGGTTCCTGCCCGCCATCCAGGCCTGGTACGCGATGCGCGACCGGTTGGGGGTTTAAGCCTTGGTTCGGGAGGGTTAAGTCGATGTTTCCCCGTCCGACGTAAAAAAATTGACGAAGCAAACCCTATTCTCCTCAATAAAATCGCATATTGAGCAGATTTCCCTCTCCGCCACGAAGGCGCGAACTGATTCGATGCTGAGTGCATGATCGTTGCTGATCCCAATCTTTCACCAACAATCCTCAGATTTTGAACAACCACCTATAGCGTTATCAAAAAGTTATATTTGCGTGATTGGCCTGTGATCTCGCTCCTGTTTAGTGGGTGTCGATACAGTCGCTTCATTGAGAGGCGTCTGACAATTGAATTTAAATCTTCAGGAGATCAACAATGTTCAAGACTGTTTCCGCGCTCACCATCGCTGCCGCCATCGCCATGACCATGGGGCTTTCCACCGCTTCTGCGAAAGAAATGAAGAAAGACACCATGGCGAAAAAAGAAGCGATGATGAAGAAAGACGCAATGATGAAAAAAGACGCGATGATGAAGAAGAAGGATCCGATGATGAAGAAAGATCCGATGGTGAAAAAAGACGCGATGATGAAAAAAGACAAAATGATGGCTAAATAAGCCGAAATATTGGAGGCTCCACAATAGAACGTTAGTTGTTGGTGCCTAACGGAAAGGAGCCGCTTATGGTCACGACACCCCAGGCGACTCCTTCTCCGATTTCTCCGCGCCAGGTTCTGGTCATTGAAGATGATCCCGATATCGCCTCGCTGATCTCGATGCATCTCAGCGACAATGGCTTTGATGTTCGGTTGGAAAATCGAGGCGACACGGGGTTGGCGACACTGAAAGCTGGCATCGCCGAAGGTAAAACTTTCGATTTGGTGGTGCTGGATCTTATGTTGCCCGGCATTGATGGATTAACGCTTTGCCGCGAAATCCGTTCCGAAGGTAGCTACATTCCAATCTTGATGCTAACGGCCAAGTCTACGGAATTGGACCGGGTTCTTGGTTTGGAAATGGGCGCTGATGACTACCTGACAAAGCCCTTCAGCCTGCCTGAATTTATCGCCCGAGTAAAAGCGCTGTTGCGGCGTGTCGATGCGCTTTCGGCCAAGCCGACAGAGCCCGCTGCCGCATCGATGATCACAAAAAACGGCCTTACCATCGACGCCGAGAAACGACAGGTCTTGATCGAGGGAAAAGAAATCGATCTTACGGCGCGGGAATTCGACCTGCTTCACCATCTCGCTGGCCATCCAGGCCGGGTTTATAACCGCGTGCAGCTTCTTGATCAGGTTTGGGGCTACAGTTACGAAGGCTACGAGCATACGGTGAATACACACATCAACCGGCTGCGTGCCAAAATCGAAAAAGACCCGGCAAACCCAACCTACGTCCTGACCGTCTGGGGCGTTGGTTACAAGTTCGTGCAATAGGGGGCGGGCGCCATGCTGCGGACACTCTACGCAAAACTTGCCCTTGGCCTGTTGGTTTTGCTCGTCGCTGTTGGCGCCATATACACGACGATCAACCTTGTCGTAACGGACCGCTACCTGCGTCAACTCAATCAAGAGATCAACCGCGACCTGGCTCGCAACCTCGTCGCCGACCGTAATCTGGTCGAGGAGGGCCGTCTCAATGAGGGTGCGCTGAAAGAAACGTTCAGCCTCTATATGTCGATCAATCCCAGCATCGAAATTTATCTCCTCGATAGTGCCGGCCGCATCATCTCGTACTCAGCCGATCCGGAAAAAATCAAACGCAAATCGGTTTCCCTTGAGCCGATCAAGACCTTCTTGCGCATGGAAGACCCATATCCCCTGCTCGGCGACGACCCGCGTAGCCACGATCGCCAAAAAGCCTTCTCGGTTACTGAAATCCCAGGTCAAACGGCAACCGTCGGTTATCTCTACGTGGTGCTTCGCGGCGAGCAATATGATGCTGCCGAGACCATGGCCCGCAATAGTTACTTATTGCGCACAAGCGGTTGGGCGATGGCGGCGAGCTTGGGATTTGGCTTGCTCGCCGGTTTGTGGGTTTTTCATCTGCTCACCGGTCGCCTGCGCCGCCTGACCAAACGCATGGAGGAATTTGCCGCGCGGACGAACACGCGCGACACCAAAAAAATTAGCCCGCTGACAGTGGGCGATGAGGTCGAGGCTTTATCGGTTACCTTCGATCGCATGGTCGAACAGATTGGGCAGCAAATCGATATGCTGCAGGAGAAAGACGCGCTGCGGCGGCGTCTCGTGGCGCAGGTGTCACATGACCTGCGTACCCCGCTTGCTTCGATGCAGGGATATCTGGAATCCCTGCAAATGAAAAACCATAGCCTCAGCGAAGAACAGCGCGAAGAATTCCTGAACATCGCCCTTCGGCAAGGTCAGCGGCTAAGTCAGATGCTGGGAGAATTATTTGAGCTGGCGAGCCTGGAGGCACGCGAGAGCCAGCCGCAACCAGAGCCTTTCGCGTTGCCGGAACTTATCCACGACGCGGTCGAAAAACACCGCCTGAAAGCGGAAAACGTGGGGGTCACGCTCAACCTCTCGGTATTGCCGAACACGCCCTTGGCGTACGGTGATATCGGCATGACCGAGCGCGTACTCGACAACTTACTCGACAATGCCATTCGCCACACGCCGACAAAGGGTAAAATTGTTGTCTGCGCGACCACCGAAGATGACAAGATTTCCGTGTCGGTTCGTGATAGCGGCTCGGGCATAGCGGCTGAGCATCTCGCGCATATTTTTGATCCATTCTATCGCGGCGACAGTACCGATAAATCGAGCCTGCACGCGGGCCTCGGACTTGCCATCGCCAAACGGATTATGGATATGCAACGCGGCACAATCAGCGTGGCCAACGTGGCTGGGGGATCGGGCTCTATCTTTAGTTTTCAGCTCCCTTTGCATCGTGCCTAAACGCCAAAATGTTATGAAATTGTGACATTTGCGTTATTTCGCCGTAACCATGATGCCTCATATTGGTTTCTCGAACGATGGGTCAACGCAGCCCATTACATGGAAGAAACTTGGAAGTTTGGAATTTCACAATGAAAAAATTGATCTTAGCCGGAGCCGCTATTGTTGTTGCAGGATTGGGGTTCGCTTCCCTGGGCGCATCCGAATCCATGGGGAACAAACAAAACCCCATGGGAAACAAGCAAATGATCAATTTGACAGAACTGTCGGTCGCGACATTTGCTGGCGGGTGTTTTTGGTGCGTGGAGTCCGGGTTTGAGAAGGTTCCTGGTGTTAGGGAAGTGATTTCCGGCTATACCGGCGGCGATGAACCCAACCCGACCTACACGCAAGTATCAGGCGGCCAAACCGGCCATACCGAAGCCGTGCAAGTTTACTACGACCCCCAGAAAATCACCTATGAGGGATTGCTCGAATCCTATTGGCGCATTTTCGATCCGACCGATGGCACGGGCTCATTCTTTGATCGCGGCAGCCAGTATCGACCGGGCATTTTCGTCAGCAGCGATTCTCAACGGCAGCTAGCGGAACAGTCTCGGACAAAACTTGACGCCTCGGGCCGCTTTAAAAAGCCGATCGCGGTTGAAATCGCCCAGTTCAAAACCTTCCACGAGGCCGAGGACTACCATCAGGATTACTACAAAAAGAACCCGATCCGCTACCGGCTGTATACTAATGGGTCGGGCCGCACCGATTTCGTTGAGAAAACCTGGGGTGACGAACTGAAAGTTGATTACGCCAAATATCGTGGCACGGTCGATACGTCCGGGGCGGCAATAGATAAGCCCATGGTAAAAGCCCGCTACAGCAAACCTTCAAAAGCGGAAATTCGTAAAAAATTGAGCGCGTTGCAGTATGACGTTACACAGAACGACGGTACCGAGAGGCCGTTCAGAAATCAATATTGGGACAACAAACGTGCGGGCCTCTACGTCGACATCGTTACCGGTGAGCCGCTGTTTTCTTCAGCCGACAAATATAAGTCGGGGACAGGGTGGCCCAGTTTCACACGCCCGATAAGCGAAGATGCCATCGCAACCCATACGGACCGAAAGCTGTTTATCTCGCGTACCGAGGTTCGCTCCAAGATCGGTGATTCCCACTTGGGCCATGTCTTTAATGATGGCCCTGCGCCGACAGGTCTGCGCTACTGCATGAATTCCGCCGCGCTTCGGTTCATCCCCGCGGAAAAACTGCACGGCGAAGGATATGGCAAATTCGCTAAGTTGTTTAATGCCGAAATGCAAAAGGCGGCGCGATGATGGTGGCTGTTGGATATTGAAGTGTTCCAACAGGCCCGGCGCTTTTTATCGGAGGACGTCTGCAATTCCTTGATCTGCGGGCGTCCTTCCCTCTCCCGCGAAGTCGAGTGAAACGCACGGTGACACAGGGCCTGGTTTTCAGCTCAGATTGCCTCGTCTTCGAAGGTAAGCACGATCTTACCGATATGGTCTTTGCTTTCGAACGCGGCTTGAGCGCGTCCGATATCGCGTAGTGGGAAGGTTTCGGCAACCAGGGGCTTGACCCGCCCGCTTTCAATATGGGCGACGAGGTTTCTAAACACTTCCGGCTCGAGCACCGTACAACCGAAGAAACTCAGGTCTTTGAGATAGAGCGTCCGGACATCCAACTCGACGACGGGGCCACCGATGGCGCCCGCGACGGCATAGCGCCCGCCGGGACGCAGAATATCAAGCAGCGAGGGCCATTTTTCACCCGCGACCAGATCAATCACAACATCGACACTGTCTTTCCCCAAAAACTCCGCATAGTCGTCGTCCCGAGCGAGTGTTCGATCGGCGCCGATTTCCCGAAGTGCGGCTGCCTTCGACGCATTCGTCACTGCTATGACCCGCGCGCCGCGTGCCTTGGCCAATTGAACCGCCGCAGAACCGACGCCGCCTGATGCACCGGTGACCAACACGCTCTCCCCGGCATTCACCTGCGAACGCGTCAGCATGTTTTCCGCCGTTGAATAAGAGCAGGGGAATGAGGCCAGTTCGATGTCTTCGTACGTACTGTCGACACCGTAGGCGTGACGCGACGCTACGACAGTGTATTGCGCAAAGCCTCCGTTGCATTCCGAACCAAAATACCAAGGCTTGTCGAGAATGGCGTTGTTCGCTTCTCGGAGGCACGGCTCAATCAGTACGCGCTGGCCGATGCGTTCTTTGTCCACACACTCTCCTAGCGAGACGATTTCTCCGCAGACATCCGCGCCTTGAACAAGAGGTAAATTTAGGGCCTGTCCCGACCAACTGGCATCGTCGGGCTCATGGTCATCTTTCGAGTACCACGCCGTTCGGGTGTTGATGTCGGTGTTGTTCACGCCCGCGGCGGATACCCGGATCAGCACATCATTTGGACCTGGGCGCGGCACCGGAATATCGCTGCGGTATTCCAGCATTTCAGGGCCGCCGTGGCCAACCAATAGAACGCAGCTCATTTTATCCGGTAGCCTGCCCATGCCGTCCGCATCCTTATCTTCTGGCCCTAAAAAAATCCGCCAGCAAAACGCCCGCTTCGCTTTCCACCAATCCCCCGATCACCTCCGGTTTGTGGTGACAGGTGGGGTGGTCGAAAACTTTTGCACCGTGTTCGACACCGCCCGATTTTGGATCATATGCGCCGAAGTAAAGCCGGCGGATGCGCGCCAGCGATATGGCGGCAGCGCACATGGGACAGGGCTCAAGCGTCACGTAGAGATCACAGCCGACAAGCTTTGATAGCCCGGCCTTGGCGGTGGCGCGGCGGATGACGATCATTTCCGCATGTGCAGTGGGGTCGGATAGCTCTTCGACGCGGTTGCCGGCCTGCGCCAAAATTTCATCGCGTGCCGGATTGACGATCAGTGCGCCG
>JABIPG010000052.1 GCA_018698795.1 Rhodospirillaceae bacterium
TTTACGTCAGCGGGTCGCGCCGCAGGCCTCAAATGCGGCCCGCCGCCCGCCGATAAAGCATTCCGCCAGGTTGCCGCCGGACATATACAAATGCCCGAAAATGCTGCCCAGCTCACCGGCGACATAGAGCCCCTCGATCACCTGTCCGTAGGGGTTGAGCACGCGCTGGCGTTCGTCGTGACGGGGGCCGCCCTGGGTGTTGGCGCAAATCGGCCACAGCTCGCCATAGGTGTAGGGCGGGGTTTCGATCGGGAGCATGGTGGCCGGCAAGCGTGCGTGGTCGCGGTCGTGGCCGTTTTGACAAAACGTGTTCCAGCGCTGGATGGTCTCGCCCAACAAATCAGCGTCGCAACCCATGCCGTGCGCCATTTTCTCGATGCTGCCCGCTTGTTTCAAGATGCCGAGATCGAGCTCGGCGGCATTGTCGTCGCTCCAAGCGAAATCAACGCCCGGGTCGTTGTAGGCGGGAAAACCCAAGGGGCCGCGTTTGAGCCCGTCGGCATCGACAATCATCCATGACGGGATACGCGCATAGCTCTGCGTGTCGGGGTCAAACGTCGACATGGCGCGGTGCGCGGTATCTTGCACATAGGGCGGGTATTCGTTCATGTAGCGCCGGCCTCGCTGGTCGACGACGATCCAAGGCATGCGGGCGTCATCCCCGCCGGAGAAGAAGCCGTTGATTTCCGCCTCTTCACCGGGTTTCCCCGGCACCCAATCGGGCAACCGATGCAGGCGGATTCCATAAGGATAGACATCCGGGTCGGGATGGCGGAACCCATAAGTGCCATGGAAATGCCACATGTGCCACAGATCGGCGCCCGCCGCCTGCGCCATGCGCACCCCATCCCCCGTATTGCCGCCGTAGGCGCCCGACAGCACCGGCTTGGCCTGCCAAAATTGCGCCTGCATGGTCGGGTCGCCCTCAAACCCGCCGCAAGCGAGGATGACGCCTTGCTTGGCGCAAATCCGTTTGCCGCCAGCTATTAATCCGGAAATCCGTCCGTCTTCGCTGATCAGGCCGACGGCGGGTGTGCCCAGCCGCACCTCAATGGCGCGTGACGCAACGTTGTCTTGCATCACCTTGAACAGCCGCGTGCCGCCCCTGAGCCCACGCCCCCAGGTAAAATCGCGCTCGGGCTCGAATCCCGGGATATCGTTGATGGTGACAAAACCGAAACTGTCGCCGCCATCCAACGGATAATTGGCTTTCGCCCAGCGCACACCGACCTCCGCGTTGTTGATGCGCGCCATGTCGCGGATGAAGGCCTCGGTCTCGGTCAAACCTTGGGCGAAGGCGCTGAGACAGGCATCGGGGGTGGTGCCGGCGTTGGTGGCCTTCAGATATTCAAAGCTGGCTTGCAGGTCGCGCGAAATGCGCACGCCGCCGGCTGAACAGATCGAAATGCCGCCCGGATTGTCGGCCTTCTCCAGCAACAAAACCCTGGCACCGGCGTCGTGTGCGCTCACCGCCGCCGCCGCGCCGGCGAAACCGTAACCGACGATGATAACGTCGAAGTGGTCGTCAAAGTTGCTCATGGGCATGGAGTTAGCGATGCATGGCGGAAAATTTCAAGTGCGCTCTAAGGTGTCGCCAGCAATGCGCCGGCGACATCGCGGTTGACGGCGATCAGCGCCTCCAACGCAGCCACGTCGCGGCTGGTGCGGAGCGCCGTCAGCGCGCGGTCCGCATACAGGCTGAGGCTAAGCAGTCCCGCCTTCAAGTGCACGGGCAGCGGGCTTTGCTTGTCCGTCACGTCGGCCTGTACGGCGGTCCACAAGACGCGGTTGAACGCGATGGCCTCATCACGCAGGCCGGTATCGGCGGGCCGCCCGCGCAAGTCGTCCAACAGCCGCGCCGCCTTGACGAAAGCGCGGCCTTCGGCGACGCGACCGGTCACGCTGGCGGCTTCGTTTCTTGCATAAATGTGGGCGGGCGCGGTCATTGGCAAATCGGAGCTTTCCTAAAGCAGGTTGGCGATCAGGGATTGGGACTGCGTGGCAATGCGTAGGCTTTCGGTGCCCAGTTGTTCGCGCACTTGGCTCGAGAGCAGTTTCGCGCCCTCGGCGTTGAGGTCGGCCTGCACCAGTTTGGCGGCGCCGGCGTCGAGCGTGTTGGTCAGGTCGCGTGTGAAATCGTCGCGCACTTGCAGGGTGGCAACGCTGGAGCCCAGGCCGGCAGCGCGGCTGCGCACTCCGGCAATGGCTGCATCGATACCGGCGACGGCGGCATCGAGATCGGCATCAGAGGCGAAGCTGTTGTAATCACCTGCTGCCGTGCCGATGCCGAGCGTGTGCGAATCGGCGGCAGTGCCGGAGATGGTGAGATTGGACGACCCGCTCTCGTTCAGGCTGACATCAAGCTCGCCCGGGTTGGCGCTGATCAGGTTGGTGCCATTGTAGCCGGCATCTTCGGCCAGGGCCGAGATTTGGTTGCGCAGATCATCAAACTGCTGGGCTGCGGCTTGGCGTTGCTCGGTCGTGCCGCCCTTGGCCGCCAATGTCAGGCCTTTCAGCTGTTGCGACAGATTTTCGATGGCGTCTAGGCCGGCCAGTGAGCTTTCCACCGCCGACGCGGCTTGGCCGATGTCGTCTTTGGCGGCCAATAGATCCTGCACCCGATTGCGCAGGCCCTGCGCCTGAAAATACGATGAAGGCCCGTCGTTGACGCGTTCGATGCGCAACCCGCTGGCCAAGCGCCGCGTCGTCTCGGCGCGCAAATCCGCCGAGCGCTGCAACAGCGTCACGGATTGGCGGGTAGCGGCATTGAGACTGATATCGGTCATGCTTGGTAACGTAACAGACGCTCATGGCTTTCGCAGTGCGCCCTGTCACAGTCATTCAACGGTTCCAGACTCGCGCCTAAAGACCGGTACCCGACCCACCTTGAATGCCCCAATGTCCGTCTTTTTGCGTCACGATATAGAGCGAATGGTAGCTGCCGATTTCCGAACCATCTGCGCGCAGCCTGCGGAAATTGATCGTCACATGCGCCTTGCTAGGAAACGTGAAAATCGCCTGCATGTCATCGACGACACTATGATGCCAGCCATCATCGTTAGTCCGGTTTCGAAAAACCGCCAGATGATCCAAGCTAGGCTCGGGATAATAGATGCAATTGCCGTCCAGCCCGATTCTGAAATGCGGAAAGTTAAGTGTGTCTCGCACGGCTTCCGCATTATGGGCATTGATAGCCGCGATATAGCGCGTGATGACGTCATACGCCTTCTTGGCGATGGCTTGATCGATCTGCATGCGGCGCCTCAGGCGGCCTCCGCCAACGCCCCATTGAACGTCAGGCCCTCGTCGGTTGCCGACACCTTGATCGTATCCCCCTCCTTGATGCGGCCCTCCAGGTAAAGGGTGGCGAGTGGATTTTGCAGATCGGTCTGGATGACGCGCTTCAACGGTCTGGCGCCATAGACCGGGTCGTATCCGCGATCCGCCAGCCGGGCCTTGGCCGCTTCATCGAGATCAAGCGTCATGTTCTTGTCGTCCAGCAACTTGGCGACGCGCGTCATCTGGATATCGACAATGCCGTCCATGTGCTCGCGGAACAGCCGGTGAAACAAAATGATCTCATCAAGGCGATTGATGAATTCAGGCCGGAACGCCATTTTCACCACGTCCATGACATCGGCGCGCACCTCGTCGGAATCGCGGCCTTCTTCCTGGTTGGCTAAAATGTCTCCGCCCAGGTTCGACGTCAGCACGATCATGGTGTTGCGGAAATCCACCGTGCGACCCTGCCCGTCGGTCAGGCGCCCGTCATCCAAGACCTGCAGCAAAACATTGAACACATCGGGGTGCGCCTTCTCGACCTCGTCGAACAAGATCACCTGATAGGGCCGGCGGCGGACGGCTTCGGTCAAGGCACCGCCCTCATCGTAACCCACGTAACCCGGCGGTGCGCCGATCAGGCGCGCGACGGCGTGCTTCTCCATGTACTCGGACATATCAATGCGCACCATGGCCTGCTCGTCATCGAACAGAAACGCCGCCAGGGCCTTGGTCAGTTCCGTTTTGCCAACCCCTGTGGGCCCCAAA
>JABIPG010000051.1 GCA_018698795.1 Rhodospirillaceae bacterium
AAGCGCGCTGCAGGAAAGTGGAGTAAATGGCGCAGAACGGTTTATAGCCTTCCGTCGCCAAGCCAGCGGCGAATGTGACCGCATGCTGTTCGGCAATGCCCACATCGAAACTGCGATCCGGGAACTGTTCGGAAAACGCATCGACCCCTGTACCCCCAGGCATGGCCGCCGTAATGGCGACGACCTTGTCATCGGTTTCAGCCTCGGCGATCAGTGCTTTGGCGAAGACCCCGGTATAGCTGGGCGCATTGGCTTTGGGCTTATGCTGCTTGCCGGTCACCACATCAAACTTGGAAACGCCATGGTATTTGTCGCGAGATTCCTCCGCCGGCGCGTAGCCGTGGCCTTTCTCAGTCACCACATGCAGCAATACGGGGCCTTTTTCCTCGTCGTCGCGCAGGTTTCGCAACACCGGCAACAGGTGATCGAGGTTGTGACCATCCACTGGGCCGACATAATAAAAACCAAGTTCCTCGAACAGCGTGCCGCCGGTCACCATGCCTCGCGCGTATTCATCGACCTTGCTTGCCGCTTCTTCGATCTGGCGCGGCAACTTCGCTGCCAAATCTTTGGCGAAATGGCGCACGGTCCGGAACTGCTTGGATGAAATCAAACGCGACAGATAGGCACTCAGCGCCCCCACCGGAGGTGCAATGGACATGTCGTTGTCGTTGAGGATGACGATCAAACGCGCATCCATTGATCCCGCGTTGTTCATGGCTTCATAGGCCATGCCTGCGGTCATGGAACCGTCCCCGATGACACAAATGACATGGTTGTCGTCGTCCGCGAGATCGCGCGCTACAGCCATGCCAAGCCCAGCGGAAATGGAAGTCGAAGAATGGCCCGCACCAAACGGGTCATATTCACTCTCGGTTCGTTTGGTGAATCCCGCCAACCCGCTGCCCTGACGCAATGTGTTCATGCGTCCGCGCCGACCGGTCAATATTTTATGCGGATAACATTGATGTCCGACATCCCAAATCAATCGGTCAGCGGGCGTTTCAAACACGTGATGGAGCGCCACGGTCAATTCGACCACGCCGAGGCTGGCCCCCAGGTGCCCACCGGTGATGGAGACCCATCGAACGGTATCCGTGCGCAGTTCATCGGCCAGTTGCTTGAGCTGATCGGCATCGAAATCGCGAATATCGGCCGGGACCGAAACAGTATCCAGCAACGGTGTTTGTGTTTTCACTGTTTCCGGTACTTCCGGGGTCTCAGAGGTCAAGGGTTAGCTCCTTCCCAGCTTGAGCGCATGAATACAAAGTAACAATTATGAGCTTCGATTGACAATAAAATGAGCAA
Organism: Rhodospirillaceae bacterium; assembly: GCA_018698795.1. Taxonomy (GTDB): domain Bacteria; phylum Pseudomonadota; class Alphaproteobacteria; order Rhodospirillales; family Casp-alpha2; genus TMED8. Next base: position 1,309 of record JABIPG010000051.1, read on the forward strand.
GATGGCGTAAGGGTTCCGCCGCTTCACCGAATGATTCGAGGTGTTCTTGTGCTTGCGCACTCAGCATTTTCGCTTGCTCACGGGCACGTTCGACCCCTAGCAGCGACACGAATGTCGCCTTGCCCGCGGCTTCGTCTTTGCCGGTTTTCTTGCCGACGGCCTCTTCATCGCCTTCAACGTCCAGCAGATCATCGGCAATCTGGAACGCCAAACCGATGTCGTGCGCATAGGCGTGTAGCTGTATTCGTGCGTGCTCGGATGCTTTGCCCAAAATCGCGCCGGCGTCGCACGAAACGGCAATCAACTCTCCCGTTTTCATGCGTTGCAGCCGAGTAATTTCAGGCATATCGAGATCATGGTCTTCGGCCACAAGATCCAGCATTTGACCACCGACCATACCCGCATGGCCGGATGCCTTGGCAAGAGCCAGAACCAGATCGGAGCGTACCCGTGCGTCTTGATGGGTTTCGGGTTCCGCCAGCACTTCGAATGCTTTGGTCAAGAGCGCATCACCGGCCAAAATCGCCGTCGCTTCATCGTATTCGATATGGCAAGTGGGACGGCCACGACGCAGGTCGTCATCATCCATCGCCGGCAGGTCGTCGTGGACCAGCGAATAGCAGTGCACCATCTCGACCGCCGCCGCCGCCCGGAGAGCCGAACGCCGATCAACCGAAAACAATGATGCACAGGCGGTTACCAAAAACGGCCGTATGCGTTTTCCCCCGCCCAGCGCAGAATAACGCATGGCGTCCATAACCCGATGCTCGGGGCCATTCCCCGGTGCCAGTAATTCGTCAAGGACAGCCTCAACCGCGTCCGCATTGTCAGCCATTGCCTGTTTGAGGTCGAAAGCCAATTTAGATATCCAGTGCTTCTTGAAAATTAATCTGCGTCCAGCGGCTCAACAGCCGCCTCGCCGTCCGCCTTCAAGACAATCTTATCGATTTTGGCTTGGGCGTCCTTCAGCCGTGTCTCGCAGTGACGCTTCAGATGAACGCCGCGCGCATAGGCTTCTATGGCGTTGTCGAGGTCACCGCTGCCGCTCTCCAACCCCCGAACGATCTCCTCTAACTGTTGGAGCGCGTCCTCGAAGGTTAGCTTGCTAATTTCAGCGGGAATCTTGTCGTTCGGCATTTTCGCACCCGTCCGTAAAGGAGCGAGAGTTTAGTCACGCGTATGGGCAAGGGCAAGGAAATCAACGATAAACGTGGAGCCCAAAACGATATTCACCTTGCATTTATGTAATTATTTTCTTTACTTCTCTTTTAGACCTTAGTGGTATCGTTTTGCCGCAATCGATAGCGCGTTACACTTGGCATTCGCGCGAAAGTTAGGATGAACTATTTTGACCGCAAGCATCGACACGACAATGGGTTCGACCGACCTCCATACCGAAATTCAAGGATTGTTGGCAGAAATCCAAAAAATCGATGAGGTTGCAGGACAGATTGCTGCCGTCGCGAAACAAACCAATCTTCTCGCGCTCAATGCCCGGATCGAAGCCGCACGCGCTGGTGAAATGGGAAAAGGCTTTGCCGTCGTTGCAGATGAAGTCAAGAATCTGGCCGGGCAGACTGGCAACGCAACCGAGGAAATTGAGAATTCCGTCCGTGAACTCTCATCCGTGGCCACAGACTTTGACGCTCTGGTCAACAACACCACCGATATTGGCGAAAGTGCCGACGTTGATCAGCAGATTCTCCGGCTGGTGACTGAAATCGAGAAAGTTGGCGCCGTATCTGAACGAATCGGCGCGGTGGCGAGTGAAACCAATCTGCTGGCCCTCAACGCAACGATCGAAGCCGACCGCGCTGGTGACGCCGGTAAGGGCTTTGCCGTGGTTGCCGGTGAGGTCAAGTCTCTCGCTGGCCAAGCCAGTTCAGCGACCCTCAACATCCACAGCTCTGTCGACAAACTCAACAACCAGGCCGAACGCCTTGCGGATATGATTTCCGGCGAAGACTAAGCTTGCAATCAGGCCGCCATCAGCGCCGACACGTGAGCCTGGACACTTTCGCGCAATGCATTGAGATCGTATCCCCCCTCCAGAAGCGATATCACACGGCCTTCGCAGCATTCCGACGCAACTTCGAGCAAACGTTCCGTCACCCAAGCGTAATCTTCGGTTTGGACGTTGAGTTGCGCCAACGGATCGCGCGCGTGGGCGTCGAACCCGGCTGAGATGATCAAAATCTCCGGCGAGAACTCTCGAAGCGCGGGCAAAATAAGTCGTTCATAGGCCGCGCGAAACTCAACCGACCCGGCTCCCGGAGACAACGGTGCATTGACGATATTGCCATCCACCCCAGTCTCGCTTTCCAGCCCGGTCCCCGGATAGGCCGGCCACTGGTGCGATGATCCGTAAAACAATCCGGCATCTTGTTCGAAGCTGTGTTGCGTGCCGTTGCCATGATGCACATCGAAATCAATCACCGCTGCCCGCGTCATGCCATGCGCGGCGCGTGCATGGACGGCAGCAATGGCGGCAGAATTGAACAGGCAAAACCCCATGGCCTGCGAAGATTCTGCATGGTGGCCCGGCGGTCGAACCGCACAAAACGCATTGTCGGCATTTCCACCGACCACCTGATCCACCGCTTCAATCGCTGCGCCGGAGGCCCGCATAGCCGCCTCCACTGAGCCCGACGAGAGCGCCGTATCCGGATCCAGATATACCCGACCACTATCCGGTACTGTCTCAATAATTTTCTCGACGTAATAGGGTTTGTGCACTTTTTCGACCTTCCCCAAATCGACTTTCGGTGCTTCTTCGCGGTGAAGATATTGGAACGGCTCTTCGTCCAGCCCGGAAAGGACGGACCGCAATCGATCTGGGCACTCGGGGTGCATAGCTCCCGGGTCGTGTTCCAGACACGCCGCATGAGAGTAAAGAAACGTCGTCATCGCAGATTACCCCTTATCGCTATTGTTCGTCCCAATCAAATTTGGAGCCGTGGGCATTTTCAAATCATCGGTCAACGGCTCCAACTCATCAGCGTTTGAAACCCGTTGTACCGGTATTTTAGTACCCGGTAACATCTTGTCAGGTCCTTTGTCGCATACCCCACTCGAATGCGGGGCGGACCATCTCTTGCCGTTTGCAGAAAAGTCCCACCAGCGAGTAGGTTTTTCATACAGACCGGCCCTAAGAAGATCACTATCTAGCCTAGGATTCCACGATTGCTGCTGAAATCGGTTTGCGATAGAATCAACTTAGTAACGGGCTCAGTGAGAACCAAAGCTTTTTCGCCGCCTTTTTTGGCGTCGTGGAAAGCTGGGTCTCCGCCTATGAATACGGAAATTCCGTACCTATATGAAAATCCTGTATCGCTGGAGTCTTGAGGTTCGAACGTGACCATGAAACGCCGCCATGTCCTGCTTGCTCTACTCATCACCGCCCTGGCCCTGCCGACGGCGGCTTTCTCACAAGACGCCAAAAAGAAGACGGACGGCAAAAAAGGTAAACGCGTCACGCGCGTTGTCGTCGATGCCGTGCGCGAGGAGCCCTACCGCCAGACGATCCCCATTTTAGGCCGTTTCGTCGCGCGCCAAAGCGGCGTCATCGCGGCGCGCGTTAGGGGCGCGATTGAAGAATTCCGTGTCGATGTCGGTGACCGAGTCAAGGCCGGCGACGTCCTGGCCGTGCTGGCGAAAAGCCGGCTTAAATTTCAGCACGACCTGAAACGCTCGGAGGTTTCCCGTTATTCCGCGCAGTTTAAAACCAAGCGCCAACAGATCGAACTGTTGCGCCAGGAACTGAAGCGTTTGGACTCGCTGAAAAAATCTCCCGCATTTTCGCAAGCTCGGCGCGACGACAAAATGCAACAAATCGTCGTCGCTGAGAGCCAAGCGGCGGAGGCGCAGGCGCAACTCAACATGGCCCGCGCCAATTCCAGGCTCACCGAAATCGACCTCAAAGAAGCCGAAGTCAGAGCGCCGCATTCGGGCGTTGTCTCACACCGCCATGTCTCTGTGGGCGCCTATGTAAATGTTGGCGCGCCCGTGGTTACCCTGCTTGACGACGAAACCATGGAAATTGAGGCCGATGTTCCGGCCGGCCAAATCGGAGGCCTGAAACCACACACCGTAATCACCGCCAGAGTCAACCGTACCCAAGAGCTGAACGCACAGGTCCGGGCCGTGATCCCCGAGGAGAACCCTCGCACTCGCACCCGGGCCGTACGCTTCACCCCTGCACTGCCAGACACCAGCTCAATTTTCGCCACCAATCAATCGGTCACCCTGTATCTGCCTGCCGGTGCGGAAAAGACCGTGCTGACCGTGCACAAAGATGCGGTCATGACACGTAAGGGCCAAAAGGTTGTTGTCCTTGCCATTGACGGCAAAGCCAAAATGCAGCCGGTGAAACTGGGGCCGCCGGCAGGCTCGCGGTTTATTGTCGAAGATGGACTTAAGATCGGTGACTTAGCCATCGTGCGCGGCAATGAACGGCTGCTGCCCGGCACCGCCATTCAATACAAAAAAGCCGGTGATAAACCGGCAGCCGTAAAGGGTAACGCGTCGTGAATCTGATCCGCCTCGCCATCGAGCGCCCGGTCGCCGTCATGGCGGCGGTGTTGATGGTGGTGATGTTCGGCGTCGTGGCGTTAAACGCCATCCCTATCCAACTCACGCCCGATGTGCGCAAACCCGTGATCTCTATCCGCACCATCTGGTCGGGCGCCGCACCGGCCGAGATTGAGCGCGAAGTCATCAACCGCCAAGAAGAAGTGCTGCGCGGGCTTGAAGGCCTGGAGCGCATGGTCAGTAAAACCCAGGATGGTCGCGGTACCATCACGCTTGAATTCGGTGTCGGCCAGAACATGGAACGCGCGCTGCTGTTAGTATCCAATCGTCTCGACCGCGTCGACAGCTACCCCGACGAAGCCCGCGAACCGACCATGCGGACGTCAAGCTCCGATGACAACGCGATCGCCTGGGTCGTGTTCATCCGCGACAAGGACAACGAGCGCAACATCCTCACCTACGGCGATTTCGTCGAGGACGTCATCCAAGATCGGATCGAGCGGGTCAAAGGCGTATCGAGGGTAAATGTCTACGGCGGCGCCGCCCGGCAGATGGAGATCATCTTCGACCCCGACCAAATGGCCCGCTTCGGCCTGACAGTCACCGATGTCGTGCGCACGCTCCGAACAGCCAATGCATCTGTATCCGCCGGCGATCTCGATGAGGGCAAGCGCCGTTATGTGGTCCGGACGGAGGGTGAGTTTACCCGCCTCGATGACGTCCGCTCGGTACTGCTGCGCTCCGCCGTCGATCCCGTCACCGGTCGAATTGCGCGCGCTACAGTTGATGATATTGCCGAGGTCCAGTTCGCCATTAAGGATCCGACGGCGCATATTCGCTACAACGGTCAACCCGCCATCGCCATCAATGCCGTGCGCGAACACGGTGCGAATGTCATTGAGGTGATGCACGGCATTCGCGGCGCTATCGCCGAATTGAACGCTGGTCCCCTGCCGGACAATAAAGTGAAACTGATTCAGGTCTACGACGAGACCGTCTATATCGACTCGTCGATCAATCTGGTGCAGCAAAATATCTTTATCGGCGGCGCCTTGGCTGCCCTGATGCTGCTGCTTTTTCTGCGATCCGGCGGCGCCACATTGGTCGTGTCATTGGCCATTCCCGTTTCCGTCATCGGCGCGTTCGTGGCCATGGCCGCCATGGGACGATCCATCAACGTGATTTCGCTGGCCGGTATCGCATTTGCGGTGGGCATGGTGGTCGATGCCGCCATTGTCGTACTCGAGAACATTTACCGTTTCCGGGAACAAGGGCTGACCCGACGCGAAGCCGCTTACAAAGGGGCGTCGCAGGTTTGGTCGGCGGTGCTGGTCTCAGCGCTGACCACCGTCATGGTGTTCATCCCCATTCTGGTGATGGAACTGGAAATGGGCCAGTTGTTCCGCGATATCGCCGTGGCGTTGTCGGTGTCGGTGATGTTGTCTTTGGTGGTTGCCGTGACCGTCATCCCGGCCTTGGCGAACCGGTTGTTGGGCGCCGTTGGTGAGACCAGCGTGGTGCGTATGCGCCTGCCGCTTATCGATGGGTTTGCATCTTGGTTCGTGCGCGCCACGGTCGGATTCACGCGCCGTGTGACGCAAAGCCGCACGCTTTGTTTGGGGGTCGTGTTTGTGTTGTGCGGGGCCGGCGCGGTGGCAACATGGGCGTTCTTGCCAAAACTAGACTATTTGCCCAACGGCAACCGAAATTTGATTTTCGGGCGCATCGTACCGCCACCCGGCTACAACCTGACCACCACCACAGATATAGCCACCGAATTCGAAGGCGAGTTGTTGCCATATCTCGATGACGGCACCGGAGATGACGGTACCGGCTCGCCGAAATTCAAACGTTTCTTCTTTGTCGCCGCGCGCGGTATGACCTTTGTCGGCGCCGCTGCAACCGACCCACAGCGGGTAACAGAATTGCTGCCGATCATGCAGCGCGCCGTCTACAAGGAGCCCGGCACTTTGGGTGGTGTCGTGCAGCGCTCATTGTTCGGGCGGGGCATCGGCGGCAGCCGCTCCATTGAGCTCAACATCTCCGGCCCCGAACTGGAAGATATTCTGGGCACCGCCCAGTTAGCGACGCGCGAGATATCGCGCATTCTGCCACGCGCCGAGGGGACCCAGGTTCGCCCCGAGCCGGGCCTCGTTATGGGCGCGCCGGAGGTCCGGGTATTTCCCGATCGCGTTAAACTGGCCGACAACGGGGTCTCGGCACGTGAACTCGGCGATACTTTGGATGCCTACAACGATGGTCTTCGAGTTGCAGAAATCACGGTGGGATCTCAACGCATGGATCTGATGCTCAAGGGCAATCTGCCGCAGATGCAAGAGACCCAGGGCATTGCCAACTTGCCGGTGGTAACTTCAAGCGGCGATATCGTACCGGTGGACTCGCTGGCAAATGTGCAAGTCACCGCCGGGCCGACACAAATTCGTCACACTGACCGCGAACGCACCGTAACGCTGTTCGTCGTGCCGCCCGGAAAGATGCCGCTCGAAGTGGCCTTGGACACTCTCAAAACAGAAGTCGTTGATAAGCTCAAAGCCACCGGAAATTTACCCGACAACGTGCGTTTCAGCCTCACGGGTGCCGCCGACAAGTTGAACCAAACCTGGGACGCCATGAAGGTCGACTTGGTGATTGCCATCGTCATCGTCTATTTGGTGATGGCGGTGCTGTTTGAAAGCTTTGCCTATCCGCTGATTATTATGCTTTCCGTACCGCTGGCCACTGCGGGCGGCGTGATCGGGTTGACCTTAACAAATCTGTTCACGTTCCAGCCGCTGGATATGTTGACGCTATTGGGATTCGTCATCTTGATCGGCATTGTCGTCAACAATGCGATCTTGCTCGTGCACCAGACGCTTTATCACATCCGGACCGACAAGATGCCCGTCGCCGATGCGGTGCTGGAAGCAACCTCGAACCGCATTCGCCCGATCTTCATGTCGACGCTGACCAGCGTCTTCGGCATGCTGCCTTTGGTGCTGTTCCCGGGCGCGGGGTCGGAGCTCTATCGGGGCTTGGGGTCTGTGGTGGTTGGTGGGCTCAGCTTGTCGGCGGTACTGACCCTGGCGATTATTCCGCCGTTGCTGACATTGTTCGCGGGCGTGTTGGAAAAGCCGGCCAAGACGGAAACCGACGCCCCTGCCCCAGCAGACCCGTCACAGCATCAACCTGCCGAATAGTCACCCTTCAGCGCTTTTTTTACGGATGAGGATCGCCCAATAGCCGTCCGCCTCGTCGCACGATACGAACGTGTGCCCGGCACTGGCGCAGAATTCGCGAAAATCATTGGGTGCCGCGCGGTCGGTGACCAACGCTTCCAGCTCCTCACCCGCGGCCAGTTCCTTGATGCGCTTGTTGGCGCGTAAAACCGGTAGCGGACAATTCATCCCCTTGAGGTCCATGACGGTACGGCTCATGTGCGTTCCTTGATCCCAGCTTGTGGCCTCATATATGGTGGGGTGTCGTCTTAATCACACCGCGTAGAGGTCCCGCCCATGCTTTTCAGGCAACTGTTCGATAGCGTCTCCAGTACCTACACCTATCTGCTCGCCAGCCGCAAGGGTGGCGAGGCGTTGTTGATCGATCCGGTGCTCGAGCACTGTGAGCGGTATCTCAAATTGCTGGACGAACTGGACCTCAAGCTGGTCAAGGCCGTCGACACGCATTGCCACGCCGATCACATTACTGGCCTTGGGAAACTACGAGACGCGACGCGCTGCATCACGGTCATGGGCGAAAAAACCCAGGTTGATCTGGTCTCCATGCGGGTCCGCGATGGCGACAGCATCGACATCGAGAACATTTCACTAGGCGTTCTCTACACGCCGGGCCATACAGACGATTCATACAGCTATACCCTGGACGACCGGGTATTCACCGGCGACACGTTGCTCATTCGCGGCACTGGACGCACCGATTTCCAAAACGGCGACGCTCGCGCGGCCTACGCTTCGATCTTTACCAAACTGCTAACGCTGCCCGACGACGTACTGGTCTACCCAGGCCACGACTACAAAGGCGATACTGTCTCAACCATCGCCGAGGAACGCGCCTTCAATCCGCGCCTGCAGGTGTCTTCGGCGGATGAGTACGCCGATATCATGGCGGGCCTCAACCTGGCCAATCCAAAGATGATGGATGTTGCCGTACCCGCCAATCTGACCATCGGCGAAGACCTCAAATCCGACCCGGAAATCATCGCCGCAACATTAGACGCCGACGCAGCCAAAGGAAAATTAGGCGATGAAGGAACATTGTTTATCGATCTTCGCGAATCCAGTGAGCGGGCTCGTGATGGCGTCATTCCGGGCTCGCTGCATGTCCCCTACCCGTCATTAACCGATGCCCTGGCTAAGGGCGGACTGCTGAATGCCATGATCGCAACCGCTGAACGCGAAATCCTGTTCTATTGCGCTCACGGTGAGCGCTCGGCGTTGGCGTTGAAAGCCGCACACGAACTGGGCATCGGCAGCGCCACCCATTTGGGCGGTGGCTTTCGGGCCTGGACCGAGGCCGGCGGCGCAAATGAGGCTGCCTGAGCGGTTATAGACGCGCCCCACGTTCAAGACCGTTTGCAACGCACGTCGCCGCTTGCTTAACTCCGGACCTTAAGGAGATTTGCATGACCCAAGCCTTTTCTAAAATCCGCGTACTCGATTTCTCACAAGTTGTCGCCGGACCGCTGGCGGCACAATTGCTCAACGTGTTGGGGGCTGAAGTCATCAAGATTGAGCAGCCGGGCGCCGGCGACCAGATGCGCGTGCTGATGACGGTGGAGAACGACCCTGTACCCAACATGTCGCCCGCCTTCATGACCACCAGTTACGGTAAAAAGAGTATCGCCATCAATTTAAAGTCACCCGATGCGCACGATGTGATTATGCGTCTCGCCGCCACCTGTGATGTGGTGGTCGAGAATTTCCGCGCCGGCGTGATCGATAAGCTGGGTTTCGGCTATGACGCGATCCGCGCCGTCAAACCCGATATCGTCTATTGCTCCATCAGCGGCTACGGCCAATCGGGCCCAAAAGCCAGAAAACCGGCTTACGACGGCGCCATGCAGGCGGCATCAGGCATGATGGCCAGTACCGGACACCCCGACACGGGGCCCACCCGCACCACCTTTCTGCCCGTCGATTCCGCGACCGGCATCACAGCCGCCTATGCCATCGCCGCAGCCTTGTTTCGGCGTGCGACAACAGGTGAAGGGCAATACTTGGATGTTTCCATGTTGGATTCGGCCATATCGGTGCAAGCCGCCAACTTCGCCTGCCTGATGGCTGGCGGTGAGGAACCGGGATTGATCGGCAACACCTCACCTACCGCATTGCCGACCGCCAACTGCTTTGCCACCGCCGATGGGTATGTGCTGTTGGTGGCGATCCGCGAAAACCAAGTCACATCGCTGTTCAATGCGATTGGCCTTGGCGCCATGCTCGATGACCCAAAATTCGCCGACAACAAAGCACGCACCACTCACGGCGATGAGGTATTGCGCATTATTCGAGAAACACTGAAACAACAACCGTCGGACCATTGGGTCGAGGTGCTGGAAGCTGCTACCGTACCGGTCTCCAAAGTACGGTCCTTGGCTGAGGTCGTTCAGGACCCTCAATTGGACACCCGCAACATCATCACCGATGTACCCGCACCAGGAGGTGCTGAGGGAACGATCAAGCTTGTCGGCAGCGCCTTCGTTGCTAACGAGGACGGCCCCAGCGTTTCGGGCCCACCGCCCGTACTTGGTGAACACAATGACGAAGTGTTGCGCATGCTCGGGTACACGGATCAGGATATCGCGGCTCTCCAATTGGGATGAACCCGGCTTCACTCCGCCAAGGAACTTCAGCTAAAGGTGCTCCATGACGCAACACGACGACCACCCCGAATACGGTTTCAGCGACGATGACTTGCGCGCAATGGAGACGGTCTACAAACCGGATTTGTTTGCCGGAAAAACTGTAATCGTCAGTGGCGCGGGCAGCGGGTTGGGCAAAGCCATTGCCACGTTGTTCGCCAAATTGGGTGCGAATCTCGTGATCTGCGGGCGCAATGAGGAGCGACTGGCCGAAGCGCACGCGTTCTTTGAAAGCCTCGGCGGGCAGGTGTTCAGCCAAGCCATGTCGATCCGCGACCCCGAACAAGTCGATACTTTCGTTGAGGCCGCATTCAAGGCCTTTGGCGGCGTCGATGTGCTCGTCAACAACGCCGGCGGCCAATTCCCGCAAGCCGCTATCGATTTCAAGCCCAAGGGCTGGAACGCCGTTATCGACACCAACCTGAACGGCACCTGGTACATGATCCAAGCGGCCGCCCGGCGGTGGATTGATACGGGTGTGCAAGGCAACGTGGTCAACATCGTTGCCGATATTTGGCGCGGCATGCCGGGTATCGCGCACACGGCGGCGGCGAGGGCCGGGGTGGTTTATCTGTCAAAATCCATCGCGGTCGAGTGGGCACCGCATGGCATCCGCGTCAACTGTGTGGCGCCGGGGTGCTGTGAAACCACGGCCTTCGCGCTGTATCCGCCCGAAGGCGCAGCCAGCTACAAACAATCCAACCCCATGCTCAAGGCCGGCGACGCTTGGGATATCGCCGAGGCCGCCGTGTACGTCGCCGCACCGTCCGGCAAGTTCGTCACCGGCGAGGTCATCACTGTCGATGGTGGCCAGCAACTGTGGGGTGACCCATGGCCGACGGGACGGCCGGAATACTTCAAACTCAAAGACTGAAAACCTGAATGCAAATAAACCGGTATTCCTACCCGATTGCGTTGGCTATGCGCCAATTTGGCACGAGGGTACGGGTTCGCGGCTGGGAGCGGCTACTTCGGTTTCTATTTCATCCGGATTTGCAGTCAGATTTTCATTTCGAAATCCCATTTCATGGGTTTCGCTATCCGGCCCGCGCCGACAGTATTATCGATTGGAATGCTTTGTTTTATGGCGCCTACGAGGCATTTGAGCTTCGTGTATTGGCGGCACTCGCCGATACCATCGACGACGCCGTCTTTGTCGACGTTGGCGCGAACGTCGGACATCATGCCTTGTATATGGCAGCCCATGCCGCAGGCGTGCATGTCTTGGAACCCAATCCCGCCCTTTGGGCCCGAATTGAAGAGAAAGTGGGAATCAACGGATTGGACAATATGTTCATTCACAAACTTGGGTTGGGAGCCGAGAACAGCTTGCTTCCCTTGTATCTGGGGCCTGAAAGCGGTGAGGCGTCGCTGCTTATGGGGGCGAGCCGAACCACGGCTGAATCAAATGTTGAGGTTTCGATTGTACGCGGAGACGATTTCTTCCGTGAACAAAGCATCGGAAGCGTTGATATCATCAAATTGGACATTGAAGGCGCGGAGGCAGATGCGCTCGTCGGCATGGGCGACAGTCTTGCGGATTGGCGACCATATATCATGCTTGAGATCAGCGAATTGGGAAAATGCCAGTTCGGAGCGTACGCGAGCTTCATGGACATGTTTCCGGAGAACTACGAAGTGTTCTTATGTCGCCGCGAACCCGGGTTGACGGTTCGCTTAGTCACGGAACCGGCGGACGCAGCAACGTATAGCGACTACACGGGCAATGCCTTTTGTGTACCGATAGAAAAGCGTCGGCAGTTTATAGCGGCCGCCAATCTGTCCATGCCTGTTAAATTGAAAGGTTAACCCGATGATAGAAGTCAACGGCGCTGCACACATCATCCTCACCGTCAGCCAGTGGGAGAAGGCACGGGCGTTCTACGGTGAACTCCTGCCATTTATGGGCATGACAAAAATCATCGACCGCGAAGATTTCCTTTATCATGTCGGGGGCCGGACGGCGGTGGGTATTGAGCGCTGCGCCGAAAAATACGAAAATGAACGCTTCGTCCAAAGCCGAGTAGGTTTGCATCACCTGTGCCTGCGCGCCCGTTCGCGTGATGACGTCGATGCCGCCGCTGCCAAGTTGCGCGACATGGGTGCGGTGATTGATCGCGGTCCGCTCGAAGGCGCCTGGCTGGAAGGCTATTACTATGTTGTCTTCGAAGACCCCGACGGCATCCGGCTCGAAATCAACCACATACCTGGCAAAGGCGTACTCGCAGCGGATGGCTCCAATCCGCTAGAACCCACGAAATTCTGACCGGCTCGAAAGCCTGCATGATTTGATTGGGATCAATTGTTGAAGCCGCTAGGTCTTGTAGGATTCACGCGAATTAGGATTTGAGGGAGATATAAATGCGGCTGGCACCGAAATTCATGATTCTCGCTTGGCTGTTGGCGGCACCGTTGCCCGCACCAGCTCAGGCTGCCGAAATGACAGTCTACAAAAGTCCGTCCTGCGGCTGTTGTGGCAACTGGGTCAAACACATGGAAGCAGCCGGGCATCAGGTGAAGGTGGTGAATACCGAAGACATGGATGCGGTAAAGGCCATCATGGGCGTGCCGGAACCTTTGCATTCGTGCCACACGGCATCGGTCGACGGATACCTGCTTGAGGGTCACGTCCCGGCCAAGGATGTCGATCGTTTGCTCGCCGAGCGCCCGAAAGCGCTGGGACTCGCCGTCCCCGGCATGCCGACCGGCTCGCCAGGCATGGAGATGCCTGGTACGGCACCAGACCGCTACGAAGTTATCTTATTCACCGAAAAGCGCGGCGAGGTTTTCTCGCGCTATTGATCGAAGTATTTAGACGGATTCCCATCCCTGCACGATTGCCCGCGGCACGGACTGGATCGCCCCCTCCCCTGCCGCGCCGGCAAAAACGTGCTGGCGACGGATGCACCGAACCCTCCTGATGCCGAACAATTCTAGACGGTCATGAGCCCCTGAGCGCTTTGTCTTTGTCGGAGGCGCTTTTCGCCAATGCCCGAATGCGCTGCCATTCCTCGTCACTACGATCCAGCAAGTGTGCATAATTACCGGCATCGGCTAAGTGCCCGCCGCCGTCGATGGCGATGCATTGGCCGGTCAGGTAGTCGCAACCATCGGCCATCAAGAATGCGCCGATATTCTTCAATTCCGCCATGTCACCGAAGCGGCCCATGGGAATGCGCTGGGTATCGTCGTTCATGCCGCCGTCGGCCAGTTTTTCAGGCCGTAGCCGTTCCCATGCGCCGGGAGTCGGAAATGGTCCGGGCGCCACGGCGTTCAACCGAATACCGTATTTGGCCCACTCCACCGCCAACGATTTGGTCATAACGTTGATGCCCGCTTTCGACATGGCCGACGGCACCACGTAGGGGCTGCCGGTCCAGACCCAGGTAACCAGGATGGAAAGCACACTGCCCGTGAGGCCCTGCTCGATCCAGCGCCGCCCGCAAGCATGGGTGACGTAGTACGACCCATGAAACACAATCCCCGCCACCGCATCAAAACCGCGCGTCGATAGTTTATTCGTCGGGCTTTGGATGTTGCCGGCAGCATTGTTGACCAGTCCCGTCAGCGGCCCCGCCTCCGTCCAAATCTGCCCGACCATTTCATCAACGGCTTCAGCGTCGCGAATGTCGCAAACCTGCGTCCCGACGCTTCCGCCGTGCGCCGCCATCAATTCTCCGGCCGTATCATCCAGCACCGAGCCACGCCGCCCACAAATGTGCATCTCGGCGCCAAGGCGCAGATATTCTTCCGTTAATTCACGTCCAAGTCCGCTGCCGCCACCTGTCACCAAGATGCGTTTGCCGGCCAGCAAGTCGCTTCTGAACATCGATTGCATTAGGCCTGCTCCCACCCCTGCAAAATCGCACGCGCTTCCGCCATGATATCTTCAACCACCTGACCCGCCGGCGGAACGGAATGGATCAACCCCGCCCCTTGCCCGGCCGGCAGAACACCCATTGCGGTGTCACCCTCGATACGCCCCCGGTAGGATCCGTCCTCCCCCACTTCACGCAATTGCTGCGGAAACGGTTTGATCTCAGTTTCGCGGCCAATCCATGCGTCGGTGAATTGATTGCGAATCATTCGGTTGGGTTTGCCGGAATGCGCGCGGGTGACGACAGTGCCGTCCTCATCGATCTCAACAATCTTGTTTTTGTAGTTATCGTGACCGCGGGCCTCTTGCGTGGCGATGAACCGTGTGCCCATCCACACTCCTTGCGCGCCCATGGCCAATGATGCCAATAAGCCACGTCCATCAGCCAAACCGCCTGCCGCCAAAACCGGGATGTTGACGCTGTCGACCACTTTCGGAATCAGAGAGATGGTGCCGATGCGCCCGACATGCCCGCCGCCCTCGTGGCCTGATGCGATAACCACATCAACGCCCGATGCCTCGACTGCGACCGCCTGACGCACATTGCCGACCAGCGACATCACCTTCATGCCGCGCGCGTGCGCGTCGGGCACGATTCGCCCTGGGTTGCCGAGCCCTGACACCAGTACGTCGCAACCCTCCTGGAAGGTAACCGCGATGTGGTCCTCGACTTGCTGTGTATAGCCGGTCTCTGTGGCATCTTCGCCGGACACTTCGGCGAACAGAATGTCGACACCGAAGGGTTTGTCGGTGCGGTCTTTGACCAAGCGGATCTCACGCCTCAGGTCTTCAGGGTCCATGAAGGCAGAGCCAATGACGCCGAGCCCACCGGCCTCGGATACCGCTGCCGCCAGCTCGCCATAAGCCACTTGGTACATGCCCGCTTGGCAGATCGGATACTTGATTCCTAGAAGGTCACAAACGGGGTTATTATCGAGGATATTCAACACGGCCATTCGGCTGCCCTTTATTCTTTAAAACTCTCGTCTCAGCGGCACGGAAAGATAAACGCCGAATTCCTCGCCGATATCGCAGCTAACGCGCGCATGCACCCGGCCCTGGCGGTCGAGGAAGCGCTGGTTGTCCTCGACGGGGAAAATACCCTCGTGCCAGATGCCCGGATGGATATAGAGCCCCTTGGTGCCATAGCACCAAAACGCAACGACGTCTTCGGGTTTGAGATCGTCGCCCGGCAACGCTGCGGGTATTACGAACGGTTTATTGTCGATTGGAAAGAACAGCTGACCGCCATCGGGGTGATAATTCAAGTGCCACAACAACACTTGCTCGCGCTCGCAGGTTTGCTCGTCAGCAGACGCTTGTTGCGGGTCCGTCGACCAACCCAATACGTAGTGCCCACCGACGGCTTCGTTAGAGCCGTAGAGGACATCACCCTTCCACTCGCCCCTGAATGTGCCTTCCACCCATCCGCCTTCATCGCCGGAATCGGTATCCACGGGCCGCCAGCCTTGCGCCGGCCAACGCACGATCTCAATGTCGATGTCGTCAGGGTTATCGACCAAACAGCCGTAGCCCTCGACGGATTGCGCCGTTGCTTCAATCAGCGGCACCCGATGCAAATCGCGCGATGGTTTCTCGTTGGCTTCGAATATGTATGTTGGTGCATCCAGCATCGCTTTGCTCCCTTCACACACCCAGAATTTCGCGGGCTTCGGCAGGTGACGCAACCGCGCCGCCCAGGTCGTGGACGATGCGCGCAGCACGTTCCACCAAGGCCGCGTTGGAAGGCGCCATCTCGCCTGGGCCCAAGTAGATGTTGTCTTCCATGCCAACCCGCAGGTTGCCGCCCAGAAGCACCGCCTGCGCTGCCATGGGGAACTGCTGGCGCGAAATCCCAAACGCCGACCACGCACTGCCCGCCGGTAAGCGGTCGCGCATATGCATCATCGCTTCGGGGGTCGCCGTAGCGCCGTAACTGATGCCTAGACAGAGCTGGAAGTAGGCCGGACCTTCGATATGACCATCTTTGATCAGTTTCTCAGCCAGAACGATCTGGCCGGTATCAAAAACTTCCAACTCGGGCTTAACACCGGCGGCCTTGATGCGCTGCGCCATGATCGCCAGGTGGTCGGGCGTATTGAGAAAAACATGCTGATTGAAGTTCATGGTCGCCACGTCGAGCGAGCAGATATCGGGTTTTAGTTTTTCGATGTGCGCGACGCGTTCCAAAGGCGTCTTCACCGTGGTGCCGTCCTGGAACTGCATCGGGTCATCGACGCCAGGCATCAGGCGCGCGCCGGGACCAGTGGTGAGATTGATCAGAATATCACTCTCCGATGCACGCAGCCGCTCCGTCACCTCTTCGTAAAGCTCATACGCCATGCTCGGCGCGCCGGTTTCGGGGTCGCGCACATGGACGTGCACCACCGAGGCGCCGGCCCGCCAAGCCTCAATGGCGGATGTGGCGATCTGCTCTGGCGTGACCGGCACGCCGGGGTTTTTATCGGTCGTTGGGGCCGAGCCGGTGACAGCGCAGGTGATGACAGTCTTCTGGGTCATGGTGAACTCTCCGTTTCACGTAGTGGAAACCTGGGTTGGCGCCATTGTCAAAGGGCGGGCGCGAGCGCAAAATTAGGCCATCAGATGATTGAGGGAAAGCCCTAGGGAGAAAGATCATGGCCGACGGTAGCGTATTTCCGAACAATGTGGCGCCCGAAGCGCCAACCGATTCCCATCTTGGCGGCGATTGCCATGGGATGAATTTCTATCGCGCCGACCCGGCGTTTCAGCAATTGCTGGACCTCTACTTGCCGGGTGATCTGCGCGCCCACATGGAGCCGCATTTCGACAATCTGGGCGAACTGGCTGGCGGGCGGTTGGATGAGCTTTCGCGCATCGCCGAGCGCCACGAGCCGATCTTGCACGAGCGCGACCGCTTCGGTCGCGACGAGGAGTGGATCGAATACCACCCCGCCTACAAGGAAATGGAAAAGATCGCGCTGCACGACTTCGGCCTGCATGCCATGAACAACCGACCCGGCGTTTTCGACTGGCCAGAAAAACTGCCCTACATCGTCAAGTACGCCATGCAGTATCTCTACGTGCAGGGTGAGTTTTCCATCATGTGCCCAATCTCGGTTGCCGATACCTCTGCGTTTTTGTTCCTGCGCTACGCCGACGATGAGTTAAAAGCGCGCTATAAAGACCGCCTGTTGACCCAGGACATGGAAGAGGTCTGGATGGGCTCGCAGTTCATGACCGAGAAAATCGGCGGCTCGGACGTGGGCGTGCTCGACTCAGTTGCGCGCTTCGACCCCGACGCAGATGACGGCACCGGAAAGAAAGGCCATTGGCGCGTCTCGGGCGAAAAATGGTTCTGCTCTCATGCCGACGGTGACGTGGCGATGATCTTGGCCAGGCCCGAAGACGCCGGCCCCGGCACACGGGGGCTGGGGCTGTTCATGATGCCGCGCTATCTCGAAGACGGCACCAAGAACAGCTATCGTATTTTACGCCTAAAACCCAAAATGGGCACCAAATCCATGGCGTCGGGTGAGATCAGGATGGACGATGCCATCGCATACCCGTTGGGCCAACTCGACAAGGGCTTCAAGCAGATGATGGATCAGGTGAGTTTTTCGCGCCTGAGCCACGGCGTGCGCGCCGCCGCGATGATGCGCCGGTGCCTGAATGAATCGCTCGTTATGGCCAACACACGTCGCGCCTTCGGCCAGACCCTCAACGATATTCCGCTAATGCGTCGCCAGCTGTTGAAGATCATGGTGCCGACCGAACAATCCTTGTCCATGTTCGCCGCCACCGCACAGGCCGTCGATAGAGCCAACGCTGGTGATGAAAAAGCCGAACAGTTGCTGCGTATCATGACACCGATTTACAAGTTCCGCGCCTGCCGCGACAACATCCGCGTCGCCACGGCGGCCATGGAGGTACGTGGCGGCTTGGGCTACATCGAAGAATGGATCAATGCGCGCTTGGTCCGCGAAGCCCATGTGGGGACGCTGTGGGAAGGCACGTCGAACATCATCGGCTTGGATACCATCACCCGTGCGGTAGCGAAGTTGGGCGCAGACCAGGACCTCGCCGACGACCTGAACGAAAAACTCGACGAGGCCGACGATATCCCTGGCCAGTTCAAAGGCGAGTTGGGCGGCATGATTGAGCGCGCCCGAGCCTTTGCACATGCGGCAGCCGAGGGCGAAGGTGCGACGGAATGCCGCCGTGCCACAACCGCGCTGTATAACGCCACGTCGGCCGCCTTAATGGCCTGGGAAGCCTCCAAGACTGGCAACGGCAAGCGTTTGTTGCTGTCGCGTCTGGTGATCAACCACCGTATGACGCCAACAGACCCCATGAGCCACGCCGACGACAGCTTCAACAAAATTGCCGGCGAGTTGCTGCTCACACGCGATCAGGTGTCATTGGATGAAGCCAAGGCGGCGTTGGAGAGCGCCTAACGCACACCTATAGGCGCTGCCGCCTTAGGCGACAGCGCTTTCTTGTGGGCTTGCTTGTGTGTTTCCTTGAGGGCTTGCTGAATTTGACAGCAACCGCTCCACCATCATCTTTGTCAGATACAATCCGAACTCGGGATTTTCTGCGTATAGTTCGAGTGATTTCTCTTCGGAAATCCGCATGAACACCGAATCTTCAAGACAACGAACGGTTTGTGTTCGTGTCTTCTCGGTCGTGAACATGGCGATTTCGCCAATCAAATGTCCGGGGCCAATTTCGACCCCGAGATCTTCGACGCAGACTCGCCCTTCGATTAAATAGTAGATATCCCGAGCATCGTCGCCGCGCCCAAATAGCAAGCTGCCCTTAGCACTTTTGAATTTAGTCATAAACGGAACCAATGAGCGGGCGTCGAAATCCGCATGCGCCATATCTCGTATTTTTTGCCGCAGCCGAATGGACTGGTGCAACCGCAGGAAATTCAGTGGCAGCAATGCCCCATGCAGAAAAACAATATTTCCAAGATCCGCATAAATCCCATAGACGAGATACAACAGGTTCCCGACCATCGCGACGACCCGCAGCGGAATCAACGTCCTCATCCAAAATGTGACAAACACAGCCCC
Source organism: Rhodospirillaceae bacterium (assembly GCA_018698795.1). GTDB lineage: Bacteria > Pseudomonadota > Alphaproteobacteria > Rhodospirillales > Casp-alpha2 > TMED8. The sequence goes on from JABIPG010000051.1 coordinate 20,651, forward strand.
GGATGCGACATATCCAAGAGTTACGACCCAATCCAAAGCAAGCCTCCCGCCAACCAGCCCCGATAAAATTATTTTAAGATTTATAAATGTCCGGGCAAGCGCCTACAACAACATGCTTATTTCTGGGGCGCTGCGGCCCGAAGAAGCGATCGACGCATCAACGTTGGGTTATTTCGCCTGGTAGCGATAAACGCCGTCGTCACCCATTTCCCGCGCCACACGGCCCTGCCCCATCAGATAGTGCACATGTGCCAGAGCTTCACCGACGGCGAAGAAAATCTGGTGGTTGTCGAGTTTGCGGGTGAACAGTTTGTTGAGCACATCAACGGCGGTCGCTGGCTCAATGCAAGCGTCGAGCGTCGCGTCGAGGCGCTCGTCATGGTGTTCGATCATGTGATCGAGACGTTCATGCATCCCTCGGAACGGCCAATCGTGGCTGGGCAGCACCAGGGTATCGGTCGGCAAATCGCGGAACTTGTCCATACTGGTCAAAAACAAATGCAGCGGGTTGGCCTCGGGTTCCTGCGGATAGACACTGACGTTGGTGGTGATACGCGGCAGCACCTGGTCGCCGGAAATCAGAATGTTTTTGTCGGCGCAATAGAGACACGCGTGCTTCAAGGCGTGGCCCTCGGTCAAGATGATCCGCCAGGCATGGCCGCCGATGATGACCTCGTCGTCTTCTTCAATGCGGTTGAAGTGGCCGGGCGGCGTGTGCATGACCTTGGCGAAATACGCGCCACGATCACGGACCATGTCCAATTGCTCATCGTCGAAGCCAATGCGGGCATAAAACGGCAGCATCACAGCCGCCTTCGATTCCGCCGGCTCTAGGGAATTTAGGCGTGCCTGCGTCCATTCGGACAAGGTCATGGTCAACTCGACGCCATAGCGCTCGCACAGCCAGCCCGCCAACCCCACGTGATCGGGGTGGAAATGCGTAACGATCACCCGCTTCACGGGCTTATCGACAAAATGCTTGGCTTCGATGGTTTCCCAGCAAGCCTTGATCTCGTCGTTGTTGACGCCGGTATCGACAATGGTCCAACCATCATCGTCATCAAGCAGCCAAAGATTGATGTGGTTGAGCTTAAACGGCAACGGCATGCGCAGCCACCACACGCCGTCGGCGATCTCGCGGGTTTCGCCCGGTGCGGGCTCTCCCTCAAACGGGTAATCAGGTTTGTATGTCATGACGCGCCGTTATACAGGTGCCGCTCACCCAAGGAAAACTAATTCGCATGCGAATGGAAATGGCGTGGCGCCCGGATCAAACACACCCGTCGATTAGCGCTCGGAGAACGCCTGCTCCAGGGCGACATAAACCGGCCTCGTCAGGTAACGCAGCAAGTTCTGTGACCCGGTCGTGATATCGGCTTGAACAGTCATCCCCGGCACCACGGGGTATCGGATGTTATCCGCCAAGACATAGTCCCGATCGAGCATGATCCGGCCCTTGAAATACGGTGCGCCCTTCTCGTCGCTAAAGGTATTTGCAGAGACTTTTGCCAACTTGCCCGTGAGATGACCGTAGCGTCGGGCATCGAACCCGGTGATCGTAATCTTGGCCGTTTGCCCGACCCGCACATACCCGATGTCGCGCGGGCTCAGGCGTGTCTCAACAATCAGCCCTTCGTCCATAGGCACGATGGTCATCAGCACCTGGCCCGGCTGAACGACAGCCCCAGAGGTATTGACTTGCAAACCATGGATAACACCACCGACCGAGGCGGTGACGTCCAGGCGTTGGACGCGATTTTCAAGCCGATGAATATTTTCACGCACTTCTGCCAGTTCACCAAGGACGCCGGAAAGCTCCTCGGTTGCCTTGTTGCGCTCTTTGACATTCAACTCAGTCAGTTGATTTTCCGCCTCGGTGATGGCGGCGCGGGCTTGTTCGGCGGACACTTGGGCTTCCGTCAGCGAGCCTTCGACTTTCGACAGTTCCAATTGTGAGGTGATCAAATTCACCCGGGAGCCATGCCCGGACTTAAACAGCTTTGATCGCATGGTAACGGCTTCGGCGACCAATTTACGTTGCTTGCGCAGGCTGCGTGCTTGTTGTTCGTAGATATCGACGGCCTTTTTGCGTTGCTTGATCCGGGCTTGCAGAACCGCCGTCTCACCTTTCACCCGGGCGCGCGTCGCCTTCAGTGCAAAAAGAGCTTCCTCAACCTGATTGGCAAACCGCGCCGCCACATCCATATACTCGGGCTCCAAGTCATCAAGGAATGCCCGTATCCGGCGCGACCGGATTTCCAGAGACGCTTCGCGCGCGCGAACCTGGGCCAGTTCCGCGGCACGCATCGCGGGCTCGAATTTGACCAGAATTTGGTCGGGGGTAACGATATCGCCGTCTTTAACGTTGATCTCCTTGACGATACCACCTTCAAGATGTTGCACGACGCGGTTTTTACCAAATGGTATGATCTCCCCGGAGGTTTTCGCCGACGTTACAACGGGTACGAAATTCGCCCATGCGACAGCGCCACAAATCAAGGCAAGTGTCAGGAAAACCATCCAGAACGTTAATCGTGACGGCCCTCGCTCCTCCAGAACAGCTTCGCTGGATAGATACCGCACTTGTTTTCGCGAAATGCGCCCAGGTTTGCGGGTTGGGGTTTGTTGTTCAGTCATTTCCTACTCCCACGATGACCGTCTCCGCCGATGGGCGGGGGCTGCCAAGCACTTCCTCTGGGGTTCCCATGGCCTTGATTTGGCCGTGATCAAGCATCAGCACCCGGTCGCACATCCGCATGTGGCTGGGCCGCTGGGTAATCATCAAGATCGTTCGCGTACCGTGCAGATTCTCAAGCGTTTTCATGAAAACCTGTTCGTCCAGGTCATCAAGGCCACTCGCCGGTTCGTCCAAAATCATAACTGGCGCATCACGCAGAAAAGCCCGAGCGAGCGCGACCTGGCGGAGAAAACCTTGCGGCACGTGCGCCTGCATGCCGTCACGAAACACGGTGTCAAAACCTTGCGGCAAGGCTTCGATCGTGCGCGTCAGCCCGGCCATGGCACAGGCGTCCTGGATTTGATTGAACGATGCGGTTGGGTCCGCCAACGCAATATTGTCATAAATGGACCCCGGGAATGCATGATTGCGCTGG
>JABIPG010000121.1 GCA_018698795.1 Rhodospirillaceae bacterium
CCATGATCGGCTCCGACGGCCTGCCCGGCGATTCGCATCCACACCCGCGTCTGTGGGGCACGTTCCCGCGTGTGCTTGGGCGCTATGTGCGCGAGCGCAAGGTCATTGATCTTGAGACCGCAATCCACAAAATGACCGGCCTGACCGCCAAGGTCTTCGGCTTGCAGGGACGCGGCGTACTCGCACCCGGCAACCACGCCGACGTGGTGGTGTTCGATCCGGCGACGGTGATCGACCGCGCCGACTACGACAATCCCATCGCCCGCCCCGATGGCATCGAACACGTCATCATCGGCGGCCAACTGAGGGTCCAGATATGAACACCTTTGATCTCCCCGCGAAAGTCACCGGCCCATCGGCTTGGTACGGCCCCGACGTTGCCGCCTCGGGCGATTGGCTAGTGACCTTGAGTGACCACCAAGTGCAAGAAATCGAAGATGCCGCCAAATCGGTGATTGAGCGCGATGTCGAGGTCGCTGCCATCACCCGCGAGACCTTTCCGTTACCACAAACAGCACCGCTCATCGCCGATGCGCTAGAACAATGCCTGCATGGGCGCGGCTTCGTGGCAGTGCGCGGGCTCAAGTCCTATGCCGATGATATCCGCATGGCGGCGAGTATGTATTACGGTATCGGCACCCACATGGGCAGCGCGCGCTCGCAGAACGGCAAGGGCCACGTGTTGGGCCATGTCTGCGACTTGGGCCTTTCCACCACGGACGGCTCCGTGCGTATCTACCAAACTACCGAGCGTCAGAACTATCATACGGATTCGTGCGATGTCGTCGGTCTCATGAGCCTGCGTGGCGCTAAATCGGGCGGGCTCTCGGGGCTGGTCAGTTCCATGACCATCTACAACGAGATGTATGACGCCCGCCCCGATTTGCTGGCGGAACTCATGCAGCCCATGGCCACCGACCGACGCGGCGAGATTACCGCCGACGGGCGAGCCTACTTCGAAATCCCGGTGTTCAATTACCACCAGGGTCATCTTTCAGGCCTCTATGCGCCGCACTACATCCGCTCCGCGCCCCGGTTGGACGGCGTGCCGCCGTTGACCGATGCGCAAAACGAGGCGCTAGATATGCTCGACGCCCTGGCCGACGACCCGCGCCTTAACATTGAGTTCGCGCTGCAGCCGGGCGATCTGTTGTTCGTGCACAACCACACCATCCTGCACGACCGCACCGCCTACGAAGAGTGGGGCGAGCCCGAACGCCGTCGGCATCTGCTCAGGTTGTGGCTCGCCATCCCAGGCGCGCGCCCTTTGCCCGACGTTTATGCGCAACGCTACGGCCGTGTCACCATCGGCGACCGTGGCGGCGTGATCGTGCCGGGCAGCGAGCTCAATGCGCCGCTGGAGCCGGTTTAGACGCCAATCACGCCATCCGCCGCCAGGGCCTCGATCTCGTCTGACGCAAACCCAAGCTCGCCCAATACCTCGCGCGAGTGCTGGCCGATGCGCGGCGCGATGGCGTCCGGCGATGCGGCATCAGGCGGCGTCATGCCCGGCACGTTCGGTACCGGCCAAGGCTCGTCCGAGCCCGGTTGCTCAAGCCATGAAATCAGCCCCGTCGCCGCCACCTGTGGGTGGTGCACAAATTCCCTGTAGCCCTGCACAATCTCGTTTTGGATGCTGGCTTCGGTCAATAACGCCCGCCAATGCTCAGACGTCTCGGTGGCAACGACATCGTGCATCTGGCCAAGCAAGGCTTCGGCATTGCGGACGCGGCCCGCGGCTGTCTCGAACCGCGCGTCGTCGGCCCAATCGGGGCGACCCAGAATTCGGGCCAACGCGCGGAAATCGTGGTCGCGAATGACGACGATTTGCAGCCAGCCGTCGGATGTGGCGAAAATTCCGTTCGGGACCATGGGTGCCTTGAACGGTCCGTCGCGGTAGCCGCTCATCAATCGCACCGCCTGCAGGTTGGCCGAGGCCTCCATCAGGCTGACGTCGATGCGCCGGCCCTGCCGCTCGCCCTTGAGCTGGGCATAGAGTGCGGCGGCCACGGCTTGTTGAGCGTAGAGCGCGGTGGCCATGTCGTTGACGATGTTGGGCGTGCGGTGCGGGATGCCGTCAGGCCCGGTGTTCTCCGACATAAACCCCGTGAACGCCTGCAATACCGGGTCCATGGCCGGTTTGTCCTTCAAGGGTCCGACTTGCCCGAACCCCGATACCGACACATAGATCAGGCTGGAGTTGATTTCAGCCAGGCGTGCGTAGGAGAAACCCAGCCGGTCGATCACGCCGGGGCGAAAACCCTCCAGAAAGATATCCGCCTCCGCCGCCAGCCTGTCGACGATGGCGTGGCCTTTCTCGGATTTGAGATCCAACGCCAGGGCGCGCTTGCCCATATTGGCCGGAATTGAAAACGCCGTGTTGTCGCCGTAGGCGGGCGCGAGGTGGCGGCCCCAATCGCCGTCCAAAGGCTCCACCTTGATCACGTCCGCACCGTGGCGGCCCAGCAACATGCCGCAATAGGGCCCGGCGACGCCTTGGCTTAAATCGAGCACCTTCAGGCCTTCGTAGGGTTTCTCAAAACTCATTTTGTGGTCTCGCCTTTGGTTGGGTCGTCATCGGTCTTTTCACCCTTTGAAATGGATTTTTAACTTCGGCTGGCGCGCTTGGGCGAAACCAGCATAATGCCTTGGCGGACGCGAGCCAAACAGCGGTGGGAAGTTCAATGAGCGATGATGACGTGCAATCGGCGGCGGCGAAAACGGGGCTGCCCGTCGTGGCGTTCCGGCGCGATTTGAACAACCGTCTCTGCGCCGCATGAAGCCATCCGACACCCGCTCGACCACCTTATTGGGCATGCTGTGCATGGCGTCGGGCGCTATGTTGTTGGCGACCAACGATGCCATCACCAAGTGGCTGATCGTCGAGTTTCATGTCGGCGAGATCATGTTTTTTCGGGGCCTTTGGGCGTTTCCGGTGCTGGGCGTGTTGGTCTATTTCAACGGCGGTGTCAGCACGCTGCGCCTCAACCGGCCCAAGGCTGTGTGGGGGCGGGCGGTCGTTGCATTGCTGGTCAGTGTGTTGGTGACGTTTTCGTTCATCAACCTGCCGTTGGCCGAGGCCGCCGCACTGATTTTCATGAGCCCGATTTTCCTCACCGCCTTTGCGCCCTTGTTGCTGCGTGAGCACGTCGGCATTTGGCGCTGGGCGGCGGTGCTGCTTGGGTTTGTCGGCGTGTTGATGATGATCCAGCCTGGCACCGAAACCTTTAATGCCTGGGTGTTTTTCCCGTTGGCGGCGGCGGCCTGTTCGGCAACGCGCGATATCATCACCCGCAAAATGGGCACCCACGACAGCGCCACGGCGGTGATGGTCTATACTTCAATCGTGGCGTTGATCGGCGGCGCGGTGACGCTCCCGTTCGGTGCACATTGGCCGACCCTGACGCAATGGGGCTGGTTCGCGCTGGCCGGCACCTTCGTCAGCCTGGCGCACCTGTTGATCGTCAAAGCCCTGCAACTGGCGGCGGGCGCGGTGGTGTCGCCGCTCAAGTACTTGTCGCTCGTATGGTCGGCGGTGATCGGCTACCTGGTCTGGGGCGATATGCCGGGCGCGCTCAAGGTGGCTGGCGCGGCCCTCGTCGTTGTTGCGGGGCTGTTGATCCTCTACCGCGAAACCCGACGTCGGGCGGCGTGACGAGGTGCAGCGTTGATGCCTTTGCGCGCTCGTTGATGGGGTTAGATGCGTCAAGCTACCTCCCGAAGAGTTACAGGGACATGACCTATTTCGCAGAAATAGGGATCGTGTACCCTTAATTCGGTCGAGAATGGGTAAGGTGTCCCCCGATTTCCTCCGAGAATGGGTAAGGTGTCCCCCGATTTACGAGAATGGGTAAGGTGTCCCCCGATTTAGGTGTCCCCCGATTTATCCGCGAGAATGGGTAAGGTGTCCCCCGATTTATCCCCCGATTTAAGGTGTCCCCCGATTTATACCAGGTGTCCCCCGATTTATACCCCGATTTATCAAGGTGTCCC
>JABIPG010000050.1 GCA_018698795.1 Rhodospirillaceae bacterium
CGGCCAAACTATGGATGACCTATGAGCATATCATCCGCAACGCTGCCGGCATGGGCCAGGCGAGTGAGCAACCCGACCCCGACAGCTATGCCCATCGCTATGAACACTGTGACGTCTTAATCGCCGGCGGCGGCCCAAGTGGGCTGACTGCGGCACTGGCGGCAGGGCAAAGCGGCGCGCGTGTCATACTTGCTGAGGACGGCCCAACCTTCGGCGGCATGCTGCTTGGCCGCCAAGACAGCATCGATGGCAATCCGGCTGTCGATTGGGTGCACGACACCACGGCGGAACTGGCGGCGATGGAGAACGTCACCTTGCTGCCCCGCACCATGGTCAGTTCTTACTACGACCACAACATGCTTATCCTCACCGAACGCCTGACGGACCACATAGCAGCCCCCACCAAACACAAGCCCCGCCAGCGCTTGTGGCAGGTCCGCGCTCGGCAAGTGGTGCTTGCCACCGGCAGTTTAGAGCGGCCCTTAGTGTTTGCCGACAACGACCGCCCGGGCATCATGCTGGCCTCGGCAGCGCAGACCTATGCCAACCGCTTCGGCGTGCGCGCCGGCAACCGGGCGGTGATATTTACCAACAACAGCTCCGCCTACGCAGCAGCACGTGACATGGCGGCGGCGGGGATTGAAATTCAAGCTCTCATCGATGCCCGCCATGACATTCCAGATTCTGAACTCGCCATCGCCAAGGCAGCTGACATCGGCGTCCTGGCCGGCCACGCCGTGGTCGCCGCGCATGGCAAAAAGGCCGTGCATAGCGTTTCCGTCTCCACCCTGGATGCAAACAGCGGCGAACTCACCGGTGAGACCAGCGAGATCGTTTGTGATCTGCTCTGCGTCTCCGGTGGCTGGACGCCATCAGTGCATCTGATGTCGCAATCACGCGGCAAGCTTCGCTACGACGAGGTCAAAACCACCTTCGTGCCCAAAACATCGTTCCAGCGCGAACGCTCCGCCGGCGCCTGTGCCGGAAGTTTCACGTTGGCCGATTGCCTGGCGGAGGGCTTGAACGCCGGCGCCGAAGCCGCCACGGCAGCTGGCTTTCGTACTGCTGCACCCACGGCGCCAACCACCAGTGATGATTTCGACGTGCATCCGAAAGCCATCTGGGCGGTGCCGTTTGCGCCTAATCATCACGGCAAGCGTTTCGTTGATTTGCAAGAAGACGTCACCGCTGAAGACATCGCCCTGGCGTATCGTGAGAACTACATTTCCGTCGAACACCTGAAACGCTACACCACGCTCGGCATGGGCACCGACCAGGGCCGCACGTCAAACGTCAACGGCCTGGCATTGATGGCGGCGCACCGGGGTGTGGAAATCCCCGCCGTCGGCACCACCACTTTCCGCCAACCATTCTCACCGATGACGCTCGGCGCCGTCGCCGGGCAGGACGTCTACGCCCATGTGGCGCCGACCCGGCGCACCCCCATGCATGCCTGGCATCAACAACAAGGCGCGCCGTTCACACAAGCCGGATACTGGCTCCGCGCCGAATACTACCAACGCCCCGGTGAAGGCATGTGGCCGGCGATCTGGCGTGAGGCCAAGCATGTGCGCGAGAAAGTCGGCATCGTTGATGTCTCGACGCTTGGAAAAATTGATCTACAAGGCCGTGACGCAGCTGAATTTCTCAACCGCGTCTATATCAACGGCTTCGCCAAACTCCCCATCGGCAAATCCCGCTATGGGGTGATGCTGCGCGAAGACGGCTTGGTGTTCGATGACGGCACGGTGACACGGTTGTCCCAGAACCGCTACCTGATCACCACCACCACCACCCACGCCGGGCCGGTGATGACGCAGCTGGAATATCTCGCCCAAGTGCATTGGCCGGAGTTGGACGTGAGGATGCTTTCGGTCAGCGATGACTGGGCCGGCATTGCCGTCGCCGGGCCTGAGAGCCGGGCGCTGCTGGAGAAACTCTGTGATGGTGTTGATCTCTCCAATAACGCCTGCCCGTTCATGGCCTACCGGGAAGGCGCAATTGCCGGCGCACCCCTACGGCTGTTCCGGATCAGTTTCTCCGGTGAACTGGCCTATGAGATTAATGTCCCCGCCGATTATGGTCCGGACGTTTGGGCCGCACTGCTGGAAGCCGGCAAAGACCAGGGCGTCATCCCCTACGGTACCGAGGCGATGGGCATCCTGCGCACCGAGAAGGGCCATGTGGTGGGCGGCGAATTGAGCGGCCGCACCACGGCCGATGATCTCGGTTTCGGTCGCATGATGTCCTCGACAAAACCCTTTGTCGGGCAAGTTCTGGCGGGTCGCGAAGACCTTGTTCGCAACGACCGACGACAATTGGTCGGCCTGATCCCCTCCGACAAGACCACGCAGGTGCCACGCGGCGCACAAATCGTCGCCGACCCGAAAGCCGCCCTGCCGATGGCGTCGCTTGGTGAAGTGACATCGCGCTGCACCAGTCCCAACCTCGGCCATCCCATCGCTTTGGGCCTCGTCGAAAATGGACGAAATCGCCATGGTGAAACGCTTTACGCGCATTCGCCGCTGACCAACGAGACGGTTTCGGTAACGCTCACCGATCCGGTGTTTATCGATCCGAAAGGAGAGCGGCTCCATGGTTGATGCAATGCCCCGCTCGGCCCTCGGCGACGACTTTATCCCTGGCCAGTACGGCGCTGGAGACGCACCCGGCGTCACGTTAACTGAAATGCGCGGCCAAACCCTGATCCACATCGCCGGTGACAGCGCCGATGCCGGTTTCACCAGCGGCATTGAAGCCGCTACTGGCCTGAGCCTGCCCACACAATCGGGGCAAGTCACATCCGACGGCGATCATCTGATGTGCTGGCTGGGCCCCGATCAATGGCTGTTGAAAACCACCTCTGCACCTTATGGCGAATGGGAAAAGCACCTCGCCGAATCAGCGCCCAGTGGCGCCTTTAACGACGTCACCTATGCCCGCACGACGCTACGCCTCGCCGGCCCAAACGTCCGTGATGTGCTGGCCAAGGGTTGTCCGTTGGATCTGCACCCCGCCGTCTTTACACCCGAGCGCTGCGCGCTAAGTCTGCTCGGCCATTTGAATCCACTGATCATATGCCTGGATGCGGATGTGTTCGAGGTTTCCGTCACACGGTCTTATGGCGTCGACTTGTTTGTGTGGCTGTGCACGGCAGCGACTGAATACGGCTACCAAGTTACAACCTGACCAATATCAAGGTCGCATCATCTGCGCCCGCTATGGTCCTGTGAACACTAACCATCACAGGATAGATCCATGCGGATAACCGATGCACTTTTGGGCGAACACGGGCTTCTCTACGTGCTGTTCGATCAAATCACCGAAGCCATGGCCAATGA
>JABIPG010000049.1 GCA_018698795.1 Rhodospirillaceae bacterium
ATTGGGCCCGTTGGAAGGGCAAATGGCCGGCGTGCTGGCCAACTTTATCGGACTGGCCGGAATCACCGCCGGGACGCTCTATCAGAAACGTCACGGCGGCGGCACAAATCTGCGCTGGGGTGCGGCGTTCCAGCTTTGCGGGGCGGCCGGGTTGTTGTGGATACTGACGGTTTGTTTTGAGATCGGTGCAATCACCTGGTCCGCCCCGTTCATCGTATCGTTGGTTTGGCTGGTGCTGGCCAATTCCATGGGCGCGTTTACGTTATTTTACATCCTCATTCGCAGGGACGCCGCCGCCAAAGTGGCGAGCCTGTTTTACTTGGTGCCGCCGCTCGTCGCCGTCGAAGCCTGGATACTGTTCGGCGAAACGTTGGCTCCCGTTGCCATACTCGGCATGGCGGTTACGGCAAGCGGTGTTGCATTGGTCACCAAGAGCAATCCCTAATTTTGCAGCTACGCAGTCTTATTTATCCGTTGCGCTGCCGGCTTCCGGAAATACCCAGATCGCCAACACCATGAACACAGCCAGCCCGGTGACAACCCAGCTCAATTGCTCGTTGCCAGCATATTTTTCATACCAGTGCGCCATGGCGCCAACAATCAGCGTAAACAACGAAAGGATCGTCTTAATGTGAACCGGCATGACGTTACTCTGTCGGGATCGGCCCGGAAGCCGCTTCTACCGGTGTCCGTGGCATGCCTTTCAGGGTTCCCTTCAGGTATTTTGTTGAATACCCATTAAACAGATGGCCAAGTAGGCCCCGGTCAAGATCGGAGGTGCCGAATAGCCAATCGGCGATAGGGAAAGTCAGGTTCATGTTCACTTCCATCATCAGCCGGTCATTATGATGCGCCGTGTGATGGCGCCGAATGGTATTCACCAGCGGGCATTTCCGCACGAAAGCGTTCTCATCAACATGACAGCAAAAATGCATGAATTCATATGTCAGATACATGCCGGTAGTGGAGCACATCACCAACCAGCCCACATTGGCCGAGATTAGATAACCCATCATCAGCCCACCGGGGATCGATATCAGGATAAAGACCACCAACGCATACGGTGGAAAGAACGTCACCCGCCAGTCTTTCTCATCACGGAAACGCATTTCTCGATCTGTGAAAAACTGATGATGATTGAGGGTGTGTCGAACATAAATGGCCCGCAGCCCGCTGTTGTTGATCGGGCGGTGCATGACATGCATGTGCAAAAACCACTCAAACATGTTGCACATGACGACCACCACCGGGATGGTCAGCCACTCCCACCACAAAACATCCCCCATATGCTGGATATAAACATACAAGGCCGTCAGACCGATGGTGTAGATCACCAGGACATGGACATATCCGTTGTACCACCCGGCAATGCGCGAGCGGTATTCCTTGCGGAAATCTTCCTGGCGTTCTGTCATCATGGCTGGCGTACTCCTTTACAACAGCTAACGGATGCGCGGGAAACAGCAGCAACCTGATTGTGATATATCAGACATACATCACATATCGGCGACATGTCAACGCCCTGGAATGCTTCTAAATGGCATATACCTCTACCTGCCGGCACCTTGTCCGGCCTGCTCCTCTTCTTGCTGAACAGCAAAAATCGAAGTGTAGCCGCCGGACCAGTCGGGCGGCATCAGGCAGGGGCGCGGGTCATGCCGCGCCCACCGGGCCCGTTGACCGCGGACAACGGCCTCCATGTATTTCGATTGCAATGGGTTGTAGGTATACGGCTGCGCGTCTGCAGCGCTATATATATTCAATAACAAGGGCCGCCCTAAATCCGAACGATTTGGCTTCGAGGCGTGCAGCATGCGGCAGTTGTGAATGGTCAACGAACCTGCTGGGCCCTCCAGCGACACGGCTTTCGATTTATCCAAAGTGGCCTCGTCATCGGGGCCCAAACAACCGACCCATTCGCCTTTGTCGTTGTATTGGTCATAGAGCTCACCATCATGGCTGCCCGGCAGCACCATCAACGGGCCCTGCTCGGGACCGCAGTCGTACATATAGGTGCCGACGGTACACGGGCTGTAATTGGTGTGCGGCCAAAACTGGATGTCTTGATGCCACTTCACCTCTTCTCCACCGCGTGCCCATTTGAAGTTCAGCTTAGAATGATGGAACTTTACATCCGGCCCGACCAAATCCGCGACGATATCGGGAACAATGGATTTTGATGCAAACTCCCAATAGGTGGGATGATGATCATTTGGGCTGGATAACCGCCGGAGCCGAGGATTTTCAGCATTATGACCGTCTTCCAAATCCCAGACCGCATCCGACACGGTCACCCTCCGGCTTTCATCAATCTTCTCATCGGTGGCTTGGCGTAATCGCGCAACCCAATCGTCGGACAACACTTTCTCAATCAACAGGTAGCCGTTTTCAAAATAAAACTCGCGCTGCGTCTGTGTCAGGACGTTCGGTTTGATACTCAAGACATCTTCGGGCGTCATCACATCCTCCCCTGGAGATGAAGATCGGCTGGGCTATTTGAATCCTAGCAATTGCGCCGGTAGCCACAATACCGTTTGCGGGAACCATCCAACCACTGCCAGACAGATCAATTGCAGGACGATAAACGGGATCACGCCCTTGAACATATGGTGTAGTGTAATTTCCGGCGGGCTGATGCCGCGCAGATAAAAGATCGCCGGCGCCATCGGAGGGGTCAAATAACTGGTTTGAATGACCACCAGAAACATGACGCAGAACCAAACCGATTCATAACCAAGCGAATTGACGATCGGAATGAAAACCGGAATGAAAATCAACAGCACCGATATCCAATCAAGCACGAACCCTGCCACGAAACAAATCGCCAGGAACACGACCAAGGTGAGCCACGGCGTCAGGTGAGCGCTTCTGATCAATTCCTCGGCGACGGAAACCCCGCCGGAGGCGACGAACACGCCGGCGAACATATTTCCTCCAAGCAGGATCAATATAATCATGCAGGTGACCTTCAGCGTATTGACCACCGCTTCGCTCAGCACCGAGATACTAAACTGACGATAGATGATCGCCAGCAGAATGGCGCCAAACGCACCCAGTGCGGCGGCTTCTGTTGGCGCCGCAAGACCAAACATGATCGAGCCCAGAACAGCAGCTATCATCGCCACGGGCGGCGCCAAGGCGACCAAGGTGATACGAAGCTTTTCCCCGAAACTAGGATCGTCGTCGGATTTCGGAAGACGCGGGCCGTCCTTCTTATTGATAGTGCAGCGAACCAATATATAGACAATATAGAATCCGGACATGATCAGGCCCGGGAATATCATACCGATAAACAAATCACCGACCGAGACATTGGCCACTGGCCCAAGCACGACCACAACAACAGAAGGCGGAATGATCGTGCCGAGTGATCCACCGGCGCAGATCGTGCCGGCAATCAAGCCCTTGTCATAGGCGTATTTCATCATCACCGGAATTGCCAACAGGCCGACCACCGTCTCAGTGGCGCCAATGACCCCAGTCGATGCGGCGAAGATCACACACATGATGATCGTCCCGATCGCCAAGCCGCCGGGCAGGCGGCGGGTCCACAGATGGACGGCCTCGAACAGTTTTTCGGCGATCCCCGAACGTTCCAGCATGGAGCCCATGAAAACGAACAAAGGCACGGCAGCGAGCACGAAATTCGATGCCACAGCGTCGATTTTTTGGACGAACTGAAAGATCACCGCAGTGTCAAAGGTGACCAATCCGAAAAATAAGGCCACCCCCATCATTGAGAACGCCACGGGGAACCCCAGGAACAATGCCAACAGCAGCGCCGGGAACATCATCAATGCCAGATAGTCACCCATCTGTCGGGTTCCATTCCGTCGTCCGGCCACTCAAAAATCGAATGCACTTGATCAACTCAGCAAGGCCCTGCAAAGCCAGCAGAAAAAAGCCCAGAAAAAATGATAATCGGAACGGCCAGATAAGTGGGTTCCAGGCCGACTGTCCGGAATGCTCATTTCTCATAAACGCTTCCATCCAATAGTCCCAAAGGCCCAGGCTGACCCAACAGACGACCGGCATGAACAGCACCAGATACCCGGTTGTGTCGATAATCGCCTTGGTCTTGTTTGAAAACCGCATGTAAATGATATCGATACGAATGTGGGCCCGTTCACGAAGCGCGAAGGCGGCGCCGATGATGGCGTGAATACCCATCGCCATATATCCCAATTCGAAAGCCCAAATGGTCGGCGCGTTAAATGCGTAGCGGGCGACGACTTCATAAACAGAGGCCAAAATCAGCGGGAAAACCACCCAGGCTATAAGCAGCCCGGCGGACCCCGTGATTCGTTCAATGACGCGAACCAAAGCCACCATTGATGCCTCTCCCGCTGTTACCGTAAGAATTTTACAATGCAGGCCATTGTTGCAACTGGCCAGTATTCAATTGCCATAAAAACGGGGAGCGCGGCAGTGTCGCGCCCCCCGATAGGAATAGGCTCGACTATTCAGAAATCACGTTACGATAATGCGCCGCGTCTTTCCAAAGTTTCTCGAAGGCGATTTGGCTTTTTAACACCTTGTCGAACCACGGGTTGGTTTTGGCCTGTTCTTGGGCCCAGGCGACGCCAAGCGCCTTGCCCTTCTTCTGGACGG
Source organism: Rhodospirillaceae bacterium (assembly GCA_018698795.1). Classification (GTDB taxonomy): domain Bacteria; phylum Pseudomonadota; class Alphaproteobacteria; order Rhodospirillales; family Casp-alpha2; genus TMED8. Next base: position 4,612 of record JABIPG010000049.1, read on the forward strand.
CAGGGTCGAGGACGATTATCTCGTTGCCTTGCGCTCGATAGAAACCAAGCGCCTTGGCATCTTCGTGGCCAACCGTCATCCAGCTTTCCAAGGTCACCAGTTTGGCCGCCATTTCCACGAGGCTCTTGTCACGCGCCGACAGTTTGGCGAAGGCTTTCTTGTTGATTACCAGTTCGAACGGAGCGGTCGGCTGGTGGATGCCCGGAATGATCACGTATTTGGCGATCTTGTGGAAGCCCACGGATTGGTTCTCGTACAGCGTGCCCCATTCGGTGGCATCGATGGCCCCACGTTCCAACGACGTGTAGACCTCACCGCCCGGCATGGTTACCGGCGCCGCGCCCAGGCCTTTGGAAATCTCCAGCCAGGCACCTGCCGTGCGGAACTTCAGACCCTTCAAGTCAGCCAGGGTACGCACGGGCTTGCGCGAGTGCAAAAAGGCCTCGGCGGTACGGGTGAACATCGGCATGGAAACAACGTTGAATTTCTCGTCGTTGAACTGGCGTTGCAGTTCGAGGCCGCCACCCTTGTACAGCCAGTGCAGCATTTTTTCCGTATCCATGGCGCCGGCATAGCCGCCAAACAGCACCGTGGTCTTGTCCTTGCCCCAGTCATAGCCCATCCAGGTGTGACCGGCCTCGGCAACGCCCTTGGCAACGGCGCTGCGCACCTCCAGCCCCTTGGAGAGCTGCCCCGACGGGAACACCTTGATCTCGACACGACCATCGGTCAGCATTTTCACCTTGGTGGCGAAAGCTTTGGCTCCGATTTCCATCAGCGGCCCACCGCCCCAACTGGCGGCCATTTTCCAATTGTGCTCGGCGGCAAAAACCTCGCTACTGCCAAAACTGGCCGCTACTGCGGCGGCGGCCCCTAACATGGTGATTTTTCTCATAATCGTCATCGAGTTTCCTCCCTGATATCGGTTAAGTATCATCGGCATCTCGCGTCCTTTACATCCCGGTCTCCCGGAAGTCTTAAACTTAACCGCCGCCCGCGAGATCGTCGCGGCGGGTCGACTAGATATCTCAGGCAGACGCCATCTCGTTCAAAATGCTGTCGATTTCATCTCCGTTCAGCGCCCAGTCGTTATCCAAATCCGAGATCTTTTCTTTCATGAACTTATCGCTCAACTGCAGCGCTTGCGCATCGTCACCCAAATGGTCGGCGAGCAAGGCAAGGGCCAATTGGCGAGGCGAATCACCTTCGTAGGTCCACTCAAAGCCACTGTTGGTGAAGCGCTGGATATCATAGCGCTCATCAAGCGGTTGGCCGTCTACGCTGACAGCAATTCCGTCAATGGTGCGTGACCCTGAATAGGTTTTCATGGCGCCTCCCAATGGAAAAGATGTGGCCCATTTTTCAGCCTACGTTCAATCCTGTCTGATATATTTGACATATGTTAATGATACATCTGGTTTTTGTAAAGATTTCAGGCGGCCCTTGTGTCACTTCATTGTCGGTTCGCATGTTGTCGGCCTGCATCAAACATCGCGATAATGTTTTCGGTTGGGATATCGTTCTGAATATTGTGCACACTGTTGAGCACGAACCCGCCGTCTCGGCCCAGGATATCGATCACCCGATTAACCTCGTCGTTGACCTCCCCGGGGCTGCCGAACGGTAGAATGCGTTGCGTATCGATTCCCCCCCAGAAAGCGATCCGATTACCAAACCGTTTCTTCAACGATGCCGGTTCCATATCCCCGGCCCCAACCTGAACCGGATTGAGCGCATCGACGCCAATATCAATTAAATCATCAATCAATTGCGATACGGCGCCGCAACTGTGGTACAGCACCTTGACGTCGGCCTTGCGTTTGACGGCGTCGATCATCCGCGCGTGGCGCGGCTTGATCAGTTCTCGGTAGATTTTTGGATCGAACAGCGGAGCCATCTGGCCGGCCAGATCATCGCCGAAAAACACGATATCAACGTCATTAGCGCAAATATCCAGGGCGTTCTCAGCGACGGCGATCCAGCGCTCTGCGATCATGTCCATCATCCGCTCTGCAAACGTGCGGTTTTTATAGAGATCCTTAAGCCAATCGCCGAAACCACGTAAAAACTGCCCTTGGTGGATTACCCCGATGGGCATATTAAGGATTACCGCCGCGCCGCTGGCCCGCGCCACTTGGGCACGTTCACCAAGACCGGCGTAGTAACCGGGGTTGTCGGGATCGGGCCAATGACCGGTAGCAAGCCCCGCAGGGTCTGGTTTCTTCTGGTCGAAAAACGGACCGTCTACATAGAGATAATGGCCGTCGTCGGCTTTCTTCCAAGTCGTACCCCATTCATCCAGATAATTGTCCTCGTCTATCTCATTCTGGTCGCCCTGGTAAGCACCAAGACCGAGAAATCTGGTATCAATGTCGAACCGCTTCAGAACCACCTCATCGGGAATCGCGAGGCGGCGTGTTTTAGAGTAAATCTGCGTTTCGGAATTCGCCATGCCGAGTTCCATCTTCAATCGCTCATACGCTGCATAGAATATTGTCGTCGTATAGGTGCCGCCGAAATCGATCGGCACACGATCGGTCGACTTGTGATTGAGTGCGTCGAGAACCCGTTGACGATGTTCGATCATGGCTGCCTCCTTCATCCGTCTGGTAATTTCTTCGCTCGCCCTGAACGGGGCGTATTCGTCGGCATCGGCATCGACCTTCCGATATTCGGAAAATCATGCTTGGCATGCGGCACCGACATGGCCGCAACGAAGGATTTCTGGAATCCCGGATCGGCCGCTGTCTCCACCTTTTCGACCCGCCGCACCAAAGCCTCTATCTCACGTCGGGCGGAGCCACTCAGCAGCGCAATGCGGGCGCCCGTTCCAGCAGCATTTCCGACGGCATGGACGTGTTCAATCGGACTATCCGGAATCATCCCAAGCACCATGGCGTGCTTGGGGTCAATGTAACTGCCGAAGGCCCCCGCCAGGACGATCCGGTCCGCCGTCTGTACGCCCAGCATGTCCATCAACAAACGAGCGCCGGCATAGAGCGCCGCCTTCGCCAGTTGAATAGCGCGCACATCGGTCTGCGAAATCAGGATATGCGGCGGACCATCGTGCAGGCGGTAGGAGTAAACTTCTTCATCAGCTTCCAACCACGCGCAGTCCGGAAATCTCTCGCCATCGACAAGCCCCGTGCGATTGACTAAGCCCACAAGGAACATCTCAGCGACGGCTTCAATAATGCCCGAGCCGCAAATGCCGGTGACGCCGAATTCTGCCGTCGCCGCTTTAAACTGCTGATCGTCCGACCATAGATCGCTGCCAATTACCCGGAACCGCGGCATTAGGGTTTTGGGGTCGATACGTACCCGCTCAATCGCGCCCAGTGCCGCGCGCTGCCCGCAACTGATTTGCGCGCCTTCAAATGCCGGGCCGGTGGGGCTGGAACAGGCGAGCAATCGATCCTTGTTGCCAAACACGATCTCGGCGTTGGTGCCGACATCGACAAGAAGCGTCATCTCATCGCGTTTATGCGGTGCCTCGGCCAGGATCACGCCCGCCGTATCGGCCCCCACATGACCGGCAATACATGGCAGTAGATAAACGCGCGCTGCCGGGTTGACCGCCGCTAGCCCCAGGTCGCCAGCAAGGACGGTCACCGCGTCCTCGACCACCAGCGGGAACGGCGTGCGGCCCAACTGTAGCGGATCAATCCCGATGAAGATGTGGTGCATGATCGGATTGCCGACCACCGTCATATCGACGATATCCGTCACCTCCGCGCCGATAGCAGCAACGGTTTCGTGGGCCAGGTCGTCAATGGCCCGGCGAACCTCCGCAGTCAGTTCATCGAGGCTACCGGGATTTTGCTGGATAAACGAGATGCGGCTGATGAGGTCCTCGCCGAAACGAATTTGCGGGTTCATCACACCCGCCGCCGCAACGACCTCACCGGTTTCAAGATCTGTCAAATGCGCGGCGATAGTGGTGGTGCCGATATCCACCGCCAGTCCATAGGCCCGGTCATGAAATCCGGCCCACAGGGCGATCATATCGGTACCTTCGTGAACCGCCACCGTGACACACCAATCGGCGTCACGCAGTTGCGCCGGCAACTCGGCCAACAACCGCGGATCGACGCTGACGGCGTCGAGGTTCCACTGCGCTGCCATGGCGTCCCGCAGACGCGTCACGTCGCTGCGTTGGTCGCTCAGACTGGGAGCTGTCATATCCAGGTAATACAGTCGCACCACCCGGTCGATCTCGACGCTGCGTGATTCCGCTTCCTTGCGGACGATTTGTTTATGCAATTGGCTTTCTGCCGGAACGTCGATGACGGCATCGCCCATCAACTTTGCTGCGCAGGAAAGCCGTCGTCCCTTACCCAGTGTACGGCGTTCGATGTAACGGTCTTCGAGCTCCCCCCAGGAACTCAGATGATCGCCATCAGATCGAATGCCGAATTTCGGAAAATCGCCATCACTCACGGCGATCTGGCAGCGTCCGCAAATGCCGCGCCCGCCACAAATCGAATCTATATCGACACCAAGCTTGCGCGCCGCCGCCAGCACCGGCGTGCCAGCCGCGAACCGGCCTCGCAAGCCGGATGGCAGGAACACGACAAGGACGTCTAAGGCTATGCCGCTTGCGTGTTCTGCTGAGCTCGGCAGCGTTTCATCCATCGTTTACACCTGTTGTCGAGACCGGCCAGAACTTCGGCGCCGGTAATCGCGGTCATCACTTGGCCATGAAGTGGATTGACAATTGCCGAGGTCAATCCGGCACCGATCAGCATGGCCAGAAACGCCGCATTCAAACCCTGCCGATCCGGCAACCCGAAACTGACATTGGAAGCGCCGCAAATGGTATTGAGTTCAAGTTCGGCCCGCACCCGGCCGATCAATGACAGCACAGCGCGGCCTGAATCGCCGACCGCACCGACCGGCATGACCAACGGATCGACGACCACATCAGCCGCCTGCAGACCATGATCCATAGCGCGATGCTTGATCTTGCGCGCTACGTCAAAACGCACGTCAGGATCCTCCGAGATACCACCTTCATCGTTGCAAATAGCGACCACGGCGGCGCCATATTTCTTGGCCAGCGGCAGCACGCTTTCAAGGCTATCGTTTTCACCGGTGACGGAGTTGATCAAGGCCTTGCCGTCATAGGCTGCCAAGCCGGCCTCCAAAGCGGAAACCATGGCGGAATCGATACACAACGGCACATCGACCAAGCCCTGCACCCGCTTTACGATTTCAGTCATCATTTGCGCTTCGTCGGCAGTCGGCACACCGGCATTGACGTCAAGCACATGCGCACCGGCCGCCACCTGCGACGCCGCATCGCTCTCGACCGTTGAATAATCCCCGGCAGCTATTTCGGCGGCGAGCTTTTTGCGCCCTGTCGGGTTGATGCGCTCACCGACAACGACGAATGGTCGCTCAAAACCAATCACCACGTCCTGGGTTGCTGAACTCAGTACTGTTTCCGTCATGATACGGCTGTTGCCTCCTCTGTTCGGCGGGCCGATCTGGCCGTTTCGGCATTGATGATGCGGTTCTTGAGAATCCCGGATTTCTGAATGATTTCCGTGACCAGATGTTCCTGGCGATAGGCCATGACATGGACGCCGGAGACCCCCTTGATCTCTCGGATTTCCTCTATCAGATCGATACAGATTTGCTTGCCTTCATGCTTCTGGTCCCGGGCACCTGCCAGGCGTTCAATCACCGCGTCCGGGATATGCACGCCTGGCACATTAGCCCTGATCCAACGCGCTGCTTTGGCCGAGGCCAACGGTCCGACACCAACCAAGATGAAGCATTTCTCGTCGAGACCGAGATCGCGAACAACGCCCATATAGCGCCGAAGCATTTCGATGTCGTAGCAATACTGGGTTTGGATAAATTGTGCGCCGGCCTCAATTTTCTTTGCCAAGCGTAAGGGGCGCCAGTCATACGGCGGAGCGAACGGATTGGCAGCTGCGCCGAGAAACACGTCCGGCGGGGTCGAAATCCTGCGGCCCGACAAGAATCTGGCATCGTCGCGCATACCGCGGATAGCACTCAACAGAGTGGTTGAATCCAAATCGAAAACCGGTTTAGCACCCGGCTGATCGCCGGTTTCGACGCCGTCGCCCGTCAAACATAGGATGTTGTGAACACCCATGGCGGCCGCGCCTAGGACATCACCCTGGATTGCGATTCGGTTTCGGTCGCGACACGAGATTTGCAGCACCGGCGAATACCCTGCGCGGGTCAACAGCGCACAGATGCCCATACTCGACATGTGGCAGTTGGCGCCCGAGGCGTCGGTGGCGTTTATTGCATCACAGACCTGCGACAACACCAGAGCCTGGCGAAAGGTATCTTCAGGATCGGCCGAGTCAGGCGGGTTGAGTTCGGCAGTGACCGCGAACCGACCCGACCGCAACACCCGTTCAAGTCGCCCGGTTGAGATATCACCTTCCAAAACTGGGTGCGCTGAGAAATTCGCAGCGACCTCATTCATGATAAAACCTCATCCGCTCGCCGCTTCGCAGTCCGTTGCCTGTCGATGTTTTCAGCGCTCAACCGGAGCCACGCCGAGGTGCCCTCAATAGCGTGATCGCGTGGCGCCAGCGGCACACGGATCGCGTTGCCAAGGCGCATACTCTGCGCGCCCTTCCAGGCCTCCACCCAAACACAAGGCATCGCAGGCTTGACCTCACAGTGCCCGTTGGCGCGAACTCCGCCGCACGGCCCATTGCGAATGGCCTTTGGGCAATTCATCACGCAGGTCATGCCGGTCACCGAAAGATGGCATCGGCCGCACATTCGGCAGTCGAACAACACCCCTTTAGTCCAGGATTCAACAACGGCAAATGGCCGTTCCAATCGAGCAATTCCGATCCCCACCCAGATCGCGTCGCAGGCATGAAACAACCGCGCGGTCAGCTGATAAAAAACTTCCAGGGACCGCGCATGTCGGGTCGCCCATTGGCGGATAATATACATCTGCCGTCGCGCTATTTTTGTTCCAGAAATTTCTGGAACCCGCCATACCCCGTGTGCCGAACCTCCAGCTCAAGACCTATACTTGCCGCCGCCGCCTCTGCCCGGGCCAACGTTTCGGGGCTCTCACGCTGTACCAGGTAGACCAGTTTTCGGTAGTGACCGAAGTAGGTGTCACGTAGCTTCGGAAAACGGTCGAGCCCCAGCCCCTTAAACACCAATTTCTCGAAATGCCGGGCCAAAAAATCGGTGACAAAAAAGCTACCGGGTTCATCCTCCATCATATCTTTGAACTGTTCCGACCCGGAGAACACTTCATAGCAATGCGATCCACCGATATTCTCGACACCTTCCTCTTCGAGAACCCGGGCCATGCCACCGCCAGTACCGCAATCACTGTACAGCACCACAATCTCATCTCCGCGCGCGCGCCCTTGGCGTATTTTGGCGCGCACGCCCTCCGGAAGCGCTTCCGGGTGATTGTGCAGCTTGGCTGGCAAACACTCGACTTTCATATGCTGCCACCCGTTTTCACGGACGATGGTTACGATCTCATTGGCGATCGCGCCACAGCAAATAACCAATGTCGTGGGCCCTTCGGCGATGGCATCCATTTGATCCACCCTAGTGATATCGATGGGCAACGCCGGTCTCAAACATGGCGACAATATTCTCCGGCGGGACTTCAGCTTGAATATTGTGGACGCTATTGAGAATGTAGCCGCCGCCCTTGCCGAGGATGCTGATAATCCGCTTGGTTTCTTCAACCACTTCCTCTGGCGTGCCGAAAGGCAGCGTTTTCTGAGTGTTGATGCCACCCCAGAACGTCAGCCGATCACCGAACGTTTCCTTCAGCAGTTCGGGCTCCATGTTCTTGGCCGTTACCTGCACTGGGTTCAGCGCATCAATGCCAATATCCAAAAGATGCGGAATGAAATGATAGGCCGAGCCACAGCAGTGGTAACAGACTTTGGCCTTGTTGTTGGTCAACCCCTTGACCGTCTCGATCATCCGGCGGTGGCGTGGCTTCAGGTAGTCCTTGTAGATCGAATCAGGATCGAACATGCAGCTGTCCTGAGTGCCCAGATCTTCACCGAAATATATGATATCGACGTTTTCAGGTCCCGCCGCCTCGATCATCGAGGTCGCATTGTCACACCAGAAGTCGCACAGCTTATCCATCATTCGCTGCAGGGCTTCGGGGCGTTTGTAAAGATCCTTAAGATAGGCTTCGAAGCCGCGCATCGCATAGCCCCGGTGAATGACGCCGCCGGGTATATAAAGACAGACCGCATGATCACCACTGGCTTTGATTTGCTGCACGCGCTCGCGTACACCTCGGACCAGACCGGGATTGTTGCCGTCCGGCCAATCGTATTCCTCAACCTGTTCAACTGTCAGCTTGCCGCCATGGAATGGACCATCTTGGTGTAAAAAATGCTGATCGACGGCTTTTTCCGTTCGCTTCCACAGGACGTTAAAGGTGTCGATGTAGGTATTGTCATCGATCCAATGATCGACGCCGCCTTCGTAGGCGCTGGGTTGGACATTCCGGGTATCAACACCAAATTGCTCAAGAATGCTCTCGGCAGGATGGGCGCAGGTGTGGATGATCGACATCACGTCGGTGGGCTCATCGACACCCATATATTTTTTCAATTTCTCATAGCCGGCAAGCGTGATGGAGGTGAACTCGGCGCCGCCGAAATCGATCGGCACACGGTCCGGCTCCTCGTGGTTCAACGCCGCCAGAATACGTTCGCGATGTGTCCAACTCATTGTACTGTTCCCTTTCCTCAGATACCGGCAACGATGAAAGCGCGTGCGTCATCGACAGCTGTCGGTGCGTCAACGCTGTAGCCGTCGGCGCCGATTTTTGTGGCGAATTCGGCATTGACCGGTGGTCCGCCGACCATTGTTTTGACGTTCAAATTGCGGGTTTCATTGGCCTTGCGGATTGCCGCAACGGTTTTTTCCATCTCCGGCATCGAGGTTGTCAATAATCCGGAAAGAGCAATAATTTGGGCGTCGTTTTCCTGCGCGGCAGTGATAAACTGTTCTGGATCGACGTCGGTCCCAAGATCAATCAGCTTGAACCCGGCACCTTCAAACATCATGCCGACAAGATTCTTGCCGATATCGTGTAAATCTCCCTTAACCGTGCCGAGAATGACCGTGCCGGGTGACTTGATGTCAGTATCCACGAGCAACGGACGAATAATTTCCAAGCCGGCTTGCACGGCTTCAGCGGCCATCAGCATTTCCGGCACGAACAAGGTGCCAGCGCTAAATTTCTCACCAATCACATCGAGTGCGTTGATCAGGCCTTCGTTGAGGATTTTTTCAACGTCGGTGCCGGCGTCAACTTCTGCCTGCACCAGTTCAGCGACGTCTTCCTCTTCATATTCCATCACCGCATCGTAAATTTCCTGAACCGACATCTCCGCCTCCCTTGCTATTCGAACGCCACTGACAAGCGACGCCTCATAGGTTTTGCTCTAAACAATGATCTAATATTCTTGTGATATATTAGTTTAGAAAACACAAAATGTCATGATTTTTTTTGTGGGAATTCGGAACGACGTCGGTTTATCCCACTATGGGCACGCGATCAGCTCAATTCAGGCTTCCGTCGGCACGCCGGGCTTTCAAAAACGCCCGCATGTGAAAAGCCGCTTGCGCGGGATGATAGCGAGCCACATCGCCTTGCGGACAAGCCCGCCGCGCCCGGCATCCTTCGGCCATGCAATCGACACCGGCTGAACTGTCGAGATGCCGAGCGCACGTCGGCACATCGTAACCAGCGGTGGTGAATGCGGCGACTGGGCAGGTCGTCAAGCAGGGTTTGTCTGTGCAACTGTCACAGGGTGACGGTCGGTTATCGGCGGCGGCCAACGCCAATCGCGACGAAAACACCAAGGCTCCGCGGTAGCCGTGCCAGAGCCCGTGGTCGGGATGAATGAACATACCCAATGGCGACGCATGGCAAGATTCGGCTTTTTGCGCCCAACGTTGGAACGGCAGGTGCGGCTTTTGGAAGGGAAACAGAGCTGCTGCACCGAGACGCTCGGCCAAGGGAGCGATGACATCGCGCGACCAATCATCAAGCAATTCCGTGTCTGGATCGCGGGCGGCGCTGAATGCTGTCCATACCGCCGGGCCGGCATTTCCGGCCAGGACCAGTGTCCCTGCCGGTTGGCCGTCCGAAAGATCGGGTACGTTGTCTTCTGCACCGGGGTGAAAGGCACCTCGCGGGGTCAGACCAACATCGTGTAGCGCTTGGTTGATATCCGCGAGCGTGATCGCCATGTTAGCGCCCGGTTCCCGTGTTGACAGTGGCGCGGGTAAACGTTTCGACATAGTCGACCAGCAGATCTGACGCCTCCGCCGCGCTGTCGCTATCGCCCTCTGCAATATGCCGGGCGACGGCGGCATGCAGACGCGCACAGAACGGCATGTCGGCCGTCTCCTTGTAGTGGACATACCAAAAGCGGCGCGACAGGCCGTTCATCAGATTGATAGCTCGGATCGCGTACTCATTGTGGGCGGCTGCCGCAAGAAGGTCATTGAACGCATTGTCGTAGCGCATGAATGCAATATCATCGTTGTCGCGAGCCGCCTGTTCCATGCCGTCGGCAATCTGAAGAAACATATCGCGTTCGGCTTCGTTCCGTCGCACCGCTGCGGTCCGCGCCATCAATCTTTCAAGTTCCCGCCGTACTTCCAAGACCAGCATTTGCTTACCCGGATTGATCTCGGAAACGAGAATTCCCTTACGCGGCAGGATGACGATCAAGCCTTCCCGAGCTAACCGCTGCAAAGCTTCACGGATCGGTGTGCGGCCAATCCCCAACTGTGACGACAATGCAGTCTCCGAAAGCACCTCACCCGGCCGCAGGCGCAGCGTCACGATCCGCTCTTCAAGTTCTTGGTAGGCGTGATCCGTCAAGCTACCTTGAGGTTTTTCCGATTTCTTGGCGTTGACAGTTTCTGCGGACATTGGCGCTCCCAATAGGCTTAAAAAAACTCAGCGAATCTTATATCTGTTTTCGTTTCTCGACCAAGGTCAAAAACTCATCGAAAACATTGTCGTCGACACCATAAGTATGGTCATTGTCGGGGAACCTGCCCTCTTTCACCTCTTTGACATACTGTTCAATACCGCCGACGGCGACCTCGGTCAGCTTGGCATAGCGTTTGGTAAACTTGGGCTTGAAGTCCGTAAACACACCGAGCAAATCGTAACCCAACAAAATCTGGCCGTCGGTGCCGACCCCGGCACCGATGCCGATGGTCGGTATTTCCAATTGTTCGGAAATCAGCTGGGCGATCTTGCCAGGCACCGCCTCAAACTCCAGCATGAAACACCCAGCATCCTGAATGGCGAACGCATCTTCGAGTATCTTCATTGCCGCCTCGGCGGTTCGGCCCTGAATTTTAAAGCCGCCGAACATGGCCACCGTGTGTGGCGTCAAACCAATGTGCGATGCCGTCGGAACGCCGGAATCGACCAAGGCACGCAGAATATGGGCCTGGCTCTTTCCGCCCTGCGGCTTGACTGCGTCGCAACCGGCATCCTGCATAAATCGCGTCGCGTTGACGAGAGCCCGGTCGATAGTGTTATAGCTCTGGTAGGGCATGCAGCCGAGCACGAATGTATTCGGCGCACCGCGGCGCACCGCTTGGCTGTGCATGACCATCATGTCCATGGTTGCCGGAATGGTGTTAGCGTGACCATGAGCGATCATCGCCAGACTGTCACCGACGACAGCAACGTCAATGCCAGCCATTTCTCCCCATTGCGCCGAGGTGTAATCCGGCACCGACATGTAGACCATTTTTTCGCCACTGGTTTTCGAGTCGCGAATCTCGGTGATCGTCCGTTTCTTTCGGTCCGGCGAATCCGCCAACGCAACCTCCCAATCTCTGATGTATTATCAATATATCAAGGCCATCATATTTGGTTACATATGGCAGGGTCAATATTGCAGAAAACTGCAGATCCGAAACGGGATAGATTCAGACTGCTCGCTCACGCCCGCTCGCGGAATATTCCAATACCGACTCAACAACCGCCCTGACATTAGCCATTGGCGCGTCAAGCGGCACCGCGCATTCTGGCGCGATGATATTGACGTCGGCATCTAATGCCGTAAATACCGCGTGGCGAACATCATCACAGCTGCCCGATCGAATAATTTCGGGGTTGTTGATATTGCCGATCAGGACCATCTCCGCCAGGGCCTTCATTTCCGCCGGATCATTTTGGCTCTCGAAATGGAAAGCGGTCTGAGCGTTGGTGTTGAAATAACCGATCCGGTCAAGCGTTCGCCCGCAACAATGAAAAATCAGCGGTGCGCCGATAGCCGCTTCCATCCCTTGATCGATCTCCTCTAGGAACTGCGGGTAGGCCTCGGGACGTATAAGATCTCCGGTAATGTGCGCGCCGTAGCAAAGCGCATCGGCGCCGGCCTCGACCTGAGCTCGACCGAACCGGACGGCGACGTCCTTTAGCTTTTCCAAAATATCGCTGACCATGCCTGGGTTCTTGATCGTCATCTTGAGAAAATGACTGAGCCCGAAACAATGATAGGCCATCGACCACGGGCCGTAGACTTTGCCGATGATACCGACCTCGGTCCCAATCTCGTGTTTCAGCAGACGAATAGCCTCTAGCGGCACGGCAATCGCCGGATGATCGATGAAATCGTCGGGAATTTTGATTTCATCGTCAGTCGTCCAGATGGACCGTTCACATGCCGGCATATGTCCACGGTCGCCCCAGCGCACCGGCACGCCAAGCGCTTCCGCCTCATGGGTGCCGCCAGCAAAGATCGGGGAAACTACATCATAGCCAAGTTCCATATGTCCAGCCAATGCCAAGGCTGCCATCTGCGTTGCGTCTTGGTGAGCATATGGAAAGTGAATGCCCAATTTGTCTTGTAGATCTGTGGTAACGATTGACGTTGGATTGGCCACCGAAGGCCGATCAACATGTTGACGTCGTAGAGCCGCAAGAAACCGTTCGCGTGATGTCATCATCGCGATACCTCTTATCCAAAAATGCTCAATATCCTGGCTGATGCCATAGAGATTGCCCTTGATGCATCTCAATCGGTGGCAGTGGCAGAGCGAACTATCTTGGACATAAACGCCGTTTCTCATAGCTTTTCCAGATGGAATTTGCCTGTTAAATCCTTAGGGGGGTTTTGTAACGAAGCGCAGAATTCAGGCGTTTCCTGCACTCACAATGGCCGCCATTACCGGGAAATTCCAAAATTCCCCTGATTTCCCTGTAAAACAGGGAAATCACCCGAGACGGGTTCGCTTCAGACTGCCTCCACCGCCAAAATCCTGTTCGTTAAAATCCCAAAATCCACCAACCGCTCAAAATGCATGCTTTTGGCGATGCACATAGATTGCATGTGCGCATCAAGATTGAATGCTGTACGCCCCCTCCCCCTTTAATGCGTGGCCAAAAGCCCCATATGCGGTAATAAGATGCGCATGCTGAAACTGTTGCCCCAAACGATAGACTGACATGACCACTAGCCTAACCACTGGCGTGACCACTGGCGTGACCACTGGCCCAACCACTGGCACTGCCACACCATTCCGTGTCGCATTCATTCATGCGCCGGATCCCGTGTATGCCGACACCCAGAACTACGGCGCCAAATTCATGCCGGTTTGGGCCTACACCTTAGGCGCTCATATTCCGGGCGATGGCCGGTTCGCGCTATCGCTTACCGATTGCCGGTTTGAGCCCGAGGCAGGCATCGGAGATGCCGACGTTTTCTTGTTTAGTGGCATCAACCAAGATTTCGGCAACATGGAGCGCGTGCGCAGCGAGCTAAAGCGACGCTTCCCGCATGCGAAAAGTATGATCGGCGGGCCGATCTGCTGGTCCTTCGAGCAAGCGGGCACGCTCGAACAGCTGGAGAATTTCGATCATGCCTTTGTCGGCGACGGCGAGGAGGAAATCGAGCGGTTGTTAGAAGCCTTGCGCACCGGCGTGACGCTTGAGCACATCATCAAGTCGCCGCGGCGCTTTCCGATCAACGAAGCGCGGCCGTTTTACCGGCCCATGCTCGACAGCACAGTCGGACGTTACTATGGCGCAGTGCTGGAGGTTTCGCGCGGCTGTCCGTTTTTGTGCGAGTTTTGCGATATCCGTATTCTGCCCGACAATAATCGCCCGCATAACAAATCGCCCGATTTAATCGTCGCCGAGCTCGACCACCTGGCGCGCCAGGGCGTCAATCAGGTGCTGTTCGCCTGCGACAATTTCATCGGCGAGCCACGCTGGGCAGAAGAGGTCATCGACAAAATTCTCGATTGGCAGCAGCGCACCGGCTTTCGCCCAAGTCTCTATACCTGGCTGACCATCAATCTCTACAAATACGACAGCCTGATGGAGAAGATGCGCCGCGCCGGTTTCGACATGCTGTTCATCGGCATCGAAAGCTTCTCGCAGAACTCTTTGCTTGAAACCGCCAAGGTGCAGAATACGGCGCGTGGCATGATCGACGTAGTTCGGCAGATCCAGTCGCGCGGCTTTATTGTCGTAGCTGGATTAATTTTCGGGTTTGATTCCGATACAGATGAAGCCTTCCAGACAACCCTGGACGGCCTGCGTGATGGCGCGCTGTTGTCGGGCGATCCGTCGCTGTTAACGGCATTGCCGGGTACGCCACTGTACAGGCGCATGAAACTCTCAAAGCGCTTGCGCGACGTGCGTTTCGGGCTTGGCGGCTACAAGTATCAGACCAACGTGCGCTACGTATTGCCGGCGCAAACCATGATCAACGGCTACAAATATTTCGTCAGCGAGTTCTGCAAGGGTGGCTACCAATACCAGCGCCTGAAAGGCTTTTTCGATCTGCTGAACGAAGGCAAGTTCGTCGCCATGGAGGGCAAGGGCTTCGGCAACTTGGGGCTTTTCATCAAGATGATCGCCGCCAACAAAGCTGCGCTCTGGCAAATGACCCAACGCCTGATGCGCTTCGCAGCGCAGCCTTCGAATATTTACTGGGCGTTCCGGGGGCTGTTGCTGGCACTTCGAAACCTCGACAAAGGCGGGTTCGGGTATTTCCAGTTCTGGTTCTTCGCCTGGACCAATGCGGTTTTGAAATACCGCTATATTGCCGATAGTGATTTCGACATCGAAGGCGTGGCCGAAGATTTCGATATCAAAGACATCCTGCCCGACAACTATCAGTCTACCGCGAACGAAGATATCCCGGCCGGGAAGATCAAGGCGCAGCTGCGCGCCACCACGGCGCAGCTGGAATCAGTCATCGCCGAACGCGCGTCCTAGCTAGCCTGCAACCCAACCAAAAAGCGTTCCCCTTTGCCAACCTGAGAACCTTGACCCAAGAGCCCGCATAGCCAATGCTGCGCGGAGAACTAGGGGGGCGACGTGTCACGTTACGCACTGGGTATAGATATCGGCGGCACTTTCACCGATATCGTGGTTTACGACACCTCATCGGGGCGGCAGTTCAATCGCAAGATCCTCACCACCTACGATGACCCATCGCGCGCCGTCATTGATGGCGTCAACGCGCTGGCTGAAGCCGGTGAATTCGAGGCCATCGACACGTCTCGGGTGGTCCATGCGACAACGCTGTTCACCAACGCCCTGATTGAACGCCGTGGGGCCAAGACAGGCCTGATCACCACGCTCGGTTTTCGCGACACGCTCGAAATCGGTCGTGAACGCAAATACGGCCTCTACGATATCGCCATCAAAAAGCCGGTATCACTGGTGCCACGCGACCTGCGCACCGAAGCCCTGGAGCGCATGGACGCCGATGGCAACGTCCTGACGCCATTGGACACGGCGTCACTTGAGCAGGCCGCGCAGGCGTTGCTTGAAGCCGGCGTTGAAGCTGTCGCGGTTGTGTTCCTGCACGCCTACATGAACCCCGCACACGAGCGCCAGGCTGCTGCGTTCTTAAAACAGAAATTCCCAAACCTCAGCGTCACCATCTCGTCCGAAGTGGCACCCGAGGTGCGCGAGTACGAGCGCGCGTCCACCACCGCCGCCAACGCCTTCATCAAGCCGTTGGCGGAAAGCTATTTCGATTCCCTGGCCGATAAGATCGCCGCCACCGGCATCGAAGCGCCATTACACCTGATGATCTCATCAGGTGGCCTGACGCATGTGGCGGAAGCCAAGCGCACACCCGTGCAGATGCTGGAATCGGGCCCTGCCGCCGGCGCGCTCGCCGGCGCCTACTTCGGCCACGACGACGCCGACGGCAAACTGTTGGCCTTTGATATGGGTGGCACCACGGCAAAGCTATGTTTGGTCGATGGCGGCGAGCCGATGATTGCTTACGGCTTCGAAGCCGGCAGACAGGAACGTTTCACCGAAGGCAGCGGTCTGCCGATCCGAATTTCCACCGTCGAGCTGATCGAGATCGGCGCCGGCGGCGGCTCAATCGCGCGGATCGACGAATTGGGCTTTTTGAAGGTCGGCCCCAGAAGTGCCGGCTCCGAGCCCGGTCCGGCGGCCTACGGGCGCGGAGGCATGGAGGCCACTGTCACGGATGCGGATTTCACTCTTGGATATCTCAATCCCGATTATTTCGCGGGTGGCATGTTAAGCGTCGATATGGATGCCGCCTTGTCGGCCTTGGACGAGATAGCCAACAAGGCCGAGCTCGCGCGCGCCGAGATTGCCTGGGGCATCCATGATGTGGTCAACGAGAACATGGCCAGTGCTGCCCGCGTGCACATCGCCGAGCGGGGACGTGATCCACGTGACTTTGCGCTCTTGAGCACCGGCGGCGCGGGCCCGGTACATGCCTACTACGTGGCCAAAAAATTGGGCCTGAAGAAATTGATCTGCCCCAACGCCGCAGGCGTTGCATCGGCGCTGGGGTTGCTTGTCGCGCCAGGTCGGGTCGACCGCGTCGCCACCGTGGGCGCGCGCTTGGATGATTGCGATATGGTTGCGCTGGAGACAGCCTTCCAAGCCTTGCAAGACGATGCCTTGTCGGTGATCGCCGAGACCGGGCTCGATCCGACAACGACCTCATTCCAGCGTTTGGCCGATGGCAAGTATGTAGGCCAAGGGTTTGAGCTCGTGGTGCCGCTGCCGGATGGCCCATACGACGACACCACACGCGGCGATCTACGGGTCGCCTTTGAGGCGGGCTACCGTGACAAATTCAGCCGCACCCCCATGGACGTGCCGGTTGAGTTCACCAATATCCGTCTGACCGCTCGCGCGCCGGTGCCGGGCGGCGAGTTGCTGGGTCAAGCGACTGAAGCACTGCCGGGCGATGCAATCAAAAATAAGCGACCAGCTTACTTTCCGGAACATGGCGATTATATGGAAACAACCGTTTACGACCGCGAGCGGCTGGCCGCTGGACAATCATTTGACGGCCCGGCGATCATTGAAGACCAAGGCTCGACATTGATCGTCGGCCCTGGTGCCAAGTGGGAAGTCTCGGCAGGCGGCAACGTCGTCGTGCACTTGCCGAATTGAGGTAGCGACAATGACCGAGCCCACTCAACAGTTCGACGCCATCTTCATGGAGGTGATGTGGACACGACTGATCTCCATTGTCGATGAGGCGGCGAAAGCGATCGTGCGTACGTCGTTCTCGACGCTGTCGAACGAAGCCAACGATTTCGCCTGTGTCCTGACGGATTCTCGCGGCCATTCACTGGCGCAAAACTCGGGCTCGATTCCGTCGTTCATCGCCACCTTGCCGCAAACCGTGCGGCATTTTTTAGGAGAATTCGGGCCTGACAACATGGCGCCGGGCGATATCTTGATCACCAACGACCCATGGATTGGCACCGGGCACCTGAGCGATGTCTGTCTGGTGAAACCGATCTTTATGGGCCAAACGCTGGTCGCGTTCGCCGCGACCACCTCGCACGTACCGGACATCGGCGGCAGGCTGCGGTCCTTGGAATCGCGCCAAGTGTTCGAGGAAGGCTTTCAAATCCCGCCCATGAAATTGATCGATGGCGGCGACACCAATGAAAGTCTCGTTCGGTTGCTCAAACGCAACGTCCGCACGCCGGAACAAACCATCGGCGATATCTGGGCCCAGGTTGGCGCTAATGAATTGATGCAGCGCCGTGTGGTCGACCTGATGGAGGATTACGGCCTGCTAGGGTTGGATGCTTTCGGCGACGAGTTATTCGAGCGCACGGAAAAGGCCATGCGCGACGCCATCAACGATTTACCGGACGGTACCTTCGAGTTCGCGATGGAGACAGACGGCGCCGAAGCCCCCTACCGCTTCCAAGTTGCCGTGACGGTAGCGGGTGATGACATCGTCGCTGATTTCGAAGGCACGTCTCCCGCCCAGCCCCGCGCCATCAACTGTGTGATGGCCTACACCTACGCGATGACGGCCTACGCGGTGAAATGCGCACTGTTACCGGACCTGCCGAATAACGAAGGCATGTTCCGGCCCATAAAAGTGACCGCGCCGGAAGATTGCCTGGTGAACCCCAAGTATCCAGCCGCCGTGGTGGCGCGATCCAACACCGGGCACTACGTGCCGGTAGCGGTGTTCGGCGCGTTAGCACAGATCATCCCCGACCGCGTCATGGCCGGCGCCGGCTCGCCGTTGTGGGTGTTCACCGTTGCGGGCACGGACGATGCCGGAAAAACTTTCGCCAATGTGCTGTTCTACAACGGCGGCATGGGTGCGACGAGCATGGGTGACGGCGAGCATTGCCTGTCGTGGCCCTCGAATATTTCCTCGACACCGGTTGAAGTAGCGGAACGCAACGGCCCGCTGCATTGCCTGTTCAAGCGTCTTAGCCCCGGGTCCGGCGGCGACGGCGAAGCGCTGGGCGGGCTTGGCCAAGAGATCGCGTTCGAGTGCACGTCGGAGCGCCCGCTGACCGGCCTGTTCATGACCGAACGCACGCGCTTTCCCGCACCCGGCCTAGCCGGCGGTGAAGCGGGTGGGCTCGGCAGTGTTGAAATCAACGGACAGCCCATCGACGTGCACAAACAACATATCCTGATGAAGGGCGATCGCGTCGTGTTGCGTACGCCCGGCGGCGGTGGATTTGGCAAGCCCGCCAAGCGATCCCGAGAGGCCCGCAACACAGATGCGCGCCTCGGGTATACTTGAGAGCATTGCCCCCAGGGTTTGTGAGTTGTAGACCTAAGGCTTCATCGCCATATCGAAGGTAACCATGATCGATATCGACATCATCCATACGACCGCACGTCAACTGATGGACAAGGCGGCCATTGAGATTCCCGACGACTACCTGAGCGGCCTGAAGGAAACAGCCGCCAAGGAAGAAGGGGATCTGTCCTCGTTCGTCTTGCAAGCCATGCTGGAGAACTACGAAGCCGCCAAGGAAGACCGGCGCGCCATGTGCGCCGATACCGGCGTGCCGCGTTGGTACGTGAAAATGGGCAACGAGGCGCGCATTGATGGCGGCCCGGTAGCGATGGAAGAAAGGCTACGCCTGGCCACGGCGGAAGCCACCACCAGCGTACCCCTACGCCCCAATCGCGTGCATCCGCTTTGGCGCACCGACCACGACAATAATGTCGGCATCAATGCACCGGAAATCGAATATGCGTTTGAGCCCGACGGCGACTGGCTTGATCTCACCACCGTGCACAAAGGTGGGCTGTTCGGTACCGATTACCGCATGCTGTTCCCCGGTGACGGCATCGACGGCATTAAACGCTTTTTCATCGATAGCCTGGTCTCGTTCGGCAAACGCGGGCTTGCGTGTCAGCCGGCGATCATCGGCATTGGCTTGGGCGGATCGAAAGACACCACCATGGTGTTGGGCAAGCAGGCTGCGTGCTTGCGCACCGTAGGTGATCGCAATCCCGACCCCAAGATCGCGGCGCTGGAAGAAGAATTTAAAGAGGTTGGCAACTCCATCGGCATGGGTGCCATGGGCTTTGTCGGTAACGCCATGGTGGTCGATTGCCACATCGAGGTCGGCTACTGCCACACCGGCGGCATGCCCATGAGCGTGCACGCCTTTTGCCTGTCGTCTCGCCGCGCCACGGCGCGCATCCATGCCGACGGGCGGGTTGAATACCGAACCGACCCCAACTGGTTCACCCCTTACATGCGACGGGAGACGGTCGAATGGCCTCCGGCAACGGTAACCTCAAAACAGTCCGCCTGAGTACAAATCCTACGCCCGAAGATTTGCGGGCGCTGGAGATCGGCAACGTGGTGTATCTGGACGGCGTCGTCTACACGGGCCGCGAAGGCGTATACACAAAGGTGCTTGAACAGGGCGCGACACTGCCCATCGATCTGCCCGCCGTCAGTGGCGCCAACTTCCATTGTTCGCCGGCCGCCGCCGTCAACGAAGACGGCACATTCAACCTACGTGCTGTGACAGCTACGGCATCGTTTCGGTTTTCCAAATGGATGGCCGGTTGGTTCGAGGTCGCCGGCGCGAAACTGGTCATCGGCAAAGGTGGCATGTCGGGCGAAGATTACCGCAACATGTTCGTGCCCAATGGGGCTGTGTACCTGACCACGGTCGGTTACGGCACCGGCGCATTGCTGGGGCGCGGCGTCAAACATGTGCGCGACGCCATCTGGATTGAAGAACTGGGCATTGCGCAAGCCATGTGGGTGATGGAGGTCGAAAACTTCGGCCCCTTTATTGTCGACAGCGACATGGACGGCAACTCCCTGTTCGAGCGTGAAAACCAGCGCATCTCGCAAGGCCTGGGCCGTGTCTACGAAGGTACCAAGCCCGCTATCCTCAGCCGCTTCGGCGAGACGGATGACCGTAGCGACGAATTGATCTGAACGGCGGATATCGCAAAGCCCGGATCACATCCGAGCAAAGTTTCTGGAGAATTGATGGCGCTATTTCACCACGCTGCAATGGCCGCACGCATTGCAATCAGGGAAATGCGTGGCGGTTTACGTGGGCTATGGTTGCTGGTGGCGGGGGTGTTCATCGGGGCGGCGGCTGTCGCGCTGGTCGGTGCAACCTCGCAAAGCTTGATGGATGGCGCGCGCCAGGGCGGACTCGAATCGATTGGTGGCGACCTGAGCCTGCGGCTGTTTCACCGCCCGCCCTCCAAAGCCGAACACGCCGCTATGCGCCGCGAAGGCATCGTCAGCACAACGGCGGAGTTGCGACCCATGGCACGGGCGCTCAAGTCCGGCGACGCGAGCGGCCCGCCCTTGCTGATCGAGCTTAAGGGTGTGGATCAGCAGTACCCGCTTTATGGGACTGTCGAGGTTCAGCCCGCGATCAACGTCCAGAATGCGCTCGAACGCCGGGATGGTGAATACGGTGCCATCGCCGACCGCGCCTTGTTCGATGCAATGGGTTTGTCATTGGGCGACCATGTGCAGATCGGGGGCACCCGCTATCAATTGCGGGGCACGCTGTCGGTTGAGCCGGATCGGTCTTTCCGGGCTTTCGCCCTGGGCCCACGCATGATCGTGTCCGGTGAAAGCCTCGCCGCCACCGGCCTCACCGGCGCAGGCGCCGAGGTGTACTATTATTCGCGTGTGAAGTTGCCCGCTGGATCAAATGCACCCGATGACGCCAAAGCCGCCTTGGCCCGAATCGATCGCGAGTTCCCGCAATCAGGTTGGCGCATGGTCAATGCGCACGATGGCGTACCAGGCCTGGAGCGCGCCTTGGAAATGACCCATGTGCTGGTCTTGTTCATCGGTCTGGGTGTGATGCTTGTTGGTGGTGCCGGTATCTCGGGCGCCGTTCGTGCACACATCGCCGACAAAGTTGAGGTCATCGCCATTTTAAAATCCGTCGGCGCACCACCACGTGTCGTCACCTTGGCGATCGGGTTCGAGATCATGGCCATGGCCTTCGTCGGCTGCCTTCTCGGGGCTGGGGTGGGCGCGGCCGGCCCCGCCCTAGCGGCATCGGCATTGGATGAGCATTTGCCGTTTGCTCTGGAGACCTTGCCCCGCATAAAGCCGCTGTTAGCAGCGGGGCTATTTGGCATGTTGGTCGCCGCGCTGTTCGCCTGGTGGCCTTTAATGGGGGTCCGCCATATGAAAGCGCAAGCGTTGTTGCGCGCACGCATCAGCCCCTCGCACGAACACTCAAATGTTGCGGGTTGGTTGGTTGCCGGTCTTATTGTTTTGGCGCTCGTAGCGTTGGTGTTTTGGGTATCACCCATGCCTGTGATGACAGTGGCATTCCTCGTCGGCGCCTTGGCGTTGGCCGCAATTTATTTCGGCTTGGGCGTAGCACTCTCACGCCTGGCCCGGTTTTCGGCCCAATTCCTGACCCGGTTCCCGACCAGAATTCCAACCGGGGGAAACGGCGCCACCGTGCGTCTGGCGCTTGGCAACCTCTATCGGGCCGGCGCGCCCACCGGGCCGGTGGTTATGGCGCTGGGCCTGACGTTAACACTGCTGGTGGCGCTGGATGGCGTCGGCGTTGCCGCCAGCCGCCACATACAGAAAAGTTTACCGCAAACCGCGCCGGATTTGGTTGCATTTTCATTGAAACCCGAAACAGCACGCCAGCTTGCTTTGAACTTGGCAGAGGTGAACATGCTAAACGGCGCGCGGATCATGCCATTTTTGCACGCGCGGGTGCAGGCCATCGGTAGCATACCGGTGGCTGAGCTTGATCTTCCGGCTTCCATGAATTGGGTTATCCGCGGCGACCGTGGTGTATCATTTGCGGCGGAACTTGCCGATGGCCCCTCATGGAATGCCGCGCAATCGGGCCGCTCCGGATTTTCGGTCGACATCGGCATTGCCAAAAAACTGGGTCTGAACCTGGGCGATACGATAACCATGAATATTGGCGGCGAAGTGCGAACTGGTGAGATCTTCAACTTTCGTAGCGTCGATTGGACTGGCCTTGATTTAGACTTTCCGATTATCGCCACGCCCGTCACGTTCGCCGGCATTCCCTATACCCTAGCCGCATCGCTAAAAGCTAAACCGGGTGCTGCGGCGGCGCTGGAAGCACACGTCAAAACACATTTTCCCGGCGTGCCGTTGGTCCGCGTAGAGGATGTTTTGGAATCATTTTCCACGGCGCTGGACACCTTGCTGCTGGGGTTGAGAACAGCGACGCTGATGTGGGCGCTTGCCGCCTTGATGGTGCTGGCCGGGAGCGTGTTTCAGGGTCTTCGGGAACGAACCAACGACGCCATGTTGTTTAAGGTACTCGGTGCGCGGCGGCGTCAGTTATTGGGCCAGGTGGTGGCGGAGTTTCTTGGCTTGGGTATCTTGGTGGCCATCGCCGCTGTGCCATTGGGCCTGGGCATTGCTTACGGTATGGCGCGCGCAGCAGGCGTTGGAGGCGTGAATGTATCGTGGGCCGGCGGCGGTCAGCTTGCCATCGCGTCTATACTGGTGACCGTCGCGGTGGGGTTGGCCGCGACGCTCGGCGCTTATCGCGCGAAACCGGCGCAGATGTTACGCGCCCGCAAGCTCTAAAGTGTCGCGCACGTCAGCGATCACAACAGAAAAGGATAGATTTCGAAATTCGGGCTCAATCAATTCCGGGTCATGGCCTCTACGGCCTGGGTGATCGACGGCTGCTCCGCCGGGCCCGGTCCGTTGTTGGCGCGGTCATCACGCGCATTAAAACCTCGGCTGCTCCATATTCACGCCTCTCGGCTGACTCATTTTGCGGTCAGCGTCACGATCTCAAGGAGAAGACCGGAGTCTTCCAGAGCCTTCTGAATTTCTTGGCTCTTGTCCTTGGCGTATGATGCGATATTGACATCTTCTTCCAAAATGTGGTCGACCAACCAACTCCTCAGAGATTTGCGTAAACGGATAAAGTCATCGGGATTGTGCTGGTTTTTCGGCGCCTCAATGAGATTGGCTAAATTGGTAAGAAGTTGGCGATGATGATCGCGGTGCTTTTCGAAGGCTGGACTCCCGCAAACCTTCATGATCACATCTTCACGCTTGAAATGGTGTTTCGCGCACTCAGCAAAATGCACAATAACGTCGCTCACGTCCGATTCATCGCCGGATCGACGCATAATACGATTTAGCAGCAAAATCAGGCTCTGGTGATCCTTGTCTATTGCATCGATGCCGATTCGCAGGGAATTCGTCCAAATCAAAACATCATGATTTGAGGCCAAAGGAAGATCGAGCCAGAACGTGCTGCCCTCACCAACATCGCTGTCGAAACCGATGCGGCCTGCCATCCGGTCGACAAGCAGTTTCGAAACAGTCAGTCCAATGCCGGTACCTTCACTTGCAATCATTGAATTTGTATCCAGTCGATGGAACAACCGGAAAACATCAGCGCGTTCTTCGTCAGGGATGCCAATACCGTTATCCGTTACGACAATACGAAGATAATCGAGATCACATTCCTGAAGCTCAACAATCACGGTGCCACCATCGATGTTGAATTTGACTGCGTTGGAAAGAAGGTTCACCAGCACTTGTTTAAGACGTTTGCGATCGGTGAAAAGCATATCTGACTGCACGTGGCTGTATTTATCGACAAAGGTTATGTCTCGCTGCGCACCAAGAGGTGCGATCAAGCCCAGGCAATCGGCAATGACATCCTTCGCACTGACATCTTCCAAGGAAAGTTCTAGCTGATCGGCTTCAATTCTCGCCAAATCCAGTATCTCATTGACCAGGTCGAGAAGATGGCTACCCCCAGCCATGATACTATCAACATGTTCGTTCTGGGCCGGAGATAGAGGATTCTTGGGATCCAATTGCAACATCTGAGCATAGCCAAGAACGGCATTGAGGGGGGTTCGTAATTCGTGACTCATGGAAGCGAGAAATTCAGATTTCGCCCTATTGGACTTTTCCGCTTCATCCCTCGCAGACTCCAGTAAACTTGTTATCCGTATGTTGTCAGTGACTTTTTCCTCCAGAGAATAAATCGAGCTTCGGAGTTGAGTCGTCATGGTGTTGAATGCCGTTGCTAGTGTCCGGACTTCGGTAGCCCCTTCGACAGGTGTCTCCAACGCCAGTTCGCCATCAGCAATCAGTGAAGCCGTTTTCGTTAAGTCAAGTAGGGGCGCTGCCAAGCGCCGGGCGTAAAGCATCCCCACGACAATAGCCAATGCCGACACCATGGCGATGCCGACCATCGCAAAAACCAAGTAATCCAATACCGGCCGGTATGCTTCGAAAAACGGAACCTCAACGACAACCGCCCAATCGGGAACAGTAAGCGGCACATACATGGTTAAAGAGAGATTTCCAGATATACCTGTTTCCAAACTGGCCTCGCTCGGCGTGGTCGCCTCACCGGAGTTTGTGAACGCCGCGATTTTCGCTAGCCCGCTGACGGACTCGCCCGCCATCACCCGGCGAAGATCGTGAAAAGCGATGAGCTTTCCTTTCCGATCGACCACATAAACCAGGCCTTCCTCTCCGAGTTTCAAGGATGCAATGAGGTCCCAGACGAATTTCAAACTGACTTTGGCAATCAACCCACCTTCTAGATCTCCGGCTATATTGGTGATCGGCACGGCAATTCGAAGCGAGGGTTGTTCGCTCACCTCATCGATTTGGATTGGTTCGATATGATTGTGTTTGTTTTTCAATTGTTCAAACAGCTCTTGGTTCGATAAATCGCCAAGATCAGAAGACTTGAAAATTTGTTTGCGTGAAACTTTTACCAGTTCAGCTCCCTGCCCGTTTACCAAGGCGATTTCGATAAAATTTTCGTCCTGCGCCAGCGTATTGTGCAGTGCCAGCCATCGCTCCGCTGTCGACCGGGAAAACGGGCGCCCGATGATCGCTACCGATTTAAGCCTATCTAAAACTCGTCCCGTTGCCGCCGACACTTTTTCCGCAGCCCTGACGGCAACCATTTTCTGCTGGCTGGAAATGGATCGTTGTTGAGCCTGAAACTGTCTGTCGTCATATGAATTGGAACAATCAACGGCCTGATCTAAGAGAGGGTCTGGCTCATCTGATTCAAGATATTAAGCGGCGTATTTGCGATGTTGCAAGCGCCGGTTCTCCATCGTTTTTCGTTTGATCCTTTCTC